>NZ_JACGVP010000001.1:0-503444 GCF_014077275.1 Colwellia sp. BRX8-7 | reverse complement strand
TGGTAAAATGGGCTGAGATGGTTATAGTCTCACTGCAGAATATCTAGCCCTTGATCGCTCATAAATTTACAATCAAAGTTTGTTTAAATGGTTAACCGTGACGAACTAAAAATATCAAATATCCAATAGCAAATATCAGATAGCAAATATCAAATATCGACCTCAACTATTAGTCAGAATACTAGTAGAATGACAGTCGTTTAGTATCTAATAAGAGCCGTTATTATGCATTCAAAAATACAATTAAGTAAAGAAGACCTCAGACAAGATAAACCGACCCGCGATGAATATGTAAAGCAGGCAAAAATCCCTTTAGTATTGGTTTTAGATCATGTCACTAATAGCTACAACATTGGTGCATTTATTCGTTTAGCGGATGCTTTTGCTATTCAAAAAATTATTATTTGTGGCGAACTCACAATTTCAGATAAAAAATTGAAAAAGGCCTCTAGAAATGAAGCGAAATGGGTCGATATTGAATACAGTGATAGCACAACGGCAAGCTTACAATCATTAATAGACGACGGTTATACTGTTTTTGGGGTAGAACTCTGCCAGCAGTCGGTTGACTATAAAGAGATCACATATCCCAC
This sequence comes from Colwellia sp. BRX8-7, assembly GCF_014077275.1. NCBI lineage: Bacteria > Pseudomonadati > Pseudomonadota > Gammaproteobacteria > Alteromonadales > Colwelliaceae > Colwellia > Colwellia sp. BRX8-7. The sequence continues at coordinate 502,851 of NZ_JACGVP010000001.1, read as the reverse complement.
TGCTTGTGCATTAGTGTTAGGTAATGAACGCAAGGGAGTAAGTGAAGCGGCATTAAAACTAAGCCATCATCAAATACACATCTCTATGTTTGGTATGGGTAATTCTCTGAATGTATCAACGGCCGGTGCTATCGTCTTAGCTGAGTGCGCTGATCAAATCCGCAAAATATCAGCAAATATAGTTACGGATTAACCCGTTATAAAACGTTAGTCATTAACGCAGAACGTTTATTGGCTTAACTTGTTTCACCGGGCTTTGGTACATCACCTTTACTGACATTTTGTTGTTCAGATATTTCTTGTGCCCACTTATGCTCGGCCGTGTCTGCTTTTATACCAGCTTGATTATTACAACGCAGTGCAGTAAACGATAGTTGGGTTAACAGCGGAAAATGGTCTGAACCAATTGACGGTAAACGCTTAATTTTTTGCAGTGTAAAATGTTTGCTGTGAAACAAATGATCTAAAGGCCATCGAACCAATGGGTAGTCGACATGAAAAGTGCTAAATACTCCTCGTCCAACGCGAGGATCGAGTAAACCACTAATTTTACGAAACAGTCGTGTGGTAGCAGACCAAGCAACATCATTAAGATCGCCTGTCACAATAACGGGTTGCTCACTGTCAGCAACACTTCGAGCAACAATCATCAGCTCAGCATCACGCTCTGCAGATTCATCATTCTCTGTTGGGCTTGGCGGCGCAGGATGAAGAAAATGCACTCGCACTTTATCGCCGCTACGCAACTCTATTGTGGTGTGTATTGACGGAACATCTTTTTCAACCAAATAACAGATTTCTTGTTCGGCGATAGGTAATCGTGAGAATACATGCATGCCATAGAGGTTATCAAGTGGGCATTTAACGCTATAAGGCATGTCAGTTTCTAGGACGTTAAGCTGTTCTTCCCACCATAGGTCTGATTCTAGTGTGACTAGCACATCGGGCTGATGTTTTTTAATCAGTGCTATCAGTGCATCGGCATTACGATTGGGTGTCAGAACATTTGAAGTAATAATGCTAAGTTGTTTATCAGCATCACATTCAGTAGAGGTTTTAACCTCTTTGGGATAAATAAAAGTATAGGGTATTATCCAAGATAACTGCCATATCAAACACAGCGTTGTGCTAATAATCAGTGCCTGCGTACTTACTCTTTGCGGATCAAGAAAAATAAAATGGGCGAGTAACAAAATCGTTGCAAGTATAGTGAACTGTAAGCGAGGAAAATCCATACCTCTAACAATCCAATGGGGATGTCGAGACAAGGGCAAAAGGGTTGTTAGCACAGTAAACAGGGTGAAAAATATGAGTATGGTTAACATTGAGAGCCTAATCTTGTTCGCTTAATCTTAATGTCTTGCGACTGTCGATATTTTCGTGATTGATTTTTACTGATGCTTATAATAGTTGAAAATATAATGGGCTATTTATTGAAATAAATAGCGCTAAGCCTAGTTTACAAGTAAACACTTATAGGTGTTTACTTGTAAAAATCAACGGTTACTTTACTCTTGTGATACCGATAACAACAGCAATAACACCACCGATCATTCCTGCCCAAGCTTCAACAGGCGTATCACCGCTTAACGTACGAGTAAGTTGAGCGCTAGCTGAGTCATAAATGTTATAACCCCAAATCGCGACAGCAACACCAATAATGATAAGGGTAATACCAATAATTTTATTATTCATTTCTACTCCAAATATTTATAAGACGATAGTCTAATCGCGTTAATACTAACGAAAGCACATAACGCTATGTTAACAGTTTATCTACCACTTTCACCAATCAAAATATAAGTCGACAATTTAATCACGTTGTAAAACGCTAATAAACTTAACATCAGCTTAAGTTATAGGCCTACAAATGAAAATTTCTCATCGAAATTTCCACTTTAAATATGACTTATAATTAATTTTTACTACTTATATTGTAGTTTAGCCGAGCTGACTTACCTTATGAATGTAAGACATAACTTACATAATTAAGTGTATATAGACTACATTTAGCCTTTTTTATACCTGTATAATATTACCCTTAAAATTTTTAACTATTTGTAGTTAATACAATTTTATTAAGACGTTAACGATACATAGAAGTATCGATATTATAAAAAAGGAACGTACCACCATGAAAAAATTGTTAATTGTTTCATCTTTGCTACTTGCATCAGGTTGTGCAACTGTAAAAGATTCAACCGTCACGGAGACGAAACAAAAAAAGGCGGCTGTTAGCCAAACATTGCAAGCGGATGTCGTTAGTAAAAAATACCTTAAGCGCAAAGTCGCGATAGGTCGTTTTACTAATGAAACTAAATACGGACAAAGCTTCTTTATTGATAAAAATAATGATCGTATTGGTAAGCAAGCTATGGATATATTATCGGCTAAGTTGTTTGAAACCGATCGATTTATAATGCTTGAACGTGCAGATCTAGTGCAAGTTGAAAAGGAACTTTCTATTGGCGGTGAGACGAGTCTCAAAAATGCGGCTGACTTTTTAATTGTTGGCTCTATTTCAGAGTTTGGCCGTAAAAACACCAGTGAAGTAGGAATTTTTTCAAGAGTTAAAAAACAAGAAGCTAATGCAACGGTAAACATTCGATTAATAGATGTATCAACAGGCCAGATAATCTATTCTGAGTCTGGTAAAGGGATCGCATTCTCTGAAGCGGGCAGTGTCATGGGCGTTGGTGATAAAGCAGGCTATGACAGTTCGCTTAATGATAAAGTGCTTAATGCGGCTATTACCGACTTAGCCTCAAATGTTATTGAAAACATGCTTGATAAACCTTGGAAATCTTACATTCTCTCTTCAGATGAAGGTAACCTCATTATCTCTGGCGGTAAATCACAAAATATTTCTGAAAATTCTAAATTTACTGTTTATAAATCAGGTAACAAAGTTAAAAACCCACAAACAGGAATGTTTATTACCTTACCCGGAAAACCTATAGGTAACATTGTTGTGCTGACTTCTATGGGTGACACCCCAGAAAGTGAGATATCAATTGCTTCAATTTCAACAGGGAATTTTAGTCAATACATTGCATCAGGTGACTTCTCTTCGTTATACATTCAAGAAAGTAAATAAAGGATTATAAAATGAAATTATTAAAAATATCATTGTGTGTGTTTATTGCCATGTACTTAAGTGCTTGTGGTTATAACGAGGGAGTTCGAACTGCTGAGCCCGTATCATATGTTTACTTCACTGGAAATGCCGAAGGGGCAGAAGTGACAGTAGGTAAAGGAGAGGCTTTCGTTGTTGATAAATTAGGTGCACGTAACATTTATAAGGTTGCTACGGGTAAACAGCAAGTAACCATCACCAAGAATGGTGTAACAGTAGTTAACAGGATTGTACTGTTAGGTGACGGCCAGTCAAAAGAATTTAATGTACCTAAATAACAGCTAAGGACTCACAATGAAAACTAAAATTTTAATGATGGCTTGTGCGGTACTGCTAGCAACTGGTTGTGCAAGTGGCCCTAAGCCGATGTATGACTATGGTGAATATTCAGAGTCATTTTATGCAATGAAAAGGGATGCGGGTGAAATTTCTGAAGGCGAATGGAAGTTTGCGTTAGAAGATGTTATTCAACGTTCTGGTAACCAAGGCTTACGTGTTCCGCCTGGCGTATACGCCAATTTAGGTTATTTGCACTTAAAGTTAAATGATACCACAAAGGCAATTTCCTATTTTGAGTTGGAAAAAAGTGTTTATCCAGAATCAGTTATCTTTATGAATAATTTGATCAGTAAAGTTAAGGTACAGGGATAGTGATTATGTTTAATAAGACTAGAACGTTGTTGGTTGCTCTCGTTGTTGTTTTTGTTTCAGGCTGTGTCAGTAAAAACCTCGTCACTAAATTAGACGAATTCCCAGAGATGTATAATGAAAAACCACGTTCATTATTAATAATGCCACCGATCAATTTAAGTACGGCAGCAGATGCGAAAGATTATTATGCGACTACGGTCGAAATGCCTATCGCGTTTCAGGGGTATTATACTTTTCCATACGAGCTAACATCAGAAATATTGAAACAAGAAGGTATTTATGATGCTGAACTTGTTTACGACATGCCACTTAATAAATTTCATGAGTACTTCGGTGCGGATGCGGTGTTATTTACCAAAATACTTAAGTGGGACACTAGCTATTTGGTTATTGCTTCAAGCTTAACCGTATCAATTGAAGCAGAAATAAAATCAACAAAAACATCTTCGACGTTATGGAAATATACCGGCACGGTTGTTGTTGATCTTAGTGGTGGAAATAATGGTGGTGGTTTAGCAGGGTTGATTGTTGGCGCAATAGCGACAGCGGTAAACACAGCAGCAGCTGATTACACCCGTTATGCAAGACAGGCTAATAGCCAGTTTGTTGGTACAGTTCCGGTGGGGCCTTACCATCCGCTCTACCTTAAAGACCAGAAATTTCAAATTCTGCAGCAAGCCTCAGAAAATAATAGTGCTAATTAACTTACTATAAATAATGCAGGATATTGTGTGATAATAAAATATAAAAGTGGCTTAGTTTCGCGCCACTTTTATATTCTTTCATTGACTCAAATATCTCAGCTTGTGCAATGAAACCATCAGGTAAGCTAGTCGAGTGTTTTCTTAAAACGCAGTGCTGAAACAAGTAAACCAAAACAGGTAAAAGCAATTAACCATAGCATATCAAAACTCATCTCAATAACGGCAACATCACGTAATACTACACCTCTTATTAAGCGAATAAAGTGTGTCGCTGGCAGTGCTTCAGCAATATATTGTGCGGGCAGTGGCATACCTTCATAAGGGAACATAAAACCAGATAATAATATAGATGGCAGTAAAATAAATATTGTCATTTGCATTGATTGTAATTGGTTCTTAGCAATTGTCGATATAACTAAACCCAGTACTAAGCTGGCGCAAATAAACAGTAAAGTCGCAAGTGCTAGTTGGGCAAAACCGCCATTAAAGGGGACGTCAAATAGCCAATAACCTAAACCAAGAATAATACAGACTTGAATCGCACCAATAAAAATATAGGGAAATATTTTACCAATCATCAGCTCAAGTGAGCTAAGTGGTGTCGTAATTAACATTTCCATATTACCGCGCTCTTGCTCGCGAACAATGGCGGCCGAGGTAAACATTATCATTGTCATTGTTAATATCACGGCAACAAGTCCAGGCACTATATTAACCACACTTCGTTGCTCTGGATTATAAAGTAAGGTCACTTCAAACGTTGCGGTATTTCGGTTGGCGGGCTTATCTAATAACTCTGTAAGTGGCATATTACGTAAACTTTTAATACTACCTGCTATAACAGTATCAGAGCCATCAACTAACCACTGTGCTATTGGCCTGCTCGTTTCTTGTTTACTCGAGGGTGGCAAACCAAAACCTACACTTGGGTGTCGAACTAAACGGTGGCTAACATCTTGTGGGATAATTAATACTGCACGCACTTCACTGCTATCGATGGCGGCTTGTGCTTCCTTTACCGAGTAATAACTGTGAGTAAATTTAACAATGCCTGTTGCTGCAACGGTTTGCTGTAATACTCTACTCAAAGATGTCTGACTATGATCTACAACACCAACTGGGATATCTCGCACATTGGTGTTGATGGCAAAAGCGAATAGCAGTAATTGTACTAGGGGGATCATTATGACCATGCCAAAGGTCATTCTATCGCGTCTAAGTTGCAGTAGTTCTTTTATAACAATGGCTTGAATTCTTAATAGTGATATTTTCATTACTGTGTCACCCCTTGGCCGGTGCAACTAACAAAGACATCTTCAAGACTGGGTCTAACAATAACAAGTTTAGCTGTATCATTTAAGCAAGGCTGGCGCTGCAATAATGCGATAGGGTTACTTTCTTCTTTATTTACTAATACACGCAAGTGGGTACCGAGCTGGGCGGCAGAAATCACTTGTGGCAATTTGATCAAGTTCTCTTTTATTTGACGTATATTGCTTGCGCCTACCTCAACCACTTGAGCAGCCATATTATTCATTAAGTTTTGTGGGCTATCATCCGCTCTTTTTATACCATTTTCTAAGATGGCCAGCTTATGACAACGCTCCGCTTCATCCATGTAATGCGTTGAGACTAATATTGTGGTTCCTTGATCGCAAAGATCAAATAATTGTTCCCAAAACTCTCGTCGGTTTTGCGGATCAACCGCCGAAGTGGGCTCATCTAAAAAGAGTAACTTAGGTTTATGTATCACTGCGGCGGCAAGCGCTAGCCTTTGTTTTTGACCACCACTCATACTGCCAGCAAGTTGCTGACTTTGCTGTGTTAATTGATGAATACTTAATAATTCACTCAGTCGTGATTTTTGTTGATTAGCCGTTAGACCATAAATTCGACTGATAAATTGCAAGTTCTCTTTAACGGTAAGATCCTCATAGAGAGAGAACTTTTGCGTCATATAGCCAATTTTCATTCGCAGTTTATTGGCCTCTTGCGGTAAATGACAACCCAAAACGTTAACCTGACCACTCGTTGGAATTAATAAACCGGTCAGCAATCGAATTGCCGTGGTTTTACCTGAGCCATTGGGGCCTAAAAATCCGTAAATAGTTTGCTTCTCTACAGATAAATCTAGCGCAGATACTACCGTTAATTCGCCAAATTTTCGAGTGAGCTTTTCTGCGTTTATCGCAAAAGAGCTATTAAGATTTTTTTCTTGGCTATCGTTTAAGTGCTTCATGGCATTATAACTTGCGCTGGCACACCCATTGGCAGCTCTGCAGCACTATCAGGTAATTGTATTTCAGCCAAATACATAAGATTTGCACGCTCTTCTAGGTTTAATGCAAAGTAAGGGGTAAAAGCAGGTTCAGAAGATATCCAGCGCACAGTACCAATAATCGTATCTGTTAAACCATCAACTTGTACGGTTAATTTATCAGCGACTTTAATTTTTACTCGGTAGGGCTCTGGCACATAGACACGTGCAAAAGGAGCACGTCCCGCTAATACAATTGCTACGGGGCTTCCGAGTGTGACACGTTCACCGAGGTTCCATGGAAGATTGTCTAATAGACCATCACGTTTTGCGGTAATGGTTAAATCATTGAGTTTTTTATTTTCACTGTCGAGTACCGCAACCGCGGTTGCTAAAATAGCTTCAGCTATTTGTAAGTCTTCGATACGAGCACCATTAATTAGTTGTAATAGTTTTTCTTGAGCGCTGTGTAATTTAGCTCTATTTTCATCGCGTAATGCAAGGGAACTTTCGAGCGTTACCTGACTAGATAATGCTTGTTTTATCAGTATTTGAGTGCGTTTATAGTCTGCCTCACTTTTGATCAGTGCGGCTTTCGCGCCCTCGACTTCTGCAGATGCCGCGGCAACTTCTTCTTTACGCGCCCCATTATGTACTTTTTCTAAATTAGCTTTTGCTTGTTGCATCTGAGCTTGGGCTTTAGCAACGAACGCTTTTTGAAGGGTGTCGTCTAGCCTAACCAATATTGTACCTTCAGTAACTTGACTACCTGCACTAACAGGTAATGCCGTGATAACTTCACTCACTGTTGCTGTGTGCGCTATGCGTTCTCTTTCTAACGTACCTAAGGCAATACCTGGTTTTTTGTTATCACAACCGCTAAGTGTTGCTAAGGTTATAAATAATGTGAATAGACAAGAACAAGTAGCGAAAGCTTTAGTAGACATAATAATTTATCTCATTGAAATATAAACTAGTTTTTAGTCTATTCTCAATCAGTTAAAAGTCAATTTATTCTCTAGTATAAGCTAGCTGTTAACTAGGCTGGGGCTGAATATCAAGGTTAACTAGTAGGTCAATAAGAGGGGAGGTAATAGCAGTATTCGTTAAAATAACCTTTAGCAATCAAATTAATGGCTAATAGCGTGCTTATTTAAGATCAAAAAATCAAAGATAGCATCGAAAATATCTAAACTCATTTATCAGCTGAGGTCATTTTTTATGTTTGTTATTATACATAGCTTTATCTGCTGTTGCGATTAAGCTATCGGTGGTAATACCATCGTCAGGATAAATTGAAACACCAATACTACAACTCACGGTTAACTTTTCATCGTTAATCTTAAAGGGTCTGCTAATCGTATCCATAATAGTCTTAATCACAGAATCTACATTAGATTTATCAATCATATTCTCAAGTAAAATAACAAATTCGTCACCTCCAATTCTTGCAACGGTATCTGAATTACGAATTGACTGCTTAAGACGTAAAGATACTTCTACTAGCACTTGATCACCAAACGCATGACCCTTGGTATCATTAATTATTTTAAATTTATCTAAATCAATAAAAAGCAACGCAAAAGTTCTCATATCACGTTCAGACTGATCAATTAGGTGATCAATTCGGTCAAACACTAGGTATCGATTTGGAATTTCTGTCAGTTGATCATAATGAGCTAGGTGCTCAAGACGTTTAGTCTCTTTTACCCGGTCTGATATATCTCGATTTACACCTAATGCGCCGACGAGCTGATGATTAGCATCAAAAAGTGGCACACACATAGATTCAATCCAGCCAATATGACCATCTTTATGGAGCATTCTAACTTCACCAGTCCATTTTCCGTACTTCTCTACAGAGCTGATAACTTCTGAAGTAATATGTTCGGTGTCTTCGGGGAGATGTAAAATATCAACAGGCTGACCAATGATCTCTTTTTTGGAATAGCCGTATAAATTTTCAGAGCCTTTATTCCAGTCAGTAATAATGCCTTGTAGGTCAGTGATCACCAATGAATCAAAGAGGTAATCGAATGCTTTATTAATTTGTTTAAATTTATCTAAATCCATAATTCTTATAACTGCCGTTTTTATATACGATTCCCTAAAAATAATAATATATTACGAATGAGCTTTAGTCATGTTAGTTTGATAAAATTTATTCATTTTTCTTAGCTTAAATATCCAACAGCTACATTGAATGAGAAGGTGATCACTTCCTAATATACATTATGACTAAAACGCCTAAGTGACTATAATCCTAGAACATTATAAGAGATATGATGATTTTGACCGGTTTTTAGAATGGGTGAAATATCTCATTAAATGTCGAAAAATTAATATGTAAATAATACTTTAAGGCCAGTTATTGACGATTCATGTTCGGTTTAAAGGAATTAAACTTACTGTTAAATAACTCATGTATATGAGCTTTTAATATCCAGGGTATTAGCGTTGTTATTAGAAGAAGATAGTGAGCCACTAAAAGTAATTTCACTTAATATGACTATTGTAGGTAACCTAAGAGTGCAATCTTCATTGCTCTAATAATAACTAATGCCACGTTGGCGGCATTAGTTATTTATTTGAAAGAGCACATTTAGATTTTTTATCAAAAAAAGCACTTTAAATTTTAATAAGTGAAACATCACATTTAGCATAATTGGCAACACCATTTGCTGTTGACCCAATCAAAGCATGAATACCTTTTTTAGAGTGGGTACCAAGTATAATTAAGTCTGCCTTTTTTCTTTCTGCAAGTATGCAAATTTGCTCGTAGGGTTTCCCAAATGTGACCGAGACATCTTTCTTTGATATACCTAATGATGCGGCATTTAATTCAATTGAAGGTAATGCACTTTCTTTTAATTCTTTTTGATAGTCTTTAGGAAGCAATGTATATGGGATGATATGAGTAACAAACAATTTAGCTTGGTATAGTTGAGATAACTCATGGGCTTTTGAAAGTACTTCCTGTCCTTCATCACTAGCTTCTATTGCGCAAATAATAGTTTTATACATATTACAGCTTATTCTCTTGAGCATATCGATTATGTTTTGTTAAAAAAAATATAATAAAATATGACTAAGTTTAGTTTACGTATCAGTGTTTCTTAACCTGATAACTAAACCCTCTATTTAAATCAATATTCAGTCGTTCTGAAACAGATATATTCGCTTAGCCTGATGTTGAAATAATCTCATAACCTGGTCTATTCAAAGTTATAACAAAGGTCACTGGTATGACTAGCGACCTTTTTAGGCTTAGTGCTTTAGAGGATAGGCGATAACCCAGTCAGTTGGTTCATTACCTTGTTTATCAAATTTATATTTAACAGAGTCAAATCCACAGCCTTTTACGAGCCCGTTAAAGTCAAAAGGTTGCTTTACGCCTGCTTTGGATTCCATGAATGCCGCATCGCTTGGTATCATAACTTTTGCATGTTCGGCTGAGATCACAAATGCAGCTTCGGCTAATATCAGATCGTTATTATGGCGCTTGATAATCTGAGCATTTCCTAAGCTATTTCCATCTAAATCTTTGAACTCGAACTCTTCTGGATGATTAATCTCGATAACATCACCGCCATCAAGTTGATATGCAATTAACATGTTTACCATTGTTTATTTATCCCTATTCTATTTGTTTTTATTTCTTAGAGGGCTTTGAAAGATCATAGCCTAGTAAGCAAGTCCGATCTTATACTACATTAAAAATAACAAGTTATTATTGATATGAACGTACTTAAAACAAAGTTATTGCTAATAATTTACTATTAACCATGATAATCAATAAGCCGGCGTGAGAATAAAAACCTCTCTAGCTTAACTGAAGCAGCAGAAGACTTTTTTAGAGTAACAAAATAGGGAGTGCTAAAGAGTAAATAATCTACTTAGTTGTGTAGATACAAAATTTGTAAAGCTAAACGCATTTTTATACACAACTAAACCGCTTAGTCATTCGCTTCATTAACACTTTGTGAGTAACGTTAATAGGTTTATTAGAAACCTAAAGCTAGAGGTCGTAAACCACGTCAGAGTATTCCATTACCGAATTTTATAAGAACAGAATAGGGTTGGGATTAGGCGTATAGTAATAACTATCATCATCCTACATGTCAAAATTTAGCACTCACCTTATATTCACACAGTGGATTTTTACACCAATACCACTAGGGTAACCCTAGCGTTTCGGGATATCTTAAAGGGACGGGGTATTCGTACAAATTTCCGACACGGCAAGAGCGAGTGTTATCGTACATAACTTTATTGGAGTTACTACTACAGTGATAACTAAAGTTAATTTCAGATTAAAATATTCTTTAGTAAATTCTTACGAGGATAGTAATATTTGAAATGGTGGCCCCTCCCTGACTTGAACAGGGGACCTGTCGATTATGAGTCAAGCGAAGTATAGTTTTCATCAAATAACATCAAGCAACAAACCCTATATAAACCCTTGATTTAAATGGGTAACAATTCCTTGTGGGCTTTCCTCCTGTTTTATATCCTTTCATTAAGTTACACTCTAACTAGACCCACAACTAGACCCCGTTTCAAATAAGGTCTAGTTAGCAACAAGGATGAAAGATGGCAAAATTAACCCCAAACAAGATCACAGGACTACTTAAAAAGAATTCTGCATACTATGTGTCAGATGATGACGGAACCAAAGGAATGGGGCGCTTATGCGTTAAAATTTATCCTAGTGGCAGTAAACGCTTTGTATTCAGGTATTTTGTTGGAACTAAAGCCAATTTCATTTTAATCGGCAATGTACCGAACGATGGCGGAAAGACTAGCGATAAAGCACTTGGTATGAGCTTGGCAGATGCTAGGGAAAAGGCTAAAGAATACGGAGCTATGTTACAGCGTGGGGTTGATCCAAGACTTGAACAGGGGATCATAAATCAAGAAAAAGAAAACCAAGTAAAGCTTGAAGCACAAAAGGGAAGTATTGAACAATTATTTACAAGCTATACTGCACAAATGGAAAAAGACGGTAAGCGTACATTTAAAACCGTACTATCTGCATTAGAAAAAGAAACCTATCCATTTATACCGCCAGCAACCAAAGCCAAAGACGTAACCAAAGACGATTTAATTAGTGTATTGGCCCACATGATAAAGCGTGGGGCGAATACTCAAAGTAATCGAGTAAGAAGTTATTTGATGGCGGCATTTAATTATGGCCTGTCACATGATAACGACCCTGCAAATTATATCGGCACTGCTAAATTTGGTTTGTTGTATAACCCAGTATCGGCAATTCCTAAGCAAAAATCAGCAGAAAAGGTTGGTGAGCATTTTCTTAGCAATGGAGAGGTTAAGTTGTTGCTCTTGGATTTAGATAGTGAATTTATCCGCTTTCAAATGGGCCAGCATATCCGAAACTTAATGAGCTTATGTTTTTATACAGGTGGTCAACGACCTTATGAGCTTGCTAGCTCAAAGTGGGACGCTATAAATTGGGAGGCTAAAACCTTACTAATCACCGCTGATTTATCAAAAAACAAAAGACCTCATTTAATCCCCCTAACAGATTCAGCTATAAATATTTTAACCAAGCAAAAGGTTGGGAGCTGTAATGGTTTTATATTTCCGCACAGGCTCTCTGAGGAGCGTCATATTAACTTAGACTCATTATCTAAGGCTGTTAGTCGATATTGTGAAAACAGCGAGATACGCTCGTTTATACCTCGTGATATTAGACGAACCTGTAAAACATTAATGGGGGAGTTAGGAATTAGTAAGTCTATTAGGGATAGACTGCAAAATCACGCCTTACAAGATGTTAGTTCAAAACATTATGACCGTTATGAATATATGCCTGAAAAGCTAAGGGCATTAGAAATATGGGAGCGTGAATTGAACAATGTTGCTGTTAACAATGTAATAGCTTTAGGTGGTCAATAATGAACGATAACTACATAACTTTATTCGTAAAGATGTCGGATGAAGATGCTCTTTTAGAGCAGAAGCTTGAGCAACAAAAACTGGATGTTAGTAATAAAATTCATATAGCAATTAAGCATCAAGAACCACTTAAGGAATTACAAGACTTAGAAATGAAATTGCATTGCTCAATACGTGATTTAAAAGGTGGTGTATATGCTAATAAAGGGCAAAGAATGCCAATAAACTCGACTGAGCTGGCGCAGAGTTTATTGGAAAAAGCTAAAAGAGTGGCGAAGTTAGAAATAAATTTTATTAATGATCAATTAGATGAATTAAGAAAAAAAATGAGATTAATAAAAGATCGCATTGAAAGCATAGTGTCTTTTTCTATAGAGCATGAATTAAACAAAAAATTTGATGATTTCGAGTTTATCATTAAATGTTGGGAATTTGAAAAGTCAGATATTTTTGACAAACCTGAACGTTGCGAACGTGCATTTGCTATTAACAGTATACCTATGATTGCCAACAATCTAATAGGTTACTACATTAAAAAGTTAAGGTTAATTCAATTTAGAATTGGTGAGCTTAATTTATATAAAGATAATGGAACTCAAGTTGATGCACTGATTTCAGATTGTGGAATAGTAATGAGTTGTGATGATGACAATCTTGTATTTAATGAGATATTTTTAATGGGGCAAAGAGCTGGAAATTTAAATAATATAGAATCAAATATTAACGCTTTAATCGCAACAGGTCGCTCACAACGAGAAGCATCTTCAAAGTCAGATTGGGCCAATGAATTAGCTCAACAAGTATATTTAAATTTTTGGATATACGGTAAAGCACCCACGACAAATGAAGTCGAAAGAAAATTTCCAAGCTTAATAAATGATAGAAAAACAAAAACTGTCGGTGATCAATTAACTAAACAGAGAAAATATTACTCTAATATCGATAACAGAGTCCCCATTGTAAAATCCAAAGGAAGAAATAAAAAAATTTAATACACCATAAGCCCTTTTGGTGTTTTGCCCTCAGTGTCTATTTTTGATATCTGCGTAGAATTACACGTGCTTTCAACAAACTTTAAGGAATTATAAAGCATGTCAAACAATCAAATAATGACTCTGGCTGACTTAGCCAAACTGATAAATAAATCAAAAGTTACAATTTGGCGATATTGGAAAAAAGATAGAGTATTGCCACCCCCTATTTTACTTAACGGTAAATGCCTTGGATGGAAGACCTCAGTAATCACTCAATGGTTAGATGATAACCAAGGGAGTGTCTAATGAATAATCCAACGCTAACACAAGTGAAAATCATACAAAATCATCTTGAGAATATAGGGCCAATCAACACAGATGAAGCTCGGTTAATGTATGCAATAGTAGACGTGCCAAGAGTTGTTTCTACATTAAGTAAAATAATGAACATTCGGCATATACCTATAAATAATCGTAGCCCCGTAACAGGGAAAATAAGGGGGATTATGAAATATGTATTAGAGCAAAAAGAAAAACCTATATCCGATAAAACATAAATGAATAATCGAAAATAGGCTTAGGTATTAATACTGGTGGTTCAAGTTTGACGGCAAGGGCCACCAGCTAACAAAGGATTATATACATAAATTAGAATTATGAACAACCACCTGATAAAACCTCAGTTAAAAATACTATATTGTGTATGTAATAAGGTGAAATCTGATTATGGGGTTTTAGGTATGCGATTATTTTTATTATCACCTAGCACCTTATTATTTACAGGATTTAAACTGCGATAGTAATTACTAACTTTGGTGGGGGTAATTAATAATATCTAACTATGTCTTTTTATTATGGGTAAATATTCCACTACATCAGAATACATTATTGTAGATAAAGAAATTTGGTCAATTAATGCAGGCTATAGCAAAGCTGGATATCCGTTAGCTATTTATACCAAGCCAATGAAGGCAATCATCAATCAACTTAATGCAATGACTAAGCAATACAGCAGAGTGTTAGTTATTAGGTTTGATCTGCACTTAGAAGAATATACTGGTAACAATGAACAGTTATCAAAATTCATAAAATTACTTTTTAACAGGCTCCGAGCGAAATACAAGCTTAATGATATTGGTTATGCGTGGTGCAGGGAACACGAACGCTCAAAACAGCAACATTATCACATGGCAATATTCATTGAGGGACGAAAAGTTAGAACACCATTTAGCTTATGGGAAATGATTCAAGATGCATGGTGGTTTGTGCGAGGTGGTCACATGACAAAGATACCCTATCGTATGGTTAATCGAGATGACTTTCAATCACGGCAAGATGCCATTTATCACTTATCTTACTTAGCTAAAACGAGAGGTAAAGGGTATCGGTCTTTACAAACAAAAGATTATTCTAATAGTAGATTAAAGTGATGATTTTAAAATTGAAGGGGTCCGAACACAGGCATAATTTCATGTGTCGGACCTTATAGCTTTACAGAATAAATCTATTTAGCAACGTGAACTATTGCGTGTATATGTTTATCTACTTGCTTTAATGACTGGATCATCATTGGCCTTCAAAGTGGCAACTTCTAATCTTAAAGCACTTAACTGCTCGTTAGTTTTTTTAGATTCAGCAATTAACTCACTTAGTTTATCTTTTGTTCCGAAAATAGCGAATGGTAATAAAAACCATAAAACAGCCAAAACAAATAAAAATAAAATAATTGCGACACCAACCCCACCGCCTAATAACTCATTCATCACACTTCCCTTTTATAATATAAGATTCAAATTTCATACGATTCAGACAATTAGTCATAAGATTGTTATCGGATATTTAGTAATGCTCTTTGCATGAATCACATTTAACATCACATAAAACGAATATATTTGATAGAAAGAGATTATAAATACTTTCAATATTAGAGGTATTATCAATCTATAGTTTTCTTGCATTATAAAAAGAGTTTTAAAGACCTTAAAGAATGAACTGGACAATTACATCAGTTGTGCCACCTAATTGCATCAGAACTGCCAGTCATTATCATCTAATACTGTCACCTAATAACATTAGGTTTGCCACTAATAAATATGATCACTTGGTGCGCTTCAATGTCATTAACTTTAAATGATTTTCCATATATTTTCTAATGGGCATTTAACCATTAATTACTAAGCCAGCTTAGTATATTTCCTTATTTTTGTAACATACTAGCCTTTATACATCTGTGTTTTATGAAAAACTTAATTGATGTACTTTTTAATTCATTGAAATTATGGGATATTATCAGAGTCATATTATCTGGTTTGCTAAGACTGTGTAATAAACGTTAAATTACTGCCAAATTGCAAATAAGAATATTATCCGTAGATACGAGTGCTAATGAAAAAAGTTATTCCAAAGATATTGATTTGGTGTTTAGGTTTATCACTATTACCATTTTTGCTTATTCTAGGCTTTGAATTACTCTCAGAGTCGTTTTATGATGAACATGACCTGCCGAAAAACTATGGCAAGGTTGGTGCTAAGTTATATCTGGGAGAAGGAAAAAGACAACCGCTAATCGTAGCGCTGGGAGGCTCGGAAGGAGGAAATATTTGGGATAAATGGGTGGGCTATAGAAAATCTCTAAATAAACGAGGGTATGCTTTTTTGCCCATTGCATATTTTGGAGAGAAGGGAATACCCGAAAAGTTAGATCGTATCGCATTGAATGGGGTTCATGATGCGGTTTTGAATGCTGCTAAAAATCCAAATATAAATGAAAACTGCATCGCTATTATTGGTGGTTCTAAAGGTGGTGAGATGGCTTTATTACTTGCAAGTTATTACTCTGAGTATAAAGCCGTAGTAGCTCTTTCACCAAGTAACGTAAATTTTACATCAACAACAAACCCTATGATCAAGATATCTTTCCCGATAGTAATGAATACTCCTTCATTTTCAATGAACGGTGAATCATTACCATTTGTGCCTGCGAACTGGCGAGCGAAACTAAAAGGGGGTAGTGGTGATTTTCTAGGTTTTTACGAAGATATGCTAACAAACACATTGGCAGTTGAGTTGGCGGCAATTAAGGTAGAAAAGATAAATGGACCCATTTTAATGATGTCGGGTACAAACGATGAACTTTGGCCTTCATCTGTAATGTCAGAAATGATGATAGAGCGTTTAAAATTAAACAATTTCTCTCATAATTACGAACACCTTGAATTATATGGTGGTCATGGTATTTGGGTAAGACACATGAATATGATTGATAATTTTTTATCTAAAAACATAATGTCAAAAAACAATTCAAATTGTAGATAGGAATATCCATAAGAAATAGCATAAGTTAAAATGAGACTCTGATTTAAAAGCATTTCATAAACACAACAAATAATATGATCTCAAATAGTCTATGGTTAACTGTTTCCTGCGGTGTTACCAATACAAAACCTAATCCGAAAGATTCTAGACATTTATTGGCTAATGTCCGCAAAGTGGCAAAAGTGAGCATTAGCAGTGTTCAACTTATCCAAAGTGACAGCTTTAATAAGGCCGAAATATTGTGGCATAGTTAAATGTAATTGGTTTTTTTAGGTAAATGCAATTACGTGGCACTGCTGCTAGAGATTCTCCAATGAACCTCAGATAACCTAAGATAAACCTAACATAACCTAACCTAAACCTCACCTATACGAAAATGCATAAACCTATCAAAACCTTACTTTCAAACTTAAATAATTAACTTAGCATTAATAGTATTTGCGGTTTATAAAAAGACTTTGTAGTGTTAATAATTGTTAATTTTTTCGGAGTGTTTTACTTAAAAAAAGTTATTGATAGTCTTTGAAGAAATATAACTAAGAAAATCATAAGAAAAAGAATAAATAAATGCTAACTAGACCCACAACTAGACCTTGTATAGATAGTTTGCCTATTTTGTTAGTGGTTGTTAACCTGGTGTGTACTAGTAGAAATGGTGGCCCCTCCCTGACTTGAACAGGGGACCTGTCGATTATGAGTCGAATGCTCTAACCAACTGAGCTAAGGGGCCATCTTTTTATCAGCTTTAAATTGAGACTTCAACTTAAAGCGGCGTGAAGTATAAGCATTTTTTATTTTGTTGTCACTAGCGTATTTTTAAAAAATGCTAAATTTTACGTTGTTCGCTTAATTGTTAGGCAATACGGGTGATTTTATATCACTATTGCCTAGATACTATTTATTGATAATGACTTTTCTCTTGGTTAATAAAGATAATGAAAGGATTGTTAGCCATAATATTGTGCCGCCGCTACTTGGTGCGTTGGGCGTTGGTGTTACTACAACAGGTGCGACTACTGAAACAATAACACTCCCTGTACTTGATGCACCTCTGAAATCAGTAGCGGTAAGTTTAAATGTTAACGAGGTAGCGTTATTTGGGGCTGTAAAGCTAGCTGATAACATATCAGCGTTAGTTATTGATACCGTTGAGCCTGCTGTTTGCTCCCATAAGTAGGTCATACTGTCGCTTTCTGCATCGATGGCTTGAGCCGTTAACGTTACACCTTGATTAGTATTTACTTCAAAATTTTCTCTTAGGGTAACCATAGGTGCTGTATTTTGATCATCATCAGCAATAGTGAATATAATCTCTGCATTATTACCTAACCGACTATTATCGATGCTTGATAAGGTTAAGGTGAACGTTTCATTTTCTTCTTCTTCAATATCATCAATAATAGTTAATATAATTTTTTTAGTATCACTTTCACCTTCGCCCCAAGATACTTGCCCCGATGCATCAATGATATCGCTACCAATAATCGCTTGCCCTGAAGTCAGTTGATACTGGAATGAGATACTGCCCGATGTGCTACCCATTCGGTTAACATTTACGGTGTATTCATCAACATTCTCTGCGATTGTTTGCTCGTCGAATTCAAAGCTTCCCGTTCCTTTGTCTATTAACCCAGTAATATTGATAGTGTTGTAACTGTTTGAGCCAAGTGTTGCACCATTTGTTGGATTATATAAACGTATAAAAAAAGACTCTGACAATTCGGTATTTGTTAGGTCATCTGCAATATCAATACTTATTGTCTTATTGGTATTATCGTTTGCAGCCCAAGTGAGTGTGTTGTTTTCTACATCAAAGTCAGTGCCTTTTTTGGCGCTACCTTGAATTACTTGGTAACTTACCGCAGTACTTTCTGTAATGTCTGAACCATTACGTTGCACAATGAGGTTGAGTGTTGTTCCTTGAGCGGTTTCTGTGCTTTTACTGGTAAAGCTGAACATTCCTTTCGTTGAAGCTTTTGCATTATCTTTTAGTACATACAGACCACTGTTAATATCGCTAACGAGAATATTTCCTGACGGTAAAAATGGATAAACGCCCCATGCACCATTAAAGCTTGCTGAGTTACTCGGTGTGAAAGTATCAAAGAACCCAACTTCAGTAGGCGTTGTAGGATCCGTAATGTCTAAAATGGTTAAGCCACGTTCGTAGTTAGACATATAGTATCTATTACCTCGAACAAAACCATTATGATCAATCGCTTGTGTAGGACCTGTCCATTGGCCAACCTGTGTTGGGTTCGTTAGGTCCCCAATTGAAAATATTCTAACGGTGGTGTTTAATCCACCACGAAATTCATCAAATTCATCATGTAATAAAATGAACTGCTTATCTTCAGTGCCCCAACCGGAATGTACATATTTATTGTTCGGAGCTACGTCGTTATATTCAGCCGCACCTAACTGAGTTGAGTTATTTGGATCGGTGATATTCCATAACTTCATGACGTCTTCATTAAAATCAATGAAAACAGTACAGCTACCTGACGTTAAACCACAATCATTAACTGAACGTTGATCATCTATAACAAGAGAAGCCCCATCATGGGTGTAGCCATTACCAAAATTGTTAGCAGTAACGTTGACTAATGTTTTTGGGTTTTCTAATGAATAGCTTTGGAAAGCTCCACCTCTACTGTTTGTGCCAATAAGTTGCAGAGAAGCTGTTTGATCTGGAAGCGTTATATTAAGGGTATGATCAACATTAGTGATATAAACATTATGGGCTCTACTGACCACTTTATTCTTTTCAACTAAGGTTATTGAATGAGGAAGATTGTTAAGATCAATAATAGTCACATAATCTGTTGGACCATTTCGAACACCTTCGGTTGTAACATAAGCATAGGCTTGCCATAAATTGATATTTTCATCAAAGTATTGGTAAACTTTTACATCTCGCCATGTTGACGTTACTCCAGCTATTGTACCCACTTCAACAGGAGTGGTTGGGTTTGTAACATTAACCACAACAACGCCATTTTTTACGCCCATAATAGCAAATTCATTACCCGTATTTAAATCTACATGGCCCCAAATATCATTGCCTTCAACAGGATCACTCGACATTGCAGTTAATGGGAAATGAGCGAGTAAATCAATGTTATTGCAGTCAAAAATATCAGCTTTGCCATTAACACAAGGTTCATTTGCTTGGCTTTCACTGAGTTGATAATAACTTGCAAGTTTTTGTTTTAAATCTTTATCTTTAGCAAAGGCTTTACCATCTGCAATAACGCTAAAACCGTTGCTGCGAAGCTCATCAACCATTTCAATTGGAATATTATGTAAAGTGGTAACATTTGACTGAGGGCTTTGCGATTGATAATGATCAAATTGATTATAGCCTCCGACGACTGAGACAAGAGCGCTTTTTAAATAAAATAGTTCTTCGCTTGAAGTGATTGTAAAGTCGCCAGAAGCAACAAGTACGTTATCACCTTTGTTTGCTTGGCTAACCGCATAGGCAATTGTTTTACAGGGTCTAAGAACATTATCACAGCGGTCTTTATCTACGCCATTAACAGCAACAAACCTCGACTTATCATGCTCTGAATGAGCGAATGTATTTGAAGAGAGTAAAAAATAAGATATTGAAATAATTGCAATGCCAAGATGTAATGATATTTTAGCCATAATGTGCTCGTTTTTTTTTAGCTGCTCAATATTTGATGGCTTTACCATAGCAAGTTAACGTACAATTTAAAACCAACTCGTTAACATTACCTTAACTTCATGTAAATATTACTTTGCATTCAACGATTAAGCCTTATTCAAATGAACCGTTATATATTAAAAAAGATTTTATCTGTCACAACTATTTTTGGGTTAAGTATTACCTTACTTTCAGGATGTTTTCAAAAGTCACAGCCCACAAAAATTTCTTTTCAAGCTGTTTATAAAAATACTGACATTAACTGTGCAAGCAGTTTCTCTGATGTTCATGAATTAAAAAGTAGCGAATCACAAAAGTGGCAATATCAGCAGTTACAGTTTTTTATACATGGCGTTGAAGTGAATACCAATAGTAAGGGTTGGCAACCTTGGCTGATGACAACAAATGCAAATCAAGCAGACAATGTCGCTTTACTGGGAGAGATCTGTGATAGAAAAAATGGCAAAGGTTATTGGCAACTCGAATTAATGCCATTAGATGAAGCGGCTGTTGTTACTGATATTCGTTTTACTTTAGGTGTACCATTTGCACTTAATCACCTGAATCCATTAACCCAGCCTAGCCCATTAAATGACGCTTCAATGTTTTGGGGATGGCAAGGGGGGCATAAATTTATGCGGGCCGAGTTAGTCTCTCAAAATGATGACTGGCTATTTCACCTAGGCTCTACAGGTTGTAAAGCATTAAGCCCAGTACGAGCACCAAAAAATGAATGTTTGTATCCTAATCGCGTGTCTGTTGCTTTACCTTTTACCTTGGAAAATTCTACCATTGAATTTGATTTAGCGTTGTTAGTACGAGATGTTGGATTAGCAAGCAAAAATAGTTGTCAATCGGCAATCGATGAAGAGAGCTGTAAAATGTTATTTAAAAACTTAGGTTTGGGAGTGAATACTAGTAATGAATCGTTGTTATTTAAGACAAAAAATAATGGGTAATTGGCTTCTACATCGACTTAAATTAACACTTCAGTGCTTATTCACTTTTGGCATTTGCTTGGCTTTGCAGTCATGTAGTGATGATAAGAAATTAGAAAGTGATTATCAGTGGCCCATTATCGAGGGATTCCCTAAGCCGCAAGTACCGCAAGATAACCCAATGACCCAAGCAAAAGTTAATTTAGGTAAACAACTCTTTTTTGATAAAAGTTTATCTGCCAATCAACAACAAGCGTGTGCAAGTTGTCATCATCAAGAGTTTGCTTTTGGTGAAAATATCCCACACTCATTTGGCAGCACCGCACAACCACATCGACGTAATGCCTCTGCTTTAGTTAATATAGCGTATAACAAAACGTTAACGTGGGCACATGACGGTTTAACGTCAATTGAACAACAAATACTATTACCTATGTTTGGTGAATCGCCGGTTGAGCTAGGCATAACCGGTCATGAAGAAGAAGTTTTGGCACGCTTTAGCTCAGAAACTTATCAAATGTTATTCACAGAAGCATTTCCAAATCAAACCGTTAGTTTCGATTTAATTGTGAAAGCATTAGCGAGTTACGTGCGCAGTTTAGTTTCTTTAAATTCGCCTTTTGATAGCTATGCATATTTGGCTGATGACAATGCTATCTCTGCCTCGGCTTTGCGCGGTATGAATTTATTTTTCTCAGAGCAGCTTGAATGCCATCATTGTCACGGCGGATTTAATTTCACTCAGTCTACCAGTCATGAAAAACAGCTAATTGATCGTAGGCCTTTTCATAATACGGGTTTGTATAATGTTAGTGATAGTCACAAATCAGGTTACCCTAAACATGATACCGGTTTGTCTGAAATTTCAACGTTAGCAAGAGATAATGGCCGATTTAGAGCGCCAACATTACGTAATATTGAAGTTAGTGCGCCTTACATGCATGACGGCAGTATTGGAAGCTTAGCGGAAGTTATTGATTTTTATGCCGCGGGTGGACGAAATGTTACTACGGGAGAATATCAAGGTGATGGTCGAAGTAATCCACTGAAAAGTCAGTTCATTAAAGGGTTTGTCTTAACAAAAGCAGAAAAAGAAGACTTAATTGCTTTTTTGAAAACCTTAACGGACCAAACATTTCTATCTGATCCCAAGCATATTATTGTTGATAAGTAAGTCTTAAAACGTGAAGGTTAAACCTGCTGATAATTCACTTTGTACCCACATATCGCTCGATATTGCGATTTTACAGGTATTGTTATCACAGAAAAGTGCGTCTTGAGAGTCAATAAGTGTCGCATATACTCTTGCACCTAAACGAATCGCTATACGGTCATTGAGTTGTAATTTACTGTAAAACCCTAGGTTTACAGAGAGTTTAGTTTCATCATCAAGTTCTTTTGCCTTGGGTGAAAAATGCGTAACACCAAAGCCACCAGAAAACCAAAAGGGGACTAAGCTATTTGAAAGTGGCACATTACCACCGATATGTAGGTAAGTTACCGATAAGTCACTAGTATAAGGGCTTAATAAACTGGCAGGGATTAATTCACTTTCATAGTGACTTATCAGTAATTCACCTTGTCGTTTATTGTCATAAGGCCAAGCAACAATCACCCCAAAACTTGAGCCTTCATCTATATCTACTGCTAATGACTGAGGTTCATCAACACCATAAAAATCTCCAGCAATAGTAAAATCTCCTCCCAAACGGTAACCTGCAAAGGGAGTTACCTCGATAGGTCCAGATTTAGCCGCTAAAGTAGGTAGTGTTAAAAATAAAGAAAATAGTAGAATGAGAGAGCGCATTGAAAGTCCTTTTATGCAAAATTTGATTGACTGATAATTGAGTCGAGTTAATTAAAGACAAAAAAAATCCAGTAATTAATTACTGGATTTTAAGTCATCTATTTAAAAATGAAAGCTTTATTCGCCGTCTAAGAAACTTTTAAGTTGCTCAGAGCGAGAAGGGTGACGTAATTTACGTAACGCTTTTGCTTCGATTTGACGAATACGTTCACGGGTAACATCAAACTGCTTACCTACTTCTTCTAACGTATGATCGGTATTCATATCGATACCAAAACGCATTCTTAACACTTTAGCTTCACGAGCGGTTAAGCCAGCTAATACTTCGTGTGTCGCATCTTTCAAGTTTTCAGCGGTAGCCGAGTCAACAGGTAGTTCGCCATTACCATCTTCAATAAAATCGCCCAAGTGTGAATCTTCGTCATCACCGATAGGGGTTTCCATTGAAATAGGTTCTTTAGCAATTTTCAATACTTTACGAATCTTATCTTCCGGCATGATCATGCGTTCAGCTAATTCTTCAGGTGTTGGCTCACGTCCCATTTCTTGTAACATCTGACGAGAAATACGATTCAATTTATTAATCGTTTCTATCATATGTACAGGGATACGAATTGTTCTGGCTTGGTCAGCAATTGAACGGGTGATCGCTTGACGGATCCACCACGTTGCATACGTTGAAAATTTGTAACCACGACGGTATTCAAATTTATCAACCGCTTTCATCAAACCAATGTTACCTTCTTGGATTAAATCTAAGAATTGTAAACCACGGTTGGTATATTTTTTAGCAATCGAGATAACTAAACGTAGGTTAGCTTCAACCATTTCTTTTTTCGCACGACGAGCCTTAGCTTCACCGATAGACATACGACGGTTAATATCTTTAATACCGTGTACATTTAAGAACGTTTCTTTTTCTAATTGGTTTAATTTATAAATACAACGTTCAACGTCTAACTCAATGTCAGACATTTTTGCTGAATAAGCATGACCTGCAGCTTTTTGCTCGTTAAACCAATCTTTAGAGGTTTCATTACCTGGAAAGATTTTGATAAACGTTGTTTTAGGCATGCCAGCACCAACAACACAGTGCTTCATGATTAAACGTTCTTGAATACGTAATCTATCCATTACGCTACGCATGTTTTTAACAAGCTTATCAAAAAGTTTAGGGATTAAACGGAATTCTTTAAATACTTCAGCTAAATCATCAATCGCTGCTTGTGCGTCTTTATGACCGCGACCTTTAGCATTAATAACTTTATTTGCTTTTTCGTAGGCATTGCGAAGTAGAGTGAACTTTTCTTTAGCAAGTTCAGGACAAGGACCGGTATCTTCTTCTTCCTCATCTTCTTCGTCGCCATCAGACTTATCTTCGTCGTTGAGCTCTTCTTTTGAAAGCTCTGAACCAATATGCGTCGCTGCTGCTGGAATTTCTTCTTCTTCAGCATCAGGGTCTAAAAAGCCAACGATAATATCGGTTAAACGTACTTCTTCAGCTTCAAAGTTGTCCCACATATCGAGTAAAAAATTGATTGCCGGCGGATATTCAGCAACACTACGCTGAACTTCCTTAATGCCTTCTTCAATACGCTTAGCGATAACAATTTCGCCTTTACGCGTTAATAGCTCAACCGTACCCATTTCACGCATATACATGCGGACAGGATCAGTTGTTCTACCAATTTCGCTTTCAACCGTAGCAAGTGCTTGGGCAGCTGCTTCAGCAGCATCTTCATCAGTATTACCTTCTGTCATCATCAAGGTATCTTGATCTGGAGCAGTTTCGAATACCTGAATACCCATGTCGTTGATCATTCTAACGATGTCTTCAACTTGGTCTGAATCGATTATATCTTGTGGCAGGTGATCGTTAACTTGAGCAAAAGTTAAGTAACCTTGCTCTTTACCTTTGGTAATGAGCTCTTTAAGTCTAGATTGTGGGGCTTGATTCATTGACGAGTGTCCACCTAAATTATGGCTATCAAAATGAAAACAGTAAGCCGGAAATTATAGCTAATTGCTTAGTATATTGCCAGCGTTAAAGTTTGTTCAACTTATTTTTGTTTGCTACGCACTTAACAAACTATGTAATTCTTGTTTCTCACTTTTACTTAAGCCAGTTGCATGTTCTTTGGCAAGCAATTGCTCCGTACGTTGTTCAATAAATTTGTTTAAAAAACTTTCTATTACATCAATAAACATCGATTCAGCATTTTCAGGTTCAACATGATGTTGTAAGCACATTAACTTTGTTAATTGGCTACCTTCAGTGGTCCCTCGAAAATGTTCAATAAGCTGAGCACTGTTAATTTTTGAATTTTGTTTACATAAAACTAACAGTCGATTTAGCAAAGGAATACCTGGCATATCGAGTTGTTGTAAAATAGTAATATCCGGTAATGCACTAATGATATGGGGGTGCTCAAGTAATAATGCAATAGCAAGGCGTAATGGTGTGATCTTACTTTGCTTCTTTACCGTACTCGCCTTGTTGTTTTGATTGTTCTTTTTACGTAATTCGTCTAAACGTTTTTCGTTGCCACGGGCGAATTTATTGGCTAATTCAGTCAAAATTGAATCTTTCAAGGTACTATCAGGCAGCTTATTTAAGTAAGGCTGGAAGAGCTCAATCATTTTTGATTTTCCTTCCAAAGTACTCATATTGACTTGCAGAGAAAGGTGATCAAAAAGAAAAACTGACAAGGGTGTGGCGTTATCTAGAATTTCTTCGAAAGCTTGTTGACCTTTTTCTCTGATCAACGAATCAGGGTCTTCACCGTCAGGCAAAAATACAAATTTTAAACTCGTACCATCGTTGATTAAAGGCAGGGCATTCTCCATGGCTCGCCATGCAGCATCTCGGCCTGCTCGGTCACCGTCATAACAACAGATAACTTCTTTAACGGTTCTAAATAAAGTTTGGCATTGTTCTGGGGTGGTTGATGTACCGAGCGACGCTACAGCATAGTCGACACCATGTTGTGCTAATGCCACAACATCCATGTAGCCTTCAACCACGACCAATCGAGACAATTGTTTATTGGCTTGTTTTGCTTCAAATAATCCGTAAAGTTCATGGCCTTTATGATAAATACGTGTTTCTGGAGAGTTTAAATACTTTGGCGTACCATCACCCAATACACGACCACCAAAACCAATAACGCGACCTCGCTTGTCACGAATGGGGAATTGAATACGACCTCTAAAACGATCATAAGGACGATTCTTATCGCCAGGGATTGCCATACCTAAATCTACAAGTTGCTGAGTGGTTTCAGGATTTTTGGCAAAATGGTTCATCATCCCATCCCAAGCGTCACTGATATAACCAATACCAAAGCGCTTCACTACTTCACCGCTTAAGCCGCGACCTTTTAAATAATCAATGGCGGAATCTTTATCGGTAGCAACTTTTAATTGTTGTTGATAAAAACGACTGATTTTTTCCATCAGTTCGTAATCATCTTGTTTTTGTTTATGAACTTGTTGTTGCTGCTTTAGTTGCGCAGGGCTCTGGTTATTCTGTTCACGTGGCACCTCCATATTATAATGGGAGGCAAGTTCTTCAATCGCATCAGGGAACTCTAAACGGTCAAATTCCATCAAAAAGGAAATAGCATTGCCGTGTTCTCCACAACCAAAGCAATGATAGAATTGCTTATCTTGGCTAACACTGAACGAGGGAGACTTTTCGGTATGGAATGGGCAACAAGCTTGATAATTTTTGCCGGCTTTTTTTAGCGGCACTCGAGAGTCAATTAATTCAACAATATCAGCGCGCGCTAATAAATCATCAATAAATTGTCGAGGGATCATACCAGTCATGTCTACATTTTCTTTGGTTGTTTGTGCGAAGGTTATTTTAAACCTAATTGACCTGTACTGGATAGGTGTTTTTTAACTTCTCACCCAAGTGAAACGATAAATAGGTATTATATAAAACAATAAAGCCGTGAAAATAAATTTCACGGCTTTAAAATGTACATTTTAATAAAACGAAAACAGTAAGCTTTAGTAAAATCCGTTATGCATTTAAGGTATTACGAACTTGGCCACTTACTGCACCTAAGTCTGCTTTGCCTTGCATTAATGGTTTTAATACCGCCATTACTTTACCCATGTCAGCCATTGAAGCAGCACCGGTATCAGCAATAGTTTTGGTAATTAACTGACTAATTTCTTCACTTGAAAGTGGCTGCGGAAGAAAAAATCCTAACGCGGTTACTTCTTCAGCTTCTTTAGCAGCTAACTCATCACGACCACCGTCAGTAAACATTTTGATCGACTCTCTGCGTTGTTTAACCATTTTGGTTAAAATCACAATGATGTTCTCATCAGTTGGTTCAAGGTTATGATCGATTTCGGCTTGCTTAATTGATGAAATGGCCATACGAATAACACCAAGACGACATTTGTCTTTAGCACGCATCGCAACTTTCATTTCATCTCTGAGTTGGTCTATTAAACTCATTTATTTTACTCGATAGTCTTAAATACTACTAAGGTATCTTAGTACATGCGAACGCGGCGAGCGTTTTCACGAGAAACTTTTTTAGCAGCACGCTTAACAGCGGCAGCTTTCTTACGTTTACGTTCCCAAGTAGGCTTTTCGTAAGATTCGCGACGGCGAACTTCTGAAAGGATCCCTGCTTTTTCACATGAACGTTTAAAACGACGTAATGCAACGTCAAATGGTTCGTTTTCTCTAACTTTAATTACTGGCATGTATAACCTTAGTATGTATCTATATGATTGGTGTATCGCTTAAGCATTATTGCTTCGCAAACACCCACTCTATCAAAATTGGGTGACGTATTCTAAAGCTAAGCACTAGTTAAAGTAAAGTGTAATATTTTCTAAAATTAAAATTAACTGATTTAATACCAATTTTATTATATATCCACTGACTTTCACGGGGGGAAAACGAATAATAATTTATTAAACGTTGTCGCTGACCATTATCTATTTTTCTGATAAAAAAGTAGATCACAACCTTGTTCAAATGGGTATAATAGCTAACGTATTTGGCGTTAAAATCGCTCAATAAAATGAAATAAACATTATTTAGGCTTTTAGGTTAAGGGTATTATGCGAATTTTAGGTATAGAAACATCTTGTGATGAAACGGGTATTGCTATTTATGATGACGGAGAAGGTGATTTACCTAAAGGTATTGTAGCCCATCGTTTATATAGTCAAATAGCTGTTCATGCTGACTACGGCGGAGTCGTTCCTGAATTAGCGTCACGAGATCATGTCCGTAAAACAATACCTTTAATTAAAGAAGTGTTAAAAGAAGCTAACTTAACCCCTGCTGATCTAGACGGCGTTGCTTATACTGCAGGGCCTGGTTTAGTGGGGGCATTATTAGTAGGCTGTTCAATTGGCAGAAGTTTAGCTTATGGCTGGGGACTTCCGGCAGTGCCTGTTCATCATATGGAAGGGCATTTACTCGCGCCTATGTTAGAAGAAAACGTGCCAGAGTTTCCTTTTGTTGCCCTGCTCGTTTCGGGTGGACATACTATGCTAGTGCGTGTTGACGGCATTGGTCGATATGAATTACTCGGTGAATCAGTTGACGATGCTGCGGGTGAAGCGTTTGATAAAACAGCTAAGTTACTTGGGCTTGATTACCCCGGCGGGCCTGCTTTATCGAAGATGGCTGAAAAAGGCACAAAAGGGCGTTATAAATTGCCGCGTCCAATGACAGATCGTCCAGGTTTAGATTTTAGCTTTAGTGGTTTAAAAACCGCTGCGGGTACCGTTATTCGCAAAGAAATAGCGTTACAAAAAGCACAAGGCAATGAAGGTATGGATGAACAAACTCATGCCGATGTCGCTTATGCATTTCAAGAAGCGGTTGTTGATACCTTAGCAATAAAATGTCGCCGTGCTTTGCAGCAGTGTGAGTTAAAACGTTTAGTGATTGCTGGTGGCGTTAGCGCCAACACATCGCTTCGAGAGAAATTAGCGGAAATCACTAAAAAGCTCGGTGGTGAAGTTTTTTATCCACGTCCTGAGTTTTGTACTGATAATGGCGCGATGATAGCTTATGCTGGCTTGCAACGTTTAAAAGCAGGAACAGATGCAGATTTATCGTTTAAAGCGACACCACGTTGGCCGTTAGATACTTTACCAGCGGTATAACTAGCGGTAAAGTTGGCACATTAATGACTTCATTTGGCCTTAGTAAAGGATATTTTACCTTCATCTCCTTTCATTAATCGCCAAATGTTGTCCTTGTGGCGAAAAATAATTAATACCGAGAGCATCATCACTGGGTACATATATAGAGGTTTTAATAGCCAAATATAAAAAGGCGCAAGCGATACGGTAATAATAGCGGCTAAGCTTGAATATCGGCTAAAATAAATCACACTTACCCAGGTCAGTATCAATAAACCCCCAAGATCTAAACCTATCGGTAATAATACACCCAGTGCGGTTGCAACGCCTTTTCCGCCTCTAAAGTTAAAAAATATAGGGTACATATGGCCTAAACAAGCAGCCAATGCTATTAACCCTAAATTAAGGGGGTCTAAATCAAGGAAATAAGCGCCCCACACCGGAATAGTGCCTTTGAGGATATCAAAGACCAGCACCAGTGCAGCGATGAATTTGTTACTAATACGCAAAACATTGGTTGCGCCAGGATTGTTTGAGCCGGTAGTGCGAGGATCTGGAAGTTTTAATAGCTTACACAATAAAATAGCACTAGAAATCGAACCGACCAAATAGGCAGCAAGCATTATTATCAGTGTTACTAATAGAGCGCTAATACAAAAACCTCTCAATTCATTGTTAAAATGATGGTTAATTATAACAAGTTTTCAACAATTTTAGATATTCTAGCCTTTCATAATGTCAATGGAAATAAGTTTTTCTATCGTCTATTAATAAAAAAAATGAATTGATCCGTCAACCACTAGTTTTTATAACTTTGCACAGGTAAAATCGACCTATATTTTTAGTTGTTTTATTAAAGATGAGTGTACGTTAATGGATAAAGTTTATATTGAAGGCTTGAGTATTCAAACCACCATAGGTTTTTTCGATTGGGAAAAAGAAATCAAACAAACCTTAGTGATTGATTTAGTTATGGGGTGGGATACCGCCAAACCGGCCGAAAATGATGAGCTAGCTAAAACACTCGATTATGCCGACATATCAGTAAAAATAGCTGAATTTGCTAATAAAAATCCCGTAGATTTAATTGAAACATTAGCAGAGCGTTTGGCTAAATTCTTAATCGAAACTTATCAGATCCCTTGGCTTAAATTAAAAGTAGCCAAGCCTAATGCGGTGCATAATGCCATCACAGTTGGCGTTGAAATTGAACGTGGTAGCCAATCAAATAACAGTAATCATGGGTAATGGCGCGTTTATATATTTCGCTTGGCAGTAATGTAGACCGTCAGCACTATTTACAGACAGGATTGACTGCCCTTGAAGCGCTGCTTGGTGAGTTAACGCTATCATCTTTATTTGCTAGTAAAGCCGTAGGATTCGACGGTGCTGAATTTTATAATATGGTGATCGGTGCGACGACCGAACTTAATATAGTACAAGTGGCTAAAGCACTCCGCGAAATTGAGCTTAAAAACGGTCGAGAAATTGATGCTAAAAAATATAGCCCACGCACCTTAGATTTAGATTTATTGCTGTTTGACGATTTAGTGTTGGACACTCCAGCACAAATTCCACGTGCCGAGATCACAGAAAATGCCTTTGTTTTATGGCCATTGGCTGAAGTAGCGCCAGATCTTAAACACCCCATTTTAAAAAAATCGTACCAACAACTTTGGCAAGCTTACGATAAAACACAACAACAAATAACCACAGTAGACTTTTCTTGGTCAAGCCAATTATAAAAGTTAGACATTAAAAAATTGAATTATACATAAGGAATATAATAAGCAATGACCATTACAGAGATATTTATTTTAGCTATTCTCCAAGGATTAACGGAGTTTTTACCCGTATCAAGTTCAGCACATTTAATCTTGCCATCAGCTGTTTTAGGCTGGAAAGATCAAGGTTTAGCACTCGATGTTGCTTTGCATGTTGGAACATTACTCGCAGTTGTTTTATATTTTCGTAAAGATGTCGCTAATATGGCTGTTGCTTGGGTGGGTAGTATAAAAGGTGATAATACTAGCTTTGATGGCAAGCTTGCCTGGTGGATATTATTTGCGACTATTCCATTAGGAATATTTGGTTTGCTCGGCAAAGACTTCATCGAAGCACATTTACGTACTGCGTTGGTTATTGCTGCTACTACCTTAATTTTTGGATTTTTACTGGGTTTTGCTGACATTAAAGCGGGTAAAAGAAAAGCGACTGAGCATATTGATTTTGAAAAGCTAGGATTTAAAGGTGCTATGCTAATTGGTTTAGCACAGGCGGTAGCATTAATTCCGGGTACATCGCGTTCAGGTATAACAATGACTATCGGTTTGATGCTTGGCTTAAGTCGAGAAAATGCGGCTCGATTTTCTTTCTTATTGTCAATTCCTGCCATTGCGATGGCGGGGAGTTATTTAACATTAAAATTAATTACTGAAACGGGTCCTGTTGATTGGAATGCTATTGGTATTGGCAGTGTGTTAGCTTTTTTTAGTGCTTATGCCTGCATTCACTACTTTCTTATTCTATTGGAAAAAGTCGGTATGATGCCATTTGTTATCTATCGCTTAGTTCTGGGTGTCGCATTACTTTGGTTTGTGCTGGGTTGATTGATCTAAATCGGTGCAGCTATCGTTTAGTTAATTAGAAAAAAATAATAATAAATTTAAATATGCGATTTAATTTTTAAATACGCATCTAAATACAAATAAATACAAATTTAATATATAAAAGTGAGTAACGAATGAATTTATCATTAACCGAAGAACAGATGATGATTCAAGATATGGCAAAAAAATTCGCTGAAAGCGAATTAGCTCCTGTAGCTGCCGAACTTGATGAAACCCAAGATCAAACACTTTTCCTCAACAACCTTGCGCAGTTAACTGAACTGGGTTTTATGGGCTTAAATATTAAAGCAGAATATGGTGGCGTTGAAGCAGGCACGGTTGCTTTTAGCTTAGCGATAACAGAAATAGCACGCGCATGTGCAGCAACCGCAGTAACAACATCAGTGACAAATATGGTTGCTGAAGTTATTCAAGCGGTTGGTAATGAAGAGCAAAAGCAAAAGTATTTACCTAAAATATGTAGTGGTGAATATAAAGCAGGTGCTTTTTGTTTAACAGAGAATGACGCCGGTTCAGATCCTGCTGGCATGAAGACCTCTGCGGTACTCGACGGTGATGCATACGTACTCAATGGCAGCAAACTCTATATTACCAGTGCCAGCTTTGCTGACATCTTTGTTGTTTGGGCGGTAACGGACGCGACCGCTCGAAAAGGTAAGGGTATTTCATGTTTCTTAGTGGAAGCAAATACACCAGGTATTACGGTCAGTAAGCCAGAAGAAAAAATGGGGCAAAAAGCATCACCTACTAATGAAGTGAGCTTTAGTAATTGTCGGATACCTGCTAGTGCCATGATGGGCAAAGAAAATAAAGGCTTTGGCGTTGCGGTCGGCGAACTTGCGGGCGGTCGAATTGGTATTGGTTCATTAGCGCTAGGCATTGGTTTAGCCGCCATGGATTACGCTCGTGCTTTTATCACTGAACGTAAGCAGTTTGGCCAAGCATTATCAAACTTCCAAGGTTTACAATGGAAACTTGCTGAACGTTACACAGATTTAGAGGCAGCCCGTTTATTGTTAATGCAAGCTGCTTATACTAAAGAACAAGGGTTACCCTTTGGTAAAGCCGCTTCTATGGCGAAGTTATTTGCCGCAGAAAAAGCGAATACTGCTTGTTATGACGCTTTGCAATTAATGGGCGGTGCCGGCTATATTAAAGAATATCCGCTTGAGCGCATGGCTCGCGACGTACGTATTACCACTATTTATGAAGGCACCAGCGAGATCCAAAAAATCATTATTGCTCGTGAGTTATTAAACGAAGTCTAATTATTATTAGACTTATATGATACGAAAGCTGAACGTCCCTTTATTGATAGGCGTTCAGCTTTTTGTATTAAGGCACTTGCGCTTTTTATAATTGCCCCAAAATATAGATTATAGACGCTCATCAATAAACTAAATGGAAGTGAATGTGACTACAAATGCCATTGAAATTACCCTAGAAAATTTTCAACAAATTATTTTAGAAGAATCAAAATCGAAGTTAGTCTTAGTTGACTTTTGGGCGGCACAGGTCCCTGAAAGTTTGGAGCTAAAAGATAAGTTAGCCATCGGCTTGCAGGGTTTTGAGCAGTATATATTATACGCCACGGTTGATTGTCAAACTCAGCAACAAATTGCCCAACAATTTGGTATTCAAGGTTTACCTACGGCGATTTTAGTGAAAGATGGCCAACCACTTGATGGTTTAACTGGGCCACAAGATGACGACAATATAAAAGAATTTTTAGCGAATCATTTACCTAAAGAAGAAGACTTATTACTCATTCAGGCGCAAAAGTTATTAGCTGATAATAATATTAATGATGCCTTCACGGTCATTAATAGTGCTTATCAACTTAATAGTGAACGTGCCGACATTAAATTAATGATGGCAGATGTTTATTTACAAACGGGTAAAATAAGCGAAGCAGAATCTTTATTAACCACTATTTTAATGGTTGACCAAGACAGTCACTATCAAGCGCTTATCGCTAAACTTGAGCTTGCCAGTCAAGCCGCGGACTCACCAGAAATTAAAGCACTAGAAGCACAGTTAGTGGACGACGTTGACAACATTGCTTTACAACATCAACTTGTTGCGCAATACAGCCAAGTCAATCGACATGAAGAAGCGTTGACGTTACTGTTTCGTTTAATGCAAAAAGACAGTAGTGATGCTGCGAGCAAAGATCTTTATCTTGATGTGTTAAAGGCTTTACCTGATGGCGATCCATTAGCCAATAAATTTCGCAGAAAACTGTATACCTTAATGTATTAAATCAGTACTGGCAGTAGATGCGTGACACTGATTATTTCAGTGTTACGCACTTTGTGAAAGGTGAGGTTTAATTCTCAAGCTGACGATATTGCTTTAAGTCTATGATGATTTTAATTTATCCACGAACGTTTTTCTAAATTTTGCGAGCTTAGGCGAAACAATCGCCTGACAGTAAGGATTACCAGGATTATTATTGAAATAGTCTTGATGAACATCTTCACCAGAAAAGAACTCTGACGCTTGAGTTACTTCGGTCACAACCGCTGAGCTATACATATTGCTGGCGTCGACTTCTTTAATAATATCTTCAGCAATTTGCTGTTGTTCTTTGTTGTGATAAAAAATCCCTGAGCGATACTGGGTTCCTATATCGTTACCTTGACGATTTAATTGGCTGGCATCGTGTAGCGTGAAAAACACTTCTAATATTTCACGAGAAGTGATCGCTGCGCTATCAAAAGTTAACTGCACGACTTCTGCATGGCCGGTTTGACCCGAGCAAACGTCTTCATAAGTTGCTAACGCTGCGCTACCGCCCATATAACCTGATACGGCAGATTTAATGCCGATTAATTGGTTGTATGCACCTTCAATACACCAAAAGCAACCGCCTGCCAGGGTGATTTTTTCTTCATGTGATGACATTAAAATAAACCTTAATAAATTTGATTAAAATAACTGTATAACAATAGACGTTTAGATGTCTATATGTTTTTATCTGAAATTTAAAATAAACTGTTTTTGATCAGTTAAAATTATAAAAATTAGCGTAACATCAACAAATACGATTAACCAATATAAAAATATTATGTCTTTATTTTTTAGAAAGTTTAACCAAGTTCGCACCGTTCTTTTATTGCGCAGTGCGGCAATTATTATTCAGCTGATATTAATACTTTTTGTTAATGGCGTTTTAAACTATCAGCTGCCTTGGTTACCGCTCATTATTGTTATTTCAATTGAAGCTTTATTTACGTTAGTCAGCTATTTATATTATAAATCTGGGAAAGAAGCCGATAAGCTCGCCTTACTTGGGCAGATTTGCGCTGATATCTTATTTCTCTCACTTATTTTATATTTTAGCGGCGGAGCAACTAATGCTTTTGTCTCGTTATTACTTATTCCTATTGCTATTGCTGCTGTGACGTTAACACCGTTATTACTTGGAAGTGTCGCACTATTAGCGATTGCTTCATACAGTGTTTTATTGTGGTTATTACCCATGTCAGTAATGCATGGCAATATGCAAAGCCACTTTATTGGTATGTGGATCAATTTTCTCTTTTCTAGCATTGTTGTTGCAACCGTTGTTGGCCAAATGGCACGAAGAATTTCTCAAAAAGAACAGGCGATAGCTGCTTTTCGGGAAGAGCAATTAAAGCAAGAAAAAATTATGTCATTAGGGGTCGCTTCTGCGCAAATAACTCATCAGCTCGCTACTCCGATAGCAACTGTACAGCTGCTTGTCGATGAACTCAGTGAAGAGCTACCTGAGCACCCTGCGATTGTTGACCTACAAGGACAGTTATTACGTTGTAGCAGAAGTTTAGCTGAGTTTCGTAAAATGGTTTTCGAGATTAAAGAGCAAAAGTCAAAAGAGGTACTTTGTGCTGATATTGTGCAAGAAATGCGTGATCATATTAACTTAAATTATCCTGATGTTAGGGTGAACTTTTTGTCTGAGACGCACCAATCAATACTCAGTGAAAACGCTAAAGTATTGGCTGATGCTTCATTATTGCCAGCGATTTTAAATTTAGTTAATAATGCGATTCGAGCCACTAAAGCCAGCGGTAGTGATAAAATTGAGTTATCTAGCTTGTTTGATGAAAAAAATTGGCAACTCAGTATTCGTGATTTTGGTTGTGGTTTTACCCAATTAACACTAAGTGAGTTAGGCGTTAAACCCGTAAACAGCAAGCAAGGATTAGGTATGGCGGTATTTTTGAGTCATGCAAGTTTAGAGCGATTAGGTGTGACACTTACCTTAACCAATCACGTTGCTGGTGGCGCATTAGTAACGTTGAAGTTACCGTTAGTGGTTAATGATATGCAGGAAAAAAGTGAATGAAATTATTAATTGTTGAAGATGACAGTACCTTTGCTAATACGCTTAAAAGGCGTATGGAAAAACATGGCTACAGCTGTTGGTTGGCCGATAATATTAACGATGCATTATTAACCTGTCATCGTCAATTGCCTGAATTCATATTGCTCGATATGAAACTCCATCATGAAAGTGGCTTAAATTTGATTAATCCGATGAGGAAGCTATTGCCAAAGAGTCGTATTATTTTGTTAACCGGTTTTGCCAGTATCGCTACTGCCGTTGACGCAATAAAGCTTGGCGCAGATGATTACTTAACCAAGCCGGTCGATACACAGACTTTATTATCGGCTTTAGCTAAAAACGCTAACAGTTCGTCGCTAAAAAAATCAACATTGGCTGCAAATCCAGCAACAAACATTATAAATGAGCCAACGTTGTCAACCGAGCAGGTTGAATGGGAGTATATTCAACAAGTCTTAAAATTTAATAATGGTAATGTTTCAGCAACGGCTCGTCAGCTTTCAATGCACCGCAGAACCCTACAACGCAAGCTACAGAAAAAACCAACGGTTAATGGCGAAGTTGATTAACCTTAGTTTTCAATATTATAAGCAATATGCTGGTGAAACCTTAACGTTAATTCATCTTTATTAATGGGGATTTCGAGTTCGGTCGCTAATAAACGCATTGCCTGTTCTATTTGGTTAATAAACTTGCCATAGCCGCTGTGCTGGGAATCTTCTGCGGTAGCCACAAAGATAAGTTGTACGTTATCAACTAACTCATCGGCTTTCCATTTACTCACCAAGCCACAGGGACTCTGTTTAGGGTTATAACCTAACATTTGTAACTCACCCATCTTAGAAATTATTTCATGCAAACTATGTCGGACAATGGGGACTAAACCATTAGCGATTAACGCCCCATTATTTAAATTAAAACGCTTAGCCACCAGTGAAAAAGTATCAGTTAAATAAGTATAAAGCGGATTGTATGGATCTTTAGAATTGGGATCAATGTCGACTAAACCCAATAAACGATTATCAATCGTTAGATTAATTACCGCATAACTTATTGCCGATGCGTTCGGTGTTATAACAACGTTTTGTGATTTATAGCGTTCATCAATCGGCCGTAACTTATGTGCTTGTGTGCCTAAGCAGCCTTTATTTTTAGCAAATAAATCATAGGTAAGATGTTGATGATCACGTAAACGTATCGCTTGGTTAGGTAATTTTGTTTGCTCGATAAAACTATGCAGTAACCGAGTCACTTTTTGATGAAATGCCGCGGCATTAAAACGAATGTCGTCGCCAGAGGCTAAAAACAGCAGGGTGATCTTTTTTGCGCGAATACTGGCATCAAAAAAAGAATTTTGTAATTGATGATTTTGAGGATCGTAATAAAATAAAATTTGCTGGCTGGTTTGCCATTGGTGCATTTCTTGACTGTAGCGAACGCGAACTAATTTATCGTTAGCAATAAATAAGCTACTTTGTATCGCATAGTCATTACTTAGCGTAAATAATAATTGTGATAAACTTTGATAAAAATCATAGTAAGGTTGAGTGCTATGCGTTGAAATATTTGGAGAAATTAACTCTATTAATTCATCGGTAATGGCAAACTCAGCTAAAATATATTGGTTATCTCGCGCATTTGAAGGAATATAAGCTTTGTGCGCCGCACTGCGTTTTCTTATTATAGACATGTTCGTTCCCTGTTTGAAGTTAGTCGATAAACTTAGGATGATTATAAATAGACCTTGTGACACTTTTATGATGTTAAAAGGTTTTGAGTTATTATCCCGACAAGAAAATTTAATAAGTAGAGAAACTATGTTTTCAGATCAACAAGCTTTGCTCGATGCTGTAAATCAAATAATGCCTTTTGGAAAATATGCAGGTAGACCCTTACTAAAATTGCCAGAGCCTTACTTAGTGTGGTTTAAATCAAAAGGTTTTCCTGAAGGTAAGCTAGGACAGCAACTTGAATTAATTTATGAAATAAAACTCAATGGTCTTGAAGGCATGTTAGAACCACTGTTACGCTCAAGTCGCTTAGGTATTCCACAACATTAAAATAATTTTTTATATAAAAATAACTTTTAATAATCATAGGTAATAACGCTTGTTGCTAACAAATTGTTTTATTTATTTAATCTTATAATTAGGATTTTTTCAGCTCTCAATCATTAACTGTCGAACACTTTTTAATCGTAATTTTACTTGATTTAGCCTCTTGCTTATTCTTAACTGAATTGTCGACTGCTGTTTTATTCGACAAGTATTAATAAGTATCACCAAGACAATGATGGAGAGTTATCGATGCAAACAAAGAAAAGAGATCGTCTAGGCAGAGCACATTCCAATGGTTATAAAGCAGGCCTCACCGGAAAAACAAAAGAAAAATGTCCTTATCAAAATACGGATGCAAAATCAGAATGGCTAGGGGGTTGGCGTGATGCGTTAACGGATAAAAATCTAGGACTATTCAAGTTATAAGTTAACATCTTATTTTTAATAAAAAGGAGCCCTTTGCTGATGTTTACTAAGGGCTGTATCTTTTTTTAGTTAACCTTATGCTTGTTCAGGCAACTGCCAGTTTATCGGAGTCATATTTTTTGATTGTAACCATTGGTTGGTTTTTGAGAAATGCTGACAGCCAAAAAAACCGCGATATGCCGATAAAGGTGAAGGATGTGGCCCGTTTAATACAAAATGCTTTTCGGTATTAATGTTTTTTCCTTTCTTTTGCGCATGAGCTCCCCAAAGTAAGAATACACAACCGCTACTTTCTTGATTAATGTGCTTTATTACTGCATCAGTAAATGTTTCCCAACCTAACTTAGCATGAGAATGAGCCTGTGCTTGTTTGACGGTTAAAACCGTATTCAGTAATAACACCCCTTGCTCTGCCCACTGCGTTAAGCAACCGTGGCTTGGCTTATTAAAGTCAGCAAACTCATTAACAAGCTCTTTATAAATATTGACTAAAGAAGGTGGGACTTTAATGCCGGGTTGCACAGAAAAAGCGAGTCCGTGAGCTTGATCTTCACCGTGGTAGGGATCTTGCCCTAAAATAACCACTTTAGTGTCTTTAATATCTTGATAACAAAAAGCATTAAAAATATCGTTTTGCGCAGGAAAGATAACTTCGCCCTTTGCTCGTTGTTGAGAAATTACTTGGTTTAGTTCGATGAAATATGGCTTGGCTTGTTCTTGATTAATAAGTTGTTGCCATTGCGGCTTAATATTTTGATTTATCATTAGGTATAAAAATGGCCGTTAATCTAAATTAACGACCATTATAAACGTGTTTTTAACTGAACGAAATTAGTGATCGTTTAATAATAAATAATCACGTAAGTCGCTAAAGTTAGCGGCCATATCTTTTGATAAAATGGTTTCGCTGGCGCAGTCAGCAAGCTCTTTTGGTAGACCTATTGGTTGTCCTAAAATACTTTCAACCACCTCTTTGAATTTTGCTGGGTGTGCGGTGCCTAAAAATACACCAAATTCACCTTCATCTGCATTGTACTGTAACGCTTTATAGGCAACGGCTGCATGTGGTTCACTGATGTAACCCAGCTTGGCTAACTGTAAAACAGTTGACTGTGTTTGTTCTTCATCAATTGAAACTGAACTAATACAATCGCTAGGAACTATGCCAGACTTTAGCATATGTTCAACGCGAGGCCAGTTGTTAGGATCGCTAACATCCATAGCATTTGAAATTGTCGCTACAGTAGCATTAGGCGTCCACTCACCTGTTTTTAGGTAACGAGGCACAGTATCGTTGGCATTTGTTGCCGCAATAAATCTTTTTATCGGTAAACCGAGTGCTTTAGCAAATAAACCAGCGGTTAAGTTACCAAAGTTACCACTGGGAATCGATACCACAACATCGTTTAATTCGCTTTTACACTTTTGACGAGATAACTGTGCAAACCCTTCAAAGTAGTAACATACCTGAGCTAATAAGCGGCTGATATTTATTGAGTTAGCTGAATTTAAACCTATAGTAGTAGCTAGCTCTCTATCATCGAATGACTTTTTAACTAACGCCTGACAATCATCAAAACTCCCGTCAATAGCGAGTGTTTCAATATTGCCGCCTAAGGTCGTAAACATTTTTTCTTGTAGCAGGCTGATTTTTCCTTTCGGATATAAGATCACCACACGAATATTTTCAATGTTATGAAAAGCATGAGCAACCGCCGCCCCTGTGTCACCTGAGGTCGCCGTTAATATAGTGATCTTTTTATCTTTGCTAAAAACTTGCAAACATTTAGCCATAAAACGCGCGCCAAAATCTTTAAAGGCGAGTGTTGGACCATGAAAAAGCTCTAATATAGCTCTGTCTTTATTGATGGGTTGAATTTGTGCTGGAAAGTTAAAAGCACTGGTCACAATCTCAGTTAATTGCGCTTTAGTTAAATCACCTTCTACAAACGGGTAGAGGACATGTACACTTCTTTCAACTAAAGGCATAGCGAGTAATTCATCGATATTATCTAACACTGGGATTGTTTCAGGAAAAAAGAGT
Source organism: Colwellia sp. BRX8-7 (assembly GCF_014077275.1). Lineage (NCBI taxonomy): Bacteria > Pseudomonadati > Pseudomonadota > Gammaproteobacteria > Alteromonadales > Colwelliaceae > Colwellia > Colwellia sp. BRX8-7. Next base: position 461,855 of record NZ_JACGVP010000001.1, on the reverse strand, counting down.
CCCTGATTTTTTCCTAGTCCTTGCTTAACCGCACCAGCAAAACTGACTTGTTCATCGTTTTCTTTTAAATTATAAAATTTCACAACATATTCCTAATAAATTTGGTATTTTTAATAAAGTGATTAAGCGGGCAATCTCTCAGCACCCGTTAAGTCAACCTGACAGACATGAACAAAACCTGAGTCTGTTTGTAAATAATTTTTTTGTAACCAAAGCGCGCTATCTTGGGCTTTTTCAAGCGAATCACAGACACAAAATAAGGTAGGCCCTGATCCTGAAATGCCTACAGCTAAATGACCTTGAGCGCTTAAATAGTCTTTAGCTTCGATAAATTTTGGTAACAAGTGCTGACGATAAGGCTCTGCAAGTACATCTTTGAGTACTGAAAATGCTTGTTGTTTATCATTACGGTGGCAAGCATCAACAAAAGTTGCTAAATTTTGACCGAAAGTAATGGCGTCAGCACGACTGTATTGCTTGGGTAAAACATCGCGCGCAGCTTTTGTTGAGACATTAATACCTGGGTAAGCCATTACGTAGTAGCAATGATCAAATAGGGGCAAACTCTGGCTAATAAGCTGTTTGTCCGGCACCATTAATTGCAAACCACCTAAATAACATGGTGCGACATTGTCGTAATGCAAACTGCCACTTATTTTTGCCTCCATTTGACCCATCATAAATAACAGTGTTTTTTCATCAAAATATTGCTGATAGAATTCATTGAGTGCGACTAGAGCTGCGACTACAGAACAAGCACTTGAGCCCAAACCACTGCCAACCGGCATCTTTTTATCTAGTGTTAGTTGTACATTTTTAACCGCTTGTTGCGCTTTTTCAAGTGCTAGGTTGTATAGCTCTAGACAATGCCAAACAATATTGTCTGTGGCCTTACCCGGTAGTTTATTGGCAAATTCACCAATCACAATCAGCTTATTCTCTGTGGCTGACTCTATAGTAACTACATCACCTAATAAAGTACCATCAATGGGCTTAACCGCTAGACCTAAAACATCAAAGCCAACGTTTAGGTTGCCTATTGATGCGGGAGCAAAAACAGATATGGTCATTAGTGCTGTTGCTCCCATGCTAATGTTCTTAATAGATCACCAAACACACCAGCGGCGGTAACTGCAGCACCTGCGCCATAACCGCGTAATACAAACGGTAGTGGTTGGTAATAACGGCTATGTATTGCCAACGCATTTTCACCATCTTTAACACTATAAAGTGGATGATCATTGGCAACAGCTTCAATGGCAACTTTACATTTTCCATCAACTATATTGCCGATATAACGTAAAACTTTACCTTCAGCTTTTGCGACTTTTACTCGTTGAGAAAATTCATCATCTATTTTCGCTAAGTTCTTCATAAATTCACTGACATCACCACTCGCATCAAAGTTTGCAGGTAACACTGATTCTATAGAGATATCTGATAACTCAAGCGGTATTCCTGCTTCACGCGCCATGATTAACAATTTACGCGCTACGTCCATACCGCTTAAATCGTCACGAGGGTCAGGCTCGGTAAAGCCATTTTCTTTTGCGATAGCGGTGGCTTGAGAAACGGTCATACCTTCTTCTAGTTTTCCAAACATATAGGAAAGTGAACCAGACAATATCCCTTCAAAACGTACTAATTCATCACCCGCTTTTAGCAAGCTTTGTAAGGTATCAATTACGGGTAAGCCAGCACCAACTGTTGTTTCATATAAGAAACGACGGTTAGACTTCTGTGCTGCACTGCGCAACGCTTGATAGTATTGCCAAGAGTCAGTATTGGCTTTTTTATTTGGCGTTACAATATTAAAACCCTCTTCAAGGTACTCTACATAGCTCATCGCTAAAGACTCACTAGATGTTGAGTCGACTAACACCGGATTAATCAGATGATTCTCGCGGACAAAAGCCTTGATGTTTTCAACATTTACTGGAACAGCGTCACTTTTCATTTCTGCTTGCCAGTTATCTAAATCAATACCTTCAGTATTAAAAACCATACCTTTACTGTTAGCAATACCATACACCTTTAAAGAAATATTTTGCTTTTTAAGCTTAGGTTGTTGACGAGCAATTTGCGCAAGAAGCTCGCTACCAACGACACCACAGCCAACAAGGAATACATCAATAGTGGGTTTGTGGGTGAAGAAATTTTGATGACTGACTTTCATTGCATCAGTACATTTACGTTTTTCTACCACAACAGAAATACTACGCTCTGACGAATCTTGGGCAATAGCGATGACATTGACACGCGCTTGGGCTAATGAACTGAAAAACTTAGCAGCAACTCCTTGTTGATGATGCATACCGTCACCAACTAAAGAAATAATCGATAATTCATGTTGTAACTTCAACGGTTCAAGTAAACCATTGAGTAACTCTAGTTCGAACTCTTGTTGTAAGCTTAGTTCGGCTAATTCAGCATCACTGGTGTGAATACAAAAACTGATACAGTATTCGCTGGAAGACTGGCTAATTAAGACTAAAGAAATTTTTTCTTGACTCATAGTGGCAAATACACGACTGGCCATGCCAACCATGCCTTTCATGCCGGGTCCTGATACATTGACCATGGTTAAATCATCAAGATTAGATATCGCTTTAACTTTTTTGGTTTGATCATCCTCGTTAGATATTAAGGTTCCTGGCGCAGCAGGATTACCGGTATTTTTAATCAAACAAGGAATATGAAATTGAGCAATGGGGCCAATCGTTTTAGGGTGTAGCACGCTAGCACCAAAATATGAAAGCTCCATCGCTTCTTGATACGACAAGTAATCAAGTAATTTTGCTTCCTTTATTAGGCGAGGATCTGCGTTAAACACACCATCAACATCCGTCCATATTTCACAACACTCAGCTTGAGCACAAACCGCGAGAACAGCGGCAGAGTAATCAGAACCATTGCGGCCAAGCGTTGTTACTTGCCCTTGTTTGTTAACACCGATGAAACCCGGCATTAAGGCAACTTTATTGAGATTGTTGTAATGGTTTTCGAAGTTTTCTTTTGATAAGACTAAATCAGCGACTGCATTAAGAGACGCATCATTGGTGATTAAAAATTTTTCTGGTTCAATAACAGACGTTTTAATACTTTGTGCGTTCAACACTGATTCGAGCAAGGCAACACTTAAACGCTCACCTATGCTGATAATTATAGCGCGGATATGATCCGGGCAATAAGACAACATAGTCGCACCTTGTAGATAACGTGAAAGCTTATGCTCCCAGTTTATAAGGACTTGCTCTGCATGTAATGGGCTGAATTTTGGTAAGCTGGCACCAAGATCATCAATAATGGTTATAATAGCTTTTCTGAAGTGTTCTAAATCACTCTGTAATTTTATTTCATCACTAATATTCTCTGCCATAGCCACTAAATGGTTGGTTACGCCTTGTGGGGCGGAAACAACGACGGCAACGGCAGAATCGTTACTTTTGTCAGCTATAATTTTGGCAACTTGCACAAAACGTTCTGCTGACCCTAGAGATGAACCGCCAAACTTTAATACACGCATTTTACTTCCTTTTTATTGTAAATTCTTTGCGAGCCAAAGAACTTGCAATGATTAAAACCTTAAAACAAAAAAAAGCCCGGAACCTAAGGGGTCACGGGCTTTTATTTATGTGTTTTTTACACGTCAGCCGATGACAACCATCCCATTGAGGGTGGTAGTGATAATAATAATGGTAATACGACGGACAAATGTTTTCATGGTTATAAAATGCCTGAGCAGTGTTTTACTGTCAATAGTTATTTATGAATAAAAAGTTATATTTTATTCATAAATAAGCAGTAAGAGGGTTTTATTTGGATAATAAAGCGAATATATTCAGTTTTTTAGGCTGAAATAGTCTCTTTTGCAGCGCAAACTATGTTTCTTCCAGAAGCCTTAGCGTCATATAAGGCAAGGTCTGTATGGGATATTAAGTCTTCATAACGGGTGTCTGCTTCGGTGATGACTGCAACACCAACACTGGCAGTAACATTTATTTCGATTTCTTGAAAGTTAATGATATTTTTACTGATCGCAACACGGATCCGCTCAGCAACATCTAAAGCGCCAATAATATCGGTATTAGGCAGAATAATTGCAAACTCTTCACCGCCATAGCGACCGAATAAGTCACCTAAGCGCAGTAGTTCACTGATCACTTTAGCGGTTTCAATTAATACTATGTCGCCACCTAAATGTCCGTAAGTATCATTAAGTAATTTGAAATGATCTAAATCGAACATAATAAGCGCTAAACCATGCTGATAACGACGTGCGCGCGAAAATTCTTTTTCGAGACACTCTTCCCAATGCTTGCGGTTAAAGACTTGTGTTAAGCCATCGATACGATTGGCCTGTGCAAGCTCTTCAAGTGTTTTGTTTAGCTTACTTTGGTAATGGCATACATCGGTAACATCTTCGATAAGAATACAAACGTGTTCGTTAGCCTCTTTATTTTCAAGCGGCAAAAAGGTACAGTTTTGAGCCATAAAGTGACTGTCTGTCGTCATAGGGCGGGTATGAGGCAATTCAAATAGGTGATGTCTTTGTTCCCATGAGCAAAAAGACTGGGTTTTTAGTTGAAAGACACTTTCAATTTTTCTTTTGAACCACTTTTCTGGCAGCTCGGGAAAGACAATAAAAATATCTTGTCCGATAACATTTTCAGGCTTTTTGTTAGCATGAATTTGTAAATACCGATTCCAAAATACGATATTGTATTGACTATCTATGATGAGAATACCGGTATTTAATTTGTTGGCAATATCAGGACAAATATCATCAGCAAGCATTTAGAACTCTTCCAAAATTCTGTCAATAACTGTTTTTATATTAATAATTGCTGACTCAGGAATAAACAAAACCATATCGCAATTAAATGAATAATCAGTAACTTGATAAGTTATTTTAACTTTTAAAGCTAAGTCCCAATTAAATGATTGTTGGGCAAGATGATCGGATATTGCACTTTGTGAACCCGCTAATAAACGCGGCGCACTGTAAGACATTTGATTATCTATTTGTTTAGCAAAAACATTTAAGAAGGTGGTGGTTAAAATAGAGCTTAAGTCGATAATTTGTTCTTCAACAGATAATTCATCAGGCTCATAGCCCAGTAAATCTGCAAGTCGATCAGAATCTTTTGGCTTGTACATAAGCAGTGCTTCACCGCGAATGCCTTCGTAACCAAAGAAGCCTTGACTTACTACTGCAGCAGAGTTTTCATCACTGTTTAACGAGTTAAGTAGGCTTAGCGTACTGACTTGTTCAATACTAGGTACTTTTAAATAAACAAAGGTATTTAAGTATCGGGCAAGTTGATCACTTGCTTGACCCATAGCAACATTAATTATTTCTTGTAAACAATCTTGCTGATCTTCATTTAAGTTGAGGTCGCTCATAAAAAACCATGATTTCTTAGGTTAGTGTTAAGGACTTCTAATTCAACTGGTTTACGTAAAAAAGCTTTTGCACCGAGTTCAAGGACTTTACTTTGCATTTCTGGTTGTATATCAGCTGATATAACAAAAATTGCCGGTGTAATGTTTTCATCTTTTAAGGTTTGGAGTACACCTAAGCCATCTAGAACAGGCATGGTAAGGTCTAGAAATAGAATGTCAAATACTTGACTGCGTAAAAGTTCAACAGCTTCTTGACCATTTTTTGCTAATTGTGCATTAGCTGATAGTTGCTCTGGTAAGCTACGTAAAACTTGTTTACGGGCCATATTAGAGTCATCACAAACAAGAACTGAAAAGCTCATGTAATGGGTAATCCTTTATTTTTTTTATTTTATGGCGCTAATCTACCTTAAATAAGTGGTACTGTTAATTAATAAAGTACAAAAATGCTGATTTTTTATGCTTTTAATGAAGATCTCTCTAATAATTGCACAATATAACAACAAGCTAATAATAATACGGGCAAAAATTAGTGATAACTTTCCCTTGATACTTTTATTTTTTAACCTAATTAGAAGGTGATTATTAGGTTAATTAACACGATAGACATTATTGTCGAAAGGGTATAAATCGCAATAGCTTTCCAGCTGTATGTTTTGAATTTCATCATTTATCTCTTCATCTATTGATTATAACAATGGCTAATAAATTGTCATATCCTGTGAATTTAAATTAGTATTCAAATACTAAGCGATATTCGTGCCACAATACAATGTAAGTTGAAGAAATTGTTGATAATTTTATTAGTCTAATACGGAGTTGATTTTATCTTCTTTATAAAAAGATTTATTTGTTCGCTCATTTATCCCCTACGAGGATACTATGACTATTAAAGAGTCGGCCATTGTAATTGGTTTTGGTGGGATTTTAACCACGTTTTAGCTGAAGCGTAGTTAGGGTAGTTAAGCGCAACTAATTGCCAAAAATTAGTTGAATGATTCATGTGCCTAAGATGACAAAGCTCGTGAACTATTACATAATCGATAATCCATTTAGGCGTCATGGCTAATAAAGAACTGAAACTCAGTTCACTTCTACTATTACAGCTGCCCCATCTAGACTTATATAATCTGACTTTAAACGATTTGGGTAAAACACCAATTTTTTCCGCATAATGAGATAAGTTTTCATCAATATAAGCATAAGTTTGCTGCTTTAACCAAGCTTCAAGTTGTTGCTTTACATATTTATCTTGGTTTTTTATATCATCAGCTACTTTGATTTTTAATTTACTAGCAAGAGTCGCTATGATGATATCTTGATGAAGCGTTATTTCTGGAAATAGACCATAATGAATATCAAGTGTTTTAAGTTCGCCATTAATAAGCAATTGGCTATCTTTTTGATAATGATTATTTTGAGTGGCAGGTTGTGCGTTTTGCTCGGCAATTTTTCTGTGCAGCCAAAGGCTTTTTGATTTAACAATGTTCGCTATATCATCTTCAGAAACATATTTTGGCGCACGGATTATAATTTTTCCGTGCTTAACTTGTAAGCCAACCGTTTTTCTTTTAACGCTACGAATGAGCTGATATGACAACATAATTCAATATTATCTAGTGTTAAGTAAAGATAAATTCAAACCAGTACTGCGCACTTTATTTACTTGTGCTCGCTTTAGCCTTACGTGGCGCTTTTACTTTTGCTGTTGCTTCAATTTCTGGCGACGAGTCAGTGCTATTTGCTGTTTCAACTGGTGCTGTAACGTTCTTTTTAGCAGCAGTCTCTGGCTTAGCTTTCTTAGCTTGCAAAGCAACAAGCACATCTTCACGATTCTTAGCTAGATAAATACAGAGTTCTTCACGCACTTTTTCATCAATATTAAAGCTGCTGGCTTCAAACATCTCGGCTAAGCTGTCAGCCATATCAAGCATTTTGTCATACTCGTCTGCTGCTTTTTTATCCATGAATGTTTCTACCTCCACACCTTGTCTAATGACGACAAATCGACTTTCAACTGCCATTTTTTTTCCCTTATAGGATCAATATTACGCTTGATGGTTTTATCATATACGATTTAAAACCGCTTATACAATCAAAATTAACTGTACAAAACAACAGTATCATACGAGGTTTTCATTAAAATACAATCATTTTATAAAACCTCGTTATTGATAAATACTGTTTTAACCGATAGTAACTATAGTAATCTCACTCTAAATTTACGACCTTTTAACTTGCCATCACTGAGTTTTTTAAAGGCTTGCTTGGCAAACTTTCGACTTACAGCTACATAAGCCCAGTTATCTGATAATTGAATTTTTCCCACTTCGCTAGCTGAAATAGTTTTATCGCCAGTTAGAGCGCCAAGGATATCGCCCGCACGTACTTTTTGCTTTTTACCGCCATCTATTTGTATTGTTGCCATTTTCGGAGAATACACCGAGGCGTTTAATACACTAGCGTCTGGCAGTAATTCACCTTCGATAGTTCGGTCAAGGTAATCTTCTAATAAACCTATTTTGTAGCTTTCTTTTTCACTGAAAAAAGAACAAGCAATACCTGTGCTACCCGCTCGGCCTGTGCGGCCAATACGGTGTACATGAATTTCGCTATCACGAGCGATATGATAATTAAATACCGCATCTAGCGCATCAATGTCTAAACCACGCGCGGCAACATCGGTGGCGACTAAAATTGAAATACTCTTATTGGCAAAGCGAACTAATACTTCGGTACGATCTCTTTGCTCTAAATCGCCATGTAAATCTTGAACATTAAAACCGTAATTACGTAGTTCATTGACAACAATTTGTACGTCTTTTTTGGTGTTACAAAAAACGATGCTTGATTCGGGTTGATGCTTTAATAACAATAAGCGGATACCGTCGATACGCTCGCTGTCATTCTCTACCTTATAAAAATGCTGTGATATGGTGCTTTCTTCGTGATTCCCCTCAACGGTTACCTTGGTCGGTGATTGCATTATTTTTTTAGCAATATCGGCAATTTCTGCCGGGTAAGTTGCACTAAATAATAAGGTTTGTCGTTGTTGAGGAATTTGGCTAATAATAAAGTCAACGGAGGCTTGGAAGCCCATTTCTAGCATACGGTCGGCTTCATCGAGCACTAGCATATTCACATCGTCTAATTTCAATGTGCCTTTACCTAAATGATCTTCAATTCTTCCTGGCGTGCCAACAATGATATGAGCACCATGCTCTAAAGAACCGACTTGCGGGCCAAAAGGCATACCGCCACAAAGGGTCAATATTTTTATGTTATGGATGGCACGGGCCAATTTACGAATTTCTTTCGCAACTTGGTCGGCTAATTCACGTGTTGGACAAAGGATCAGTGTTTGAATACGAAAACGTTTTACGTCTAGTTTTTCTAAAACACCTAAGCCAAAGGCAGCGGTTTTACCAGAGCCTGTTTTACCTTGGGCAATAACGTCACCACCGGCAATAATAGTTGGCAAGCTTTGGGCTTGAATGTCGGTCATCTGTTGATAACCCATAGACTCTAAATTTTGAATTAACTCAGGTTTGAGTTGTAAGGTGGAAAAACTAAGCTGGCTCAACGGGAATTCCTTGGCATAAAAATAATACGCCATTTTACCTTGTTTAAATGCTTATTACTCGATAAAAAAACGAATCATATTGCCAGCACACTTTTCTGGTTGTTCAAGCGGTAACATATGGCCGGTGTCGGCAAGTGTTATTAAAGAAATCAGCGGCGATTGCGTTAAAATAGCGGTAATGCGCGTTAACTTAACCAGCGAGTCATTATCACCAATTAAGAACTGAATCGGGATGGCAAGCGTAGGAAGTTTTACTAATAAATTCTCGCGTTGGGTGGTCACTGTTAATTGATGGATAAGTGTATCCTTACCCAACTCAATATCCATTGCTCGAATACAGTTAATGATGCCTTGATTGTTGTGTTTGCTTGCATGCAGCAGGGCAGTTATACGTTTGCTGGTGATGCCTGAGTAACCATGCAATTTAACATAAGCAATCGTGCGGCTGCGCTCTTTTAATTGAGCGGGTGGCAACAAATAAGACATATTAGAAATAAGCAGTAGTTTGTTAATTTTATTAGGATATTTCAGCGCAAAAGCCGACGCGATATATCCCCCTAAAGAAAAACCCGCTAAATTTATTTTTCCTAATGGGAATTTTTGTTCAAGCGCAGTGATTATTTTATCAATACTATTTTCCATGGGGATGGCAATGTGGATAAGCTCCACATTTTCAGGTAAGTAAGTGATGCAAGCCTGCCACAGACGTTGATCGCACATGGTACCCGGTAGGCAATATATTTTAATCGTCATATTGTGTGTTCATAACAAGCTAAAAATAGATAATGCTACTGAATAACATCATCAAATAGTTGCACGTTAACCATTTCATTAGCGGGAACGTTGCCTTGGTTTGCCGGTAAAACAATATAACAGTTGGCCGTCGACATGCTGGTTAAAATTCCTGAGCCTTGACTACCTGTACTGGTAACTATCATCTCGCCTTGGTGATTGGTTGACAATATCGCCCGTTGAAAGTCCATGCGTCCGGCGCGTTTATTTAATTGGGTGGCTGTTTTTACTTTTAATAGCGGTAACTTTTTAGCTTGAGCATGCTGTAATTTTAATAATGCGGGTACTGCCAATTGATGTGCGGTGACCAAGGCTGAAACAGGGTTGCCGGGTAAGCCAAAAAAGTAACTATTAGGTAATTTTCCAAAAGCAAAAGGCTTACCGGGTTTCATGGCTATTTTCCAAAAACCAATTTCGCCTAATTGTTCAAGTATCAACTTAGTATAATCGGCGTCACCTACAGAAACACCTCCTGAGGAAATTACAACATCGGCTTGCTGATCGGCTTGTTCAAATGCAGTGCGTATTGCTTGTTCATCGTCAGCGATAATACCAAAATTAATCACCGTAACATTCAGTTTAGTCAACATCGCAATTAATGCATGGCTATTACTTTCATAAATATCACCGTCATTAAGGACTTCGCCCGGAGATTTTAATTCATCGCCGGTTGCTAATACAGCAACAGTAATTTTACGATAGACTTCTACTGTTGGTACACCTAAAGATGCCAGTACACCAATATCTATCGCCGAAAGTTTTTTACCTCGGCTAAAAACGGATTGGTCTATTGCGATATCTTCACCGGTAAAGCGAATGTTATCGTTAAATTCTCGGTTTTCTAGGAATGTAATGCCGGTATCTTTTGCTTGGCAGTTCTCTTGCATTTCAACGGTATCACAACAACTTGGTAATTTTGCACCTGTCATTATACGAATACATTCACCGATTTTACATTCACCTTGAAAAGGCGCGCCAGCCATTGACCGGCCAATCATAGTTAATGTATCGGTCGTTTGTAAACTTGCCCATTTAAAGGCATAACCGTCCATAGCTGAATTATGATGAGGAGGAACATTTAATGGGCTCGAAATGTTGCGAGCTAGCACACGATTTAAACCCAATGCCAAAGAAACCGACTCAGTTTTATCGATCGGCGTAATCGCCGACAACATTTTTTCCATCGCTTGTTCGAAAGGTAATAATCCAGGAGCAGAACAACAATCAACCATAAGTAACTCTTCTTTTATATTTATTTTTACACGGCAAATTAGCACCGCCTGCTTGTTATTCCCATTCGCGTCTATTGCAATTTACTTAACGGCATAGGAATACGTTATTATGACGTAAATTTGCTCATCAATAATACGTGTAAAGTGATGACTTTTTGATGCAAATCAAAATTACTTATCGTCTAGCCGTATTTTAATAGTGAAATAGTTTACTATACTTGTATTCATTAAATGAATTATTCGCCGAGCTTTTCTAGCTAAATCTTTTTTTAGAATGCTATTTAAGCCGTGGTTAATAGTAATTTTGCTATAACCACCAGGGTTAACAGGGAAACTTGTTAGCCTCCCTACATTTGGAAAGGTGAGATGTTAACAGACAACTTCGGTCGCAAGTTTTATTACTTGCGCCTCTCTATTACTGACGTTTGCAACTTCCGTTGCACCTATTGCTTGCCTGATGGTTATTCATGCGACCATGATCGTGATTTTCTATCCTTTGACGAAATTAAGCGTGTTGCTAACGCTTTTGCTCAAATGGGTACAGAGAAAATCCGTATTACCGGTGGCGAACCTTCATTGCGTAAAGACTTACCTGAAATTATTGCTGCTTGTAAGCAAACGCCCGGTATTAAAAAAGTCGCGATAACCACTAATGGTTATAAATTACCTGAACATCTGCAAGGCTGGCTAGATGCCGGAATTGACGCGATTAATATCAGTATTGATAGTCTTGACCCGCGCATGTTCCATTCAATCACCGGTCATAATAAGTTACCCCATATTTTAAAAGGCATAGATATGGCGTTGGCAGATGGTCGTGCAACAATTAAAATTAATACCGTATTAATGCGCGAATACAATGGTCACGACATTAAAACCTTTCTTGATTGGCTGAAAGTGACTCCGGTGACTTTGCGCTTTATTGAATTAATGCAAACGGGTGATAACCAAGAATTTTTTGATGCACAACATGTACAAGGTGCACGTATTAAGCAAAATTTAATATTAGATGGTTGGTTACCTGTAGTTAACGATAAAGCAGCAGGCCCAGCACAAGAGTTTTATCATCCTGATTATCAAGGTAAAATCGGTTTAATTATGCCGTACAGTAAAGACTTTTGTAATACTTGTAATCGTTTGCGGGTAAGTTCATTAGGTAAATTACATTTATGCTTATTTACCGAAGAAGGTTTACCGTTAAAAGAGTATTTACAGCAAGATGATATTGAGCCATTGAAAGCACAGATTCGCGCGATGATGACCGATAAAAAAGCCACACATTTTCTGCAAGATAAACTCACCGGTGCCACCAAAAACCTTGCGATGTTGGGTGGCTAAGATGAATGCAGCTTTGTTTAATCAAGGATGTCTAGGCGTAGTGCTAGCGGGTGGGAAATCTTCTCGTATGGGTAGCAATAAAGCTTTGTTAATGCGTAATAAAACTGCAGTAAATGGCAAAGAAAATATGCTCAGTTTTAGTAAGAACTTGCTGAAAAATATTGGTATAAATAGCATTGTCGTCAGTGGAAACATTGATGGGGCTGATGTTAACAGCGAAAATTTTGTTACTGACCAATTTGCAGAACTTGGCCCAATGGGGGGTATTTACAGTGTTATTAAAAAATACCAACCTAAATCATTATTGATATTACCGGTTGATTTACCTTTAATGACCAAGGAAACACTTGCGCAGTTAAAAATAAAAGGTGAGTTAGCTCAAAAAGCCTGCTTTTTTTCTGATCATTTTTTACCACTTTATTTACCTAACAATGCTTTTGTTGAGCAATTCTTTACCACGCATTTTCTTCAGTATTTGCAAGGTAATAAAGGTGCGTTAAGCGAAAAAAATAACCCTAAGAAAAATGGTCCTTCTATTCGTTCGATGTTTGCACAAGTGCCACATCAAGTTTTAGCTGTAAAGTCACCACAGTGTTTATTTAATACCAATACACCGCAAGAATGGCAACAAGCGCAGCAACGCTTTTCTGTGTGAATTTTTGCGTTTTTTATTTAACAATCAACAGAAAACTAATAAAATTTAGGAAAAATCATGAGCTCTTTACATAGCGGTAACGCTTTTATTCCCTTATCAATTGCGGTATTAACTGTTTCTGATACCCGTGATGAATCAAATGACACATCAGGGCAAGTACTTGTTGAACGCTTAACTGAAGCGGGTCATAAACTTGCCGATAAAGTGATTGTTAAAGATGATGTTTATCAACTACGCGCCATTGTTTCAAAATGGATTGCTGACGATAATGTCCAAGCTATAATTTCGACTGGCGGCACCGGATTTACTGCTCGTGATAATACTCCTGAAGCCTTAATGCCTTTATTTGATAAAAATGTCGAAGGTTTTGGTGAAGTTTTCCGGGCTATTTCGCTTGATGAAATTGGCACGTCGACAATTCAGTCGCGAGCGTTTGGCGGCATTGCTAATAGCACAGTTATTTTATGTGTACCGGGCTCAACTAATGCTTGTCGTACTGCTTGGGATAAACTCATTAGAGAGCAACTTGATGCGAGCCATCGCCCTTGTAATTTTGTACCTCATTTAAAAATGGCAGAAGTTTGTGAGACGCGCGACTAATGACTACTTTAGCAAATAATAACCATGTTAGCGCCTTAAGCCATGTCAACAAACGTGGTGAAGCAAATATGGTCGATGTCACCGATAAAGCGCTGACGTCAAGGTCTGCGACGGCCGAAGGTTATATCCAAATGTCGGCACATACCTTGTCGTTAATTACCCAAGGTGATAATAAAAAGGGTGATGTATTTTCTGTTGCTCGCATTGCAGGTATTCAAGCGGCAAAAAAATGTAGTGATTTAATTCCTCTTTGTCATCCGTTGATGTTAACTAAAGTAAATGTTGATTTCACCATCGATGAAGAACGTAGCCAAGTGCATGTGACAAGTTTATGCAAACTAACCGGACAAACGGGTGTCGAAATGGAAGCCTTAACAGCGGTTGCTGTTGCGTGTTTAACATTATTTGATATGTGTAAAGCCGCTGACCCTTTAATGGAAATTCACGGTATTCGTGTAATGACTAAGGAAGGGGGTAAATCAGGCTCTTGGCAAGCAAAAGCAGAGCAAGCTTTAGAAGATTCAAAGAATAAAGGATAAGCTATGATCAAAGTAATATTTTTTGCCGCGTTGCGAGAACAGCTCGGCTCTGAGGGTACTGAAATAAGTGCTGACCTTGCTACTACCGTTGCTGAAGTTAAAGTCGCGTTAGGTGAAAAAAATAATGATTGGCAACATTACCTCACCAATAATTCATTACTTTGTGCGGTTAATCATCAAATGGTTAATAATGATTTTTTGGTGAAAGCAGGAGACGAAGTGGCTTTCTTTCCACCCGTCACTGGAGGATAAAATAGTTAATATGGCGAGTCTCAATAATAAGTATCCAGAGATCAGTATTCAAACCGAAGACTTTGATCACGGTGTTGAAGTTAATCTGTTAGAGAATGATAATGTTGAAGATGGTGCCGTTGTTACCTTCAGCGGTCGAGTGCGCAATAATAACTTGGGTTTGAAAGTTAAAGGATTATTCCTTGAGCACTACCCTGATATGACTGAAAAGCTATTAGCTGAAATCATTGATACGGCAAAAAAACGCTGGGATATTGGCCGTGTAAAAGTCATTCACCGAATCGGCCAGTTAGCCATAGGTGAACAAATTGTTTTTGTTGGTGTGACTAGTAAACATCGTCAAGATGCATTTGCTGCTAATGAATTTATTATGGATTTTTTAAAAGTGGCCGCGCCATTTTGGAAAAAAGAACTCACTGAACTTGGTGAAACCTGGTTAGCAGCGAAAGCCAGTGATAAAGAAAAAGCACAGGCGTGGAGTAAATAGCTTTGGGATTAATGCTGGCGAGTATATCTACTCGTTTTTTATTGATAGCGCTACTTATGTTACCGATAACTTTAGTTGCGGCTAAAGACACGGCAAGTGAGAATGAAGCACCCTTGCGCATTGCCGTTGCTTCGAATTTTGCACCGACATTAAAACAGTTACTAGCTCGCTTTAATTCAAATCAAAAACAATTTTTATCACCAATTCTTATCGCGGCATCCAGTGGTACTTTATTTCTACAAATTGAACATGGCGCTACTTTTGATGTGTTTTTATCTGCTGACAGTGAACGACCACAATTATTATCAACAAGCGGCTTAGCGGTGAGTGGAAGTCTGCAAACCTATGCTTTTGGGCAGCTAGCTCTCTGGTCTGCAAAGGGTAATATTGACAGCGATCTCTTGGTAGCCCTTAATAATAATAAACATCGTCTTGCCATTGCTAACCCCAGGATTGCGCCCTACGGTAAGGCTGCTAAGCAAGTATTAGAAAATTTACAACGTTGGGATGATTATAAAGACCGATTAATTCAAGGAATTAATATTGGCCAAACGTTTCAGCAAACACGTTCGCAAGCGGTAAACTTAGGCATTGTCAGTAATAGTCAATTAGTGCTCAATAATTTTAAGGGAGTATTGATCCCCTCACATTTACATCAACCAATAAAACAGCAATTAGTTATTTTAAAGCACAGTAAAAAAATAGCCCAAGCCGAACGTTTTGTTACCTTGTTGATGAGTAAGCAAGCTCAACAGTTTATTACTGAATCAGGTTATGCATCGTCGAATGAGATCAATGCCAATGAGTAATACCCACCCAGATATGCTGGCGCTGATCACTACATTAAAAATGGCGGGCTTAACCACGGTTATTTTAATGTTAATTGGCACGCCACTCGCTTGGTATCTCGCTAAAATGCAAAGCCGATCGAAAGTTTTTATTGAAGCATTAGTGGCTTTACCTTTAGTACTACCACCGACAGTACTGGGATTTTATTTATTATTGTTGTTTTCTCCGCAATACCTTCCAGGACAAATTTGGCAACAGGCAACCGGTCAACAACTAGCGTTTAGCTTTTCTGCTATTGTTATTGGCTCTGTTTTATACTCTTTACCCTTTGTTGTGCAACCATTACAAAAGGCATTTGAGCAATTGGGCGATGACTTATTAGAAGCAGCAGCTATGCTTGGTGCTAGCGCTTTTGATCGATTTTTTACTGTTGTTATGCCAATGACTAAAGCCAGTTTTATTACCGCAGCCAGTTTAGGTTTTGCTCATACGGTTGGTGAATTTGGTGTGGTCTTAATGATTGGTGGTAATATTCCAGGTGAAACCCGTGTGCTGTCAATTGCCTTGTTCGATCATGTTGAAGCGTTCGATTATGCACAAGCACACCTTATTTCAATAAGTTTAGTTATCTCATCGCTTGTTCTATTATCTTTAATTTATTTACTGAATCGGCCTGCTAAAAATAAACGAGTTAAATCAAAGAGGTTTAATTAATGGCTGAGCTAGCACTAAATTTCACCGTTGAGCATGACGAGTTTTCATTAACAATTGATGACAAAATATCTTTAACCGGTATCACGGGGATTTTTGGTCATTCTGGCTCTGGAAAATCAACCTTATTGAAAGTGATCGCCGGATTAGAACAACAAGCACATGGCAAGGTATTACTTGATGATGAATACTTATTTAATAGCGAGGCAAAAACGTTTGTTGCGCCACATCAACGTCGCATAGGTTTAGTTTTTCAAAATAGTCGCTTGTTTCCTCATTTAAATGTCGAAGAAAACCTACGTTTTGGGCAAAAGCGACATAAGAATTGTCGGTTAAGTTTTGCAGAAATAGTTGAACTCACCCAGCTTGAAAGCTTGCTCGATAAAGCGGTTACTCAACTCTCTGGGGGCGAGCAACAGCGTGTTGCATTAGCGCGTGCCATATTAGCTGAGCCAAGATTGTTATTACTTGATGAGCCCTTGAGTGCACTTGACGATAAAAATAAAATTATCTTGTTAGCTTTACTCGACAGGGTCAAGAGACAGCTTGATTTACCAATGTTATATGTCAGCCATTCTTTAGATGAGCTTCAACAACTGGCCGATAAGCTATTGGTTATTTCTTCAGGAAAAGTGAGTCATCATGGTGATATTCACCACGTTATTCATCAACTAACCACCAATAACGAAATATTGCATCAAACCAGCTTATCATTGATGGTGAAAGAGCATTTACCCGAATACGGCTTAACAAGTTTACGTTTAGGCGAGCAACAAATATTTATTGCTTGTGACAGCCCATCAGACAAAAAGAAAAAAGTGCGCTGCATTATTGCCGCTAGTGATATTAGCATTACTTTACATGAACCTATCGAAAGCTCTATTGTTAATCACTTACATGGCGAAATAACAGCAATTAGTCATATCATATCGTCTGATGGCGCTAATGCTCAAATGCTAATAACGGTTAATTGCTCAGCACAACCCTTTTTTGTCACCATTACGACTTGGTCGGCTAAGCGCTTATCGTTAATGCTGGGTCAAAGTATATTTATTCAATTTAAAGCGAATGCAGTACGTTCACTGCATTAACTTTCTTTAGGAACTATTTAGCTGATGTTATCTCAACACGAACAACTACGTTACAGCCGTCAAATTATGCTCAATAAAATAGGTGAGCAAGGGCAGTTAGCCCTGCGTGAAGCCAAAGTACTAATCGTTGGTGTTGGTGGGCTAGGTAATCCGGCCAGTTTATATTTAGCGGCCGCCGGAGTAGGAACTTTATTTATCGCCGACGGTGATAAGGTTGAGATGACCAATTTACAGCGACAGATATTATTCACTGAAAATGATATCGGTAATAATAAAGCTGATGTTGGTGCTGAGAAATTGCAACAGCATAACAGTGACATTACTATTGAAGTAGTTGATGAGATGCTTGATGAAGAATTAGCAAACTATTACATTGAACAGGTCGATGTGGTCCTTGATTGCACCGACAATATCACCACACGTTATTTATTAAATAAAATATGTGTTGAGCAAAAAACACCATTAATCGTTGGGGCGGCTACGGGGTTTGACGGTCAGCAATTAGTCATTGATCCTCGAAATCCAGCAAGTGCTTGCTATCAGTGCTTATTTCCTGAAAGTGAAAAAGCGCCGACCCAAAATTGTCAAACCCTTGGTATTATCGGTCCGGTATTAGCGATTATAGCCGGTATGCAATCGTTACAGGCCATTAAATTATTAACAGGCAACACCATACATATTAATCAGTTAAATCTCTTTGATGGTTTATCAAATCAATGGCAACAATTTACCCTAAATAAACAGACCGATTGTCCTGTTTGTCGAACGAGTTAGATTATTCATGCTCATTAACGACACTGAGTTAAATGAACTAACTCAGTGTCGCTTCATGTGGCTATGAGTGTCTACTCACTTGCGATGCTTTTTTTCTTATCTTCTGCTGCGATTGTTAGTAACGTTGTGGCAATATAGGCGTTAATTTGGTCTTCAAGTACGTTTAGAGGGACGGAACCATTTTTCAAAATTTGATGATGAAATTCGCGAACATCAAAATTTTGTCCCAATTCAGCTGCTGTTTTTTTACGTAGATTTCTGATGGTTATCTCACCAATTTTGTAAGATAACGCTTGTCCAGGCCATGATATATAACGATCAATTTCTGTTTTCACATTGTGTGATGAAAGTGCGGTGTTATCGGTCATAAAGTTTATGGCACGCGCTCTTGACCAGTCCATAACATGCATGCCGGTATCAACAACAAGACGGGCTGCCCGCCACATTTCATAGGTCAGGCGACCAAAATTACTGTAGTGATTTTGGTATATGCCGGCTTCAATACCTAACCATTCAGCATACAAGCCCCAACCTTCACCAAAAGCTGAAATATAGGCATTTCTTCGGTATGAAGGTAGGTTATCTAATTCGCCATTTAATGATATTTGCAGATGATGCCCAGGGACACCCTCATGTAAGGTTAAAGCGGGTAATACATAAAGTGGACGTTTGTCTAACGCGTAGGTATTAACCCAATAATAACCGGGCTGAGTATCATTTTGCGCACGAATGTAGCGCCCAGTAGTATACTTAGGTGCGATGCTGTCTGGTACTGGTGCAACGCCATAAGGTGTGCGGGGTAAATGCTTAAAGAGTGCGGGTAATTTAGCATCCATTTGTTTGGCAATATACGCAGCTTCTTTAAGTAACGCTAACGGCGTTTTTGCATAAAACTGTTCATCAGTTCGTAAGAAATTGGTGAACTCAGAAAAAGTCCCTTTAAAACCAGTTTTTACAATGATCTCAGCCATTTCTTGACGAATACGTTTTACTTCACTCAAACCTAAGGTATGAATTTGCTCAGGTGTCATATCTGTTGTGGTGTAGTGTTTAACTCTATTGCGATAAAATTCATTACCGTTAGCTGTCGCCGAAACGCCAATAGTTTTACGGGCATTTGGAAAATACTCTTTGGTAAAAAATTGATAGTAGTGCTGATAAGCAGGAATAACTTTAGTTTTTAATAGCGCAATAAGCTGGCTTTTTTTATCAGAAAGCACGTCAGGTGCAATTAAATTTGACGCTGTGCTAAAAGGCTTAAGAAATTCAGAATTTTCAGCATGCTCAGGAATAAAGGCGAGTATTGACTGTTCATAGCCGATTAATACCGCTTGAGGTTGAGTGATCCCTGTCGATAATCCCTGCTGCATCCAATAAATGTTTTGATCAAAATATAGCGGAAGCGCCGATAATTTATTCAAATAGAAGTCGATATCTTTTTCTTTATTAAATGCTGTATTGTTGATGAAAAAACTTAAATTAGAGTGAAAGCCTGATTCAGCATTGAATGGCATGTAATGAGCTTTAAAATAATACTCAGCAATACTATTATCAAGTTGGGCTTTAATAATTGCATAATTAATTTTATTATCGTCTGATAGTGACGTTTGATTTATCTTTTCAAATGCTGCCGCGATAGTGAGACGTTGTTGGTATTTTTTTTCCAACATTTCTGGTGATAAATCAGGCCAATAGCTTTCTTCGTTTAGTGCTGCACTTTTTTGATAAATACCTTTACTGGCACGATGATCTAACAGTGCTTTAACCGTACTATCAAATTTTTCGTTAGCGGTGGTCTGTGACGAGTTTTTGCTATTCATGGTGAGTTGACAAGCGCTAAGTGAAACAAGAATAGCGGGCAAGACCAGAAACTTACACAAAGAAAAATTCATATTTTATTAAATTCCTACGGTTATAAACAGCTAATAAAGTAACGTAATTTTATCCAAGTAAATAGTATTGTACGACGAATTGTTCTTCTTATCCGATCAAGCACCTGACAAGTACAGCATTTGCGCGAAACTGAGTTTTCGTTATCTTAACGAAAAGCAGTTGAGTTTAGTGTATTTTTCTATAAATTGCTTTTATATGAATTTATTTTGCGTATTGGTTGTTTTAATTGGTTTTTGATTGCTCATTAGTGCGGTTTTGTTAGAATTATTTATCGAAACAACGTACGAGCCGTCAATCATGTCACTTGAAAATCACTTTCTTCCTTTTAGAAATAATATCATTGGTCAATCATTAAGCCATGAAATCAATGGTAAGCAATTAGATATTGTTTATGCTGATTGGACTGCAAGTGGTCGACTTTATGCGCCAATTGAACATTATATCAGCCATACCTTAGGACCTTTTGTCGCTAATACCCATACCGAAACTAATTTAACCGGGTGTGCGATGACGAATGCATATCACGATGCGCAAAAAATAATAAAACGCCATGTAAATGCCTGCGATAATGACGTATTAATCACGGCAGAAGCAGGAATGACCGGTGTTATTAATAAGTTTCAACGTATTCTAGGTCTACGTATTCCTGAGCGTATGCAAGAGCAAGTGAAGTTTGATGATTGTGATAAACCCGTTGTTTTCATTACCCATATGGAACACCATTCAAACCAAACTACTTGGTATGAGTGTGATATCACGTTAGAGATTATTGACCCTGACAGCCATGGTTTACCATCGCTTGAACATCTACAATTATTGTTAGAAAAGTACCAAGCTAGAAAAGTAAAAATAGGCTCGTTTTCTGCTTGTTCCAATGTCACTGGCATTAAAACCCCTTATCACTTGTTAGCAGAAAAAATGCACGAACACGGCGGCTTATGTTTTGTTGATTTTGCTTGTTCAGCACCTTATGTTGATATTGATATGCATCCAACAAACTCCAAGCAAAGTTTAGACGCCATTTATTTCTCTCCTCATAAATTTCTTGGTGGGCCTGGCAGTTCGGGAGTGCTTATCTTCAATAAAGCGCTCTATAAAAACAGAGTACCCGATCACCCCGGAGGTGGAACAGTAACTTGGACCAACCCATGGGGAGAGCACAGCTTTTTCAATAATATTGAAATGCGTGAAGATGGCGGAACTCCTGGATTTTTACAGTGTATTCGTACTGCCTTAGCGATAAAAGTAAAGAACGCTATGGGCGTTAACAACATCACCGCCCGTGAAAAAGAAATTACTGATTATGTAATGACTGAATTAGCCAAAAATGACAACGTAGTGATGCTAGAAAAGAATGTTAAAGACCGTTTAGCTATTGTTTCTTTTTACATACCTAATGTTCATTATAATTTAGTGGTACGATTGCTCAACGATAAGTTTGGTGTTCAAACGCGTGGTGGTTGTTCATGTGCGGGCACTTATGGTCATATATTATTGAATGTTGATCATGATACGTCTAACAAAATCACTGAAAAAATTAATAGGGGTGATTATGCTGAAAAACCTGGTTGGATACGTGCGTCATTTCATCCTACGACCTCTGATAAAGAAGTCAGGTATATTGTTGAAGCGATTAATCAAGTCACTGAAAATATTGTTGAATGGGCGAAAGAATACCGTTTTAACCCTGCTACAGGAGACTTTGAACATAAAAACTCTGCGGTTGAATATCCAAGTCTCAATAACTTTAATGCCTTAGTGCTACCCGATGTTGCAAGGATAGACACTCAATGTCAGGGGGATCTAGTACAAAATCACGTGGCTGAAATTAAAACACCAGCTTCATTATTTAAAAAAATATTTGGCTAGTTACTGAATGTCATCCGAATGAGTGGTGTAATGATTATTTTTCAAAGTGAATGATCATTTCCGCAGCCACACAATGACATTCGTCTGGGCATTCTGGGCATTCATAGCCTTGCTTACTGAGTTCATTCCAGCGTTCTGGATGTTCTTTAATTAACACGCCACCACATTTAGTGAAATATTTTACTGCGCTATTACCGGGGCTTTGTTTCCATAAATGACTAACACCCGCATTTGCACCTTGTTTAATTGCTGCTTGTGTTGATAATTTGAGTAGCTGACTGCCAACACCGTAACCACGATAATTCTCATCAACGGTATTACATTTGAAATAACAAACTTTTTCGCTGGGTTGTTGCCATAATTCAGGGCTGCACCAAGCATCAATTTCCCATTGATTAATCGCGTAAGTTAAGCGAAAACCTATCAGTACGTTATCTAGATAAGCGACAAAGTTTGCATTGATTTCGCTACTATCAGCTATTTTTAATATACCTTTTCTATACCAGACGCCCATGTTTGAGTCGTCAATATAACCAGCACCATGAACAGCTGTGCCTAAGGCAATTATTGCTGAAAAATCGCTGGGTAACATTTCACGATATAAGACTTGAGACTTTACTGAATTAAACTGTTTTTTCATTTTTTATATTTGTTTAAATAAAGTGATTTTTAGAAAATTGATCTTAGCAAATTTCCTATAAATACGGTAAAGTTTCTGTGGTTTTCTTTCTTAAAGTAGTTTTGAAAAATGTACGATCCTTTACACGATAAATCTCCTGGTTGTGGTGCCCCATACCCTAAAAGTTACTGGGCTGAAAATGCAGATATTGAAACAAATGCCCCAGCAAGTGACGGACAAATCAATCAAGACGTAGATGTTGATGTTGCTATTATAGGCGCTGGTTATACCGGGCTTTCTTGTGCGCTATATTTAGCGCGTGAACATGGTATTAAGGCGCATGTGTTAGAGGCAAATCAAACGGCTTGGGGTTGTAGTGGGAGAAATGCTGGCTTTATTCTCAAGTCTTCAGGACGTAAGTCTTATAGCGATATGGCGCAAAAATGGGGTGAAGAAGTGATGCGCGGCATTTATGATGAAATGTGCGCTGGCGTTGAAACGGTAAAATCACTGATCGCTGAAGGTATTGACTGCGACGTACAAACGCGTGGTTTTTTAAAAGTAGCGCATAAGCCGAGCAAATTAGCTGAGCTTATTAGCCAAGCAAAACTGCAACAAAAAACCTTTGCAGGTATTAAAAATAGTGATGTGGAGATTTTAACGAGAAACGAAGTTCGTCAACAATACATGGACGATAAAAATGCTTATGGCGCGATTCGCTATCAAGACGGTTTTGGTTTAAATCCGTTGAAACTGGCCTGGGGCTATCAGCGATTAGCACGTGAAGCCGGCGCTAAAGTTCATACCAGCTCTCCAGTGTTAGATATTTTAGATGAAGGGCACCAACAAAAATTGATAACACCTCAAGGTGTTGTTACGGCTAAAAAGATTGTTATTGCTACCAACGGATATACACCTAAAGGGTTTCATTCATTAACAACCGATCGAACGTTGCCGGTACTTTCACAAATTATTGTCACCGAACCTTTGTCAGAGCAGCAGTTAGCCGATTGTAACTTTTTAACGTCGAATGTAGTGATGGATACAAGAGCGCTAAAATACTATTACAGAAAGCTGCCCGACAACCGCATTCTATTTGGTGGGCGTGGCGCAATAACGGGCAAGTCTGCTGATGATCCTTATTACGCACAGCGTTTGTTGACAGTGTTAAAAACAAGTTTTCCACCGTTAGCTAAGTTAAACTACCAGTATGCTTGGTCAGGTTGGATCTGTATGTCGCTAGACGACTTACCTCATATTTATCAAAACCCTAAGAAAAATGTTTTTTATAGCATGGGTTACTGTGGCTCTGGCGTGTCATTTTCGGTGCAAGCAGGTAAGCGGTTGGCTGAAAAAGTCGCTGAAAAAGCTATTGATCCTAAAATAGAAAACTTGCCTCTTTATAATTGTCAGTTACCAAAATTTCCGTTTGCACCATTGCGACGAGTTGGCCAATGGGGATATTTTCATTATGGAAAGATTAAAGATGAGTGGCTCTAGCCATTTTTCTTTGCAAGGTACTCAACTATAATAACGGGTAGTTAGCCAATATTTATAATCCAGTCGCTGGAAACACAAAAAGAAACCGTATACTTTTACTTATGATGATACTTAAAAAACTACTATTTTTCTTTTACCTTTTTCCGTTCTTTATTTTAGCCGACAACCGTCTAAAGACAGACGGTAATCATCTAGGTAAAGCTAGAGTTACGCTGAAAGTCGCTATAGAGGAAATAGGTTATTCTCCCTATAATTATAAAGAAAATGGAGAAATAAAAGGTTTTACTATTGATGTTCTCGATTATATTAAAGCAAACTCAAAATATGATTTTGAGTTTGTCACTTTACCTTGGCCAAGAGCACTTTATCTCGTTGCAGAAGGTAAAGTTGATCTGATACTTACATTATTTAAAAATAAAAAGCGTGCAAAAACATATCACTTTATTGAACCCTCTTACGGTTATGAGATTAATCAATTATTTACGCTTGCCGATAATAATTTTCAATATAATGGGGGATTAAAGCAATTATTACCTTATTCAATTGGAACCAAAAGAGAGTTTTCCTATGGAAAAGCTTTTGATAGCGCTAACTATATCACCAAATTACCAGCATTAACTGAAGAAGTATTATTAAAGCTGTTACTGACCAGGCGCATCGATATGGCTATATCTAATCCATATGTTTTTAATCAATTGATTAAAAAAAATAATGTTATCTCTAAAGTTCAGGCGATGGAGCCTTATGTTGCGAAAACGCCAGTCTACCTAGGATTAACCAAAGCTAGGGCGGATTCGAAAGAAATAAAAGAAACACTAGGACAACTCATCAAAAAATTTAAAGCAGCACCTTATTATCAAGTCCTTTTAAATAAATACCAACTCAATTTTAAATAACATACGTTAATTCGGTGAAGTGGCTTACTGGCACAGTAATGTCATGCCGCTAATATATTTCTAACTGATTTATAATGTTTTTTACTCAATATTGGTGTACAAGGGCTAGTTTTTATCGAACCTGTCGAGAAAACCCCGTGATCCGAGCGAAGCGAAAGTCGCGGGGATGAATCGATAAACTATCCTTGTTCTTTAATGTATTTGCGAATTGTATCAGCGGAAGCATTGCCGACAGAACAAACAAAATATCCATCAGACCAGAAAGTATTCTCAATCCAAAACTGCTTTTTCAGGCTTGGATACCTCTTCCAAATCAACTTATTTGTCTGCTGCTTAATCCTTCTAACATGTTGCCCAATGGCATATCTTGGAGAAATCATCAGAAGTATATGGATGTGATTCTTGTCTACTTCAATCTCCTCAACTGAAAAGTCAGAACTATCTGATATGTCTAAAACAGCCTGCTTTACAAACTCTCCCATATCGCCAAAAAGTAGTTGCTTTCGATATTTAACCACGAGAATTAAATGCAGAGCAATTAGGTGCTTACAATGTGAATTCGTTTGATATTCCACTTGACAATCTCGGCTTGTACAGTAGTCTATACAGTATATGAAAAAGACGCTCAGATACAATTATCGGCTCAAGCCGACGGCAGAACAAGAAGTCAAACTCGTTGAGTTTGGAGCATACGCCCGTGGCGTATGGAACTTGTTGCTATCTGAAAATATGCGTCGATATCGGTACGATAAAACATTTCTTTTTTACAATGAAATGGCATCGCTGATAAAAGATTTAAAAATGTTCGATGAATTCTCATGGCTCAAAGATTTTGACTCTGCGGCTTCACAACAAGTGGCTCGTGACCTTGAAACAGCACTAAAGAATTCATTCAATAAAGGCAGGCTTCAAAAGTTTCCGACTTTCAAGGTCAGCTTTAAGCAGAAGAAACTTCACGATGATAGCTACCGCTCGGTCAATACCAATGCAAATATAAGACTGGAAAATAACGGCATCACTATTCCAAAAATTGGTACGGTTAAAATTGCACTTCATCGTAAACTTAAAAGTAAAATCAAGTCAGCAACCTTCAAGATGAGGCACGGGAAGT
This sequence comes from Colwellia sp. BRX8-7, assembly GCF_014077275.1. Lineage (NCBI taxonomy): Bacteria > Pseudomonadati > Pseudomonadota > Gammaproteobacteria > Alteromonadales > Colwelliaceae > Colwellia > Colwellia sp. BRX8-7. The sequence goes on along the minus strand of NZ_JACGVP010000001.1, from coordinate 435,718 downwards.
GGTACGTTTCACTGACTCAAAAAGTCGAGTGCAAGAGTAAAAAGCAAGTGCTATCAACACTTGTGGGCTATGACATCAACAGCCAATATACGGTTGTCGGCTCAAATGGTCTGTACGTTGAAAACCCGAAAGTTTTTAAGAAGTCATCAACGAAATTAAAACAAATTCAAGTCCAGTTGAGCCGTCGTAAGAAAGGTTCGAATCGCTGGCACAAAACAAAATCACGTTTAAACAAAATTCACGGGAAAATCTCTAGCCAACGCCTAGCGTTCGCTCACGAAGTATCATGCTCGATAGCCAAGAGTAGCGATATTATCGTGTTTGAGGATTTAAACGTGAAAGGAATGCAGCAATTTAATGGCCAGATGGTGAATGATAATGTGATGGGAATGATCACTGAATTAACCAGGTATAAGGCTGAATTAAATGGAGTTGTTTACCATGAAATTGGTCGGTTTGTGAAATCTTCCGGCATTTGCTATGGATGTAAGTATGAGCATAAATTCGATTTGAGTGTGCGAGAATTTTCCTGTGAGAGCTGTGGATTAGTACAGTGCAGAGATTTAGCAGCAGCTAAATCTGTTGCAGACACAGGCGAAAAAGAGTTAATAGCTAATGGGATATTAGCTAGGGCGTTGCCCAAATTTCAGCAGAAATCACCTTCTAAAATGAAAGTCTTTGAGCAATCAAAGTTTGGTGTGGGATCTGAGAAAAAAGAAGCAGCCTAGTTATCAAAAGCTAGATTGCAGAAGCCCCGTGATCAGAGCGAAACGAAGTCGCGGGGTAGTTCACAAACACTTACTAGCGCCCAACCTTATTCATGCTTTTAATTCTTCTGCGTCTGACAATACTGATCGCCATAGTAATTATTTGAGTAGTTACAATTAACCACAGCTTTTTTATCTGTTGGTGTATTAAAAATTGTCTTGATATTATTAATAATATTTTTCATCTTAGTTACCTGATTTATTTTCGATAAAACGATTGTCACCTAACATTATCATTCAGTAAATTTCATAAAATTAAATATATCATTCTATAAAATGAAACGATTATTTAAGATAATGATCACTGCACTTTTCAGTAAGTTGTGCGGTAAAAATATTTTTGAGGATAGTCAGCTCATCGGTCCTTACATAATTAGGTCTAATGATTAACGCGATTGTTCTGTGTGGCCCCGGTTCATTTAAATGAATAGCCCGAAGTTCAGATTCGTTATAAGTCAATTGATCTAAGGCCATTTGTGGTACGAGCGTTGTTCCTAGTTTACCGGCAACCATTTGGATCAGTGTATGCAAACTAGCAGAGCCAAAATCAGCGCTTTGTTTTGGGTTTTGTAATTGACAAGCTGCTAGTGCATGTTCCTTTAGGCAATGGCCATCTTTTAACAACATTAGTTTTTCTGTCGCTAACTCTTCACTGGTAATTTCTTGGGTTTTCTGTGGACATTCATCCTTATGGCAGACTAAATAGAAGTCTTCTTGCCAAAAACTGAAACTCATTAAACCCTCTATAGGATAGGGTAACGCCAATATAGCTGCATCAATCGCTCCGGTTCGCACCATATCAACTAAGGTATGTGATTGTTCTTCTAGTATCTTCAATTTGAAATTTGGATATTGATGCCTAACTTCGGGCAACACCTTAGGCAAAAGGTATGGACCTATAGTTGGGATGACACCTATCGACATCGAACTAGAAAAAGGTTGATTGTCGCTTTTCGCAATTTGCAATAATTCATCTAGTTCTAGTTTTACTTGGCGAGCCTTATTAAGGATCAGCTGCCCCTTTTGAGTGACTAAGACTTGTTTGTTATTGCGCTCAAATATCATCATTCCCAACTGCTTTTCAAGCTCATTAATGGCCGTACTTAGCGCTGATTGAGAAACATTACATGCCTCTGCAGCTTTTTTAAAGTGTAAAGTCTTTTCGATAGCGAGTGCGTAATGAAGCTGTTTTATTGAAATCATATTTATAACGATAATTTATATTGAACATAGATATCATCCTAATCGAATTTATTGAATTAGTCATCTTGTTCGCAGGTAACTTATTTTGATATTGATATTCTCGATGGATAACGTGAAATCGACGGTCGCATAATCTCTTGTTTAGTTATCATAATAAATATTTAGTAATTCTGTTTTTTAGAATATTAAAATCTATTTAATCAAATTTATTTATCGTTCAACAGAATCTACTATACCCACATCGAAAGCAAACATGCTTTTAAAACAAAACCATTTAACTAAACATTTTTAAATAACAGAGGTAATACCCATGGCTCAAATAGGCAAAACTATCCCAGAATTTAAAGCTCAAGCATTTCATAACGATGAGTTTGTTGAAGTAACATCTGAGAGTACTAAAGGCAAATGGTCAATCTTTTTGTTCTACCCTGCAGATTTTACATTCGTTTGTCCAACTGAATTAGAAGACATGGCAAACCAGTATGAAGAGTTGCAAGGTCTTGGTGTTGAAGTTTACTCGGTATCAACAGATACACATTTTTCACATAAAGCATGGCACGATTCTTCAGAAGCGATTGGTAAAATTAAATTTCCGATGATTGGTGACCAAACTGGCACAATTACTCGTGGTTTTGATGTGATGATTGAAGAAGATCATATGGCACACCGCGGAACATTTTTAGTCGACCCAGATGGTGTTATTCAAGTTGCCCATATTCATGCGGGTGGTATCGGTCGAAGTGCAAAAGATATGGTGCGTAATGTAAAAGCTGCACAATATGTGCGTGAAAATGACGGTGAAGTATGTCCAGCAGCTTGGGAACAAGGTGAAGCAACCTTAACACCAAGTTTAGACTTAGTTGGTAAAATCTAAGACAGCAGTCTCGTTATGGGTGGAAGTCGTTATTCTGGTTAACCAGACTTCTTCCACCTTATTTCAACCAACAAAATGACAGCTCTTATGTCAAATTCAACAAGATAAATAATGAGGTAGCCCCATGTTAAGTGAAGATATTTTAAATGCAGTAAAAGCTTATACCCAAAATATGACCAACAAAGTATCACTAGTTTTACAGACGGGTGAACATCAAAAACGCAATGAATTAAAAGAATTTTTAACACAGTTAACATCAGTATCAGACAATCTACTACTTGTTGAACGCGATGATGGTTTACGCAGCCCTATTACGTTCTACTTAGAAATTGACGGTAACAATAATGGCATCCACTTTTCTGGTATTCCCAGTGGACATGAATTTAATTCGTTGATATTAGCTATTTTACAGTCATCTGGTACCGAACTGAAATTAGACAGCACCTTGACTAAAATGGTGCAAAAAATCAAAGAAGATTTGCACTTTGAAGTATTTATTTCCTTAAGTTGCCATAACTGTCCTGATGTTGTGCAATCGTTGAATCAGTTTGCCTTATTAAACGAAGGTATCAGCAGTGAAATGATTGATGGTGGCTTATTTAAGAACTTAATAGACGAACGTAATATTCAAGGTGTACCTAGTGTTTACCTTAATGGCGAATTATTTGCGAATGGAAAAATAGACACAGGTCAATTAGTCGATAAACTTATCGAACGTTTCCCTTATATTGTCGGTGGCGATGACAACGAGCAGTTACCGTTACAAGATATTACCGTTATAGGCGCAGGTCCTGCCGGTGTTGCTGCTGCTATTTATGCCGCTCGTAAAGGTTTGAAAGTGACTATTATTGCTGACCGTTTTGGTGGTCAGGTCAAAGATACCGTAGGTATTGAGAACTTAATTTCAGTCTCTAAAACGACCGGCACACAACTAACGGGTAATATGCAAGCGCACTTAAATGATTACGAGATCACGACAAGAGAGTTTGTACGTGTTGAAAAAATAGATAAAGGTGAGTCTGAGAGCAAAGTACCGAAAAAGCTACATCTTTCTAGCGGCGAAGTTATCGAATCTAAAACGGTGATCATTGCTACTGGGGCTAAATGGCGTGAACTTGGTATACCAGGAGAAAAAGAAAATATTGGTTCTGGTGTCGCTTATTGTCCGCATTGTGATGGCCCATTTTTCAAAGGTAAAGATGTTGCTGTGGTTGGTGGTGGTAACTCAGGAATAGAAGCGGCATTAGATTTAGCAAGTATGGTTAATCATGTTACCGTCTTCGAATTCTTACCTGGCTTGAAAGCAGATAAAATATTGGTAGAAAAAGCAGAAGCGCATAAAAAGATCACCATCATTAAAAATGTTGCTACTAAAGAAGTGATTGCTGAAGGTGGTAAAGTTGTTGCTCTGGCTTATGAAGATAGAGCAACAGGGGAGATGAAGCAACAAAGCTTGTCGGGAATATTTATCCAAATAGGCTTATTACCCAACAGTGATTTTTTACAGGGTGTTGTTGAATGTACTAAATATGGCGAGGTCATCATTGACGAAAAATGTCAGACCTCTGAGCCGGGTATATTTGCTGCTGGAGATGTTTCTACCGTGCCTTATAAGCAAATTGTGATTGCGATGGGTGAGGGTTCAAAAGCATCCTTATCAGCATTCGATTATCTTATTAGAGAAAGTTAATCAACATCAACCACACATCTGAACTTATAGTATAGCTATTCGTTTAGATGTGTCTTATCAAAAGCCGTATAAATAAACCTTATACGGCTTTATAGTTTTTAATATTTAAAGCGACTAAATCAATTAATCGCTGCTGCGACTCGATACTGGCCCAAGCAATATGGGCAGTTATCGACAAGTTATCGATTTCTTTTTTTATTAAAGCACTAATTAACGGGTGACTCACTGTTGGCGGCTCATGTTCTAATACATCGAGCACGGCGTGAGATATGATTTTATTCTTTAATGCCTGCAGTAAATCTGTACTATTAACCAGTACACCTCGCGCCGTGTTAATCAGTAACGCCGAGGGTTTCATAAGCGCTAAAGTTTCACTATTTATTAAGTTTATCGTCTCCTCGGTTTGTGGGCAGTGTAAGCTGATAACATCGGCTTTATTTAATACTTCAGTAAAGCTATGACGGTTTTCTCTTATTTTTATCGCATTAGGACGTTCAGCAATCATGACGTGCATATCAAAAGCTTGAGCAATTTTCGCTACCGCTTTACCTAAGTTGCCAAAACCAATGATGCCGATGGTTTTTCCTGCTAATTCTTGACTTCCTTTGCCATGAAAACAAAAAGTAGCACTGTTTTGCCAATGTCCTTGTTGAGTATTGATGTTGTGGTGTGCGGTATTACTGAAATATTCAAGCATTTGCGCAAAGACATATTGACTGACTGAGGCTTGTGAGTAACCACTGACGTTTTTAACCGCAATGTTAAGTGCTTTAGCAGCAACTAGGTCAACATTATTCATACCTGTTGCGGCAATGCACACTAATTTTAGTTGGGGTAATTGCTCGAGTATATTTTTAGATAACAACACTTTGTTGGTGATAATAATCTCAGCCGTTTTACAACGTTCAATAATTTGACTGTCAGTGGTGGTGGCATAACAGCTTAATGTACTGACCTCAGACTTTATACGGGTCAAAGAAATGCTGGCACTAAAGGTTTGTTGATCTAAAAAAACGGTTTGCATAGCGAGTAGTCAAAAAGAAATTATGTTATTAGCTTAATAGAAATCAAGATAAAAAAAAACGGCAATCAGCGTATATTTCTGTTTACCGTTTTATCATGTGATATTTATTTTATGGCATGAGTGTTACTTAGTTTAACCAGGACGACCATCTTCTCGTGCTTTTAGCAACATTGGCCCGTAGTAAAAAGTAAAGAGTCCAAAAGCAACCAACCAGAAAAAACCACTTATATCGACAAAGAGTAAAGTTTTTTCTGGTACTAACCAAGGCCCAAATACCCGAACCATAGCCGAGAGGGTAATAGATGCAAAAGCGACCGACATCATTTTAGGTGGGGTTAATGGTCGACCAGAATGCCCTAAAGAAACACGAGAAATCATTGCTAAAATAATCCCCCCCATGCCACCAATGGTTAATAGATGCCAAACATGATTACTGGGGATTTCATCAATAATGTAGCTAAATCCTAATAAGATAAGACCAAACCAAATAAATTTAATGGCGAAATGTAATGACCATAAAAGTGGTACGCCCAGTGTTATCCAAGGTCGCCATCTCAACCAACGAATTAACTGAAATAAACCAGCAAAAATTAAGATAATGCCAAAAAACATCGGCACAAAACCCACCAATGGATGTAACAACAACATCAGCATAGCAAGCAGTAAACTGCCATTAGCAAGTTTATCAAGTAAAGGAGCAGGGGTTGTTTTTGTGGTTTGTGTTCCATTAGCGGTGAACATTGGCACAACACGTCCAGACATAACGGACATTAAAAATACCACTAATAAAACACCGGCATAACCTGAGTAGCTCAACGAAAAACTTTGTGGGTAAAGGGTTGCTAAGTGCATTTCTCCATTGGCGATGGTAAACATCACCAATAGTGGTACAAAAAATAAATTTCGATACTGCTTTATCGCTAATATAGGTTTGGCGAGTGTATAAGCGATAGCTAATAAGAAACTTAAATCTATCAAAGCGCTTAATGTTGCCCCTAATAAGTCGGGCATTAACATGACCACTCGGCCTAATAACCATAGAAAGAATAAAGCGGCGAGGGGTTTGCCTTTAACACTGGCAATACCTGTCCAATTTTGCACTGCGGTGAGTAAAAAACCAACAATGATGGCACTGCCGAAACCAAAAATCATTTCATGAATATGCCACCAATAGCCACCACCGTAAGGTGAAAAGCTAATGGTCCCTTTATAGATTAACAACCATAAAGTAATGGCAATTAAACTAAAAACAGCGCCACCTAAAAAAAAGGGTCGGAAGCCTAAGCGAAATATTGGCAGAATTTTCTGCTCTTCATTTAAATCAGTAATTTGCATTATAGTTTGTATTTCAAATAATCAGTAAAGCCATATTAGCGTATTTATCAGAATAATCGTTGTGATAAATCAACTCTTATTATAATTGCCGCTTGATAATACAATTTAAAATTAATCTTGCAGATAAAGGGTAGAGAATATTGCTAAGGCTCAAGTTAATTTATCTATTTTTGCTCAGTGGTCATTAGTTGGCTGGTTTTTCTAATTGATACATTTCATCAGAAATATAATCAAGTTTTTCTGTTAATAATTGCTGGGCATCATAAATACCTTGATTATAATAATGATTGCCCATTTCCTTAGTAAAAAAATCAAGCAAAAAGTCAGCGTCAAACTGAGCGAGCTCTTGATCAAGTTCGCTTGCAAAATAATGCTGTAGTTTTTGAACCAGTAACTCTTTTTGTGCGGATGAAAACTTAATTTCACTCATATTATTCTCTGCTCTTTTAATGAAAATTCTTGACGAGATTATAACCATAATATTTCAATCAATTCTATCTTAAGGGATTATATTTCCTGCTGAAGTAGCGCCTTTGATGTATCATAGGTATATACTTATGACCAAGCGTTAAGGTGGGTGGTTTAAGTGAAAGAGACATTGAAAAAATGGTGGCAAACTGATTGTCAATTTTGCCTTAAATACCGAAGAATGTTTATTTGGTTAATTATCATGATTACAATAGATGCATTGTGGTTTAATCTTTTATTTTAAAAGTTGGAGTTATATATGGGATATCGTTGGACAGACTCATTAGAGTTAGCATTAGACTTAATGGAAGAGCATCCGGATGCTGATCCACTTAAATTACATTTTCCAGAATTGATGCAATGGGTGATAGCCCTCGATAATTTTGATGATGATCCTAAGCATTGTGGTGAAAGAGTGCTTGAGGCCATTCAATTAGCGTGGATTTCTGAAGTCGATTAGCGGCAGATAAATTTAAGGGTGATTTTTAGTCTTGTTTAGGTAATTGATTGTTTTATAAACCTCATCTGGCTTATACTACCGCATATATCACTACCATGAATTTTGACTATTCATCAACCATATGGTCTACATCAAAAATTATTATGACAATAAATATTAAACGTCCGTTATATATCCACTATGCTGGTCCAAGTCTTTTAGAAACCCCCCTATTAAATAAAGGTAGCGCTTTTGACGAAGAGGAGCGCACTAATTTTAACTTAATGGGCTTATTGCCGCCCCGTTATGAAACAATAGACGAGCAAGTTGAACGTGCTTTTATGCAATATAATAAGTTTCGAACCAACTTAAATAAGCATATTTATTTACGTACAATTCATGATAACAACGAAACTTTATTTTTCAGGCTCGTTCAGGCGCACTTAGCTGAGATGATGCCGATTATTTATACGCCGACAGTAGGTGATGCCTGTGAGCAATTTTCAGATATTTATCGTAGCTCGCGTGGATTATTTATTTCTTATGAAGATAGACATCACATGGATGATATTCTTCGTAATGCGACAAAAAATAAAATAAAAGTCATTGTTGTTACCGATGGCGAGCGTATTCTTGGTCTGGGTGACCAAGGCATAGGTGGAATGGGTATTCCGATCGGCAAGCTTTCACTTTATACCGCTTGTGGCGGCATTAGCCCCGCGTATACTTTACCGGTAATGCTTGATGTTGGTACCAATAACGAAAAGTTATTGAATGACCCTATGTATATGGGGCGTCGTCATAAACGTATTAATCAAGAAGAATACAACGAGTTCGTTGACATGTTTATTCAAGCAGTGAAACGTCGTTGGCCACATGTATTATTGCAATTTGAAGATTTTGCTCAACCCAATGCCACACCATTACTTAATAAGTATCGTGATGAAATTTGTTGTTTCAATGATGATATTCAAGGAACCGCCTCAGTAACTGTCGGTACTTTACTAGCAGCATGCCGCATTAAAGGGCGTAAGCTTGCTAAAGAAACCACATTATCACAGCAAAAAGTTGTCTTTGTTGGCAGTGGCTCTGCCGGTTGCGGTATTGCCGAACAAATTATTGCGCAAATGGTCAGTGAAGGTATTTCTGCAAAACAAGCACGCAGTCAAATTTTTATGGTCGACCGTTTTGGTTTATTAACCGATGGTATGGCTGATTTACGAGACTTTCAGCAAAAACTGGTGCAATCACCTAGTACAATTTCTACGTGGGCTGTTTCAGGGCGATACGCGACATTATTAGAAGTGATGAATAATGCTCAGCCAGATATTTTAATCGGCGTGTCAGGTGTGCCGGGTTTATTTACCGAACCTGTGATTAGAGCAATGAAATCACACTGTCCAATGCCGATTATTTTCCCGCTTAGTAATCCTATTAAACAAGTAGAAGCTACGCCAACACAAGTCATTAATTGGACGCAAGGCGAGGTCATTGTTGCAACCGGCAGTCCATTTAAACCCGTTGAATATCAAGGTAAAACTTTTCCTATCGTGCAATGTAATAATAGTTATATTTTTCCTGGTTTAGGTTTGGGTATTGTTTCAGCCAATATTAACCGTGTTACCGATGAAATGTTAATGGTTGCCAGCGAAACTCTTGCTAAAGCTTCACCATTAGCCAACACCGGGCTGGGTGAACTCTTACCTCCACTCACTGAGATTGCCAGTTTAAGTCGAAAAATAGCCTTTGCTGTCGCGAAAGTAGCTTTTGATCAAAACTTAGCTTTACGCATCGATGATGAAAGTTTACTCGCAAAAATAGAACAGAACTTTTGGCAACCAGAATATCGACAGTATCGTCGAAGCAGTGTGTAGTTAGTATTTTGTTACTCATATAAAAAAACTGACTCAATGTCAGTTTTTTTATATCTGCTTATTTTACACCTTAAAGTATGATTAAAATCGATGATGTTTTACTCAAGGAGATGAAAAACGCTAAGGTCGGTATGATCGCTTTTGCTTTAGAGAGTAAAAAGCAACTTACGTTACCCATATCTCTAGAAGGATTCGAGGCTGGGTTCAAGACATTAAAATCAAAAAGAGTACTAAGTGAATAATATTAGTTTTTTTGTTCAAATTCGTCTATAATCGCGCCAAAATTTATACACCTATTTTATCTAAAATATATATAAGGGCTTATCATGGCTATCGAACGTACTTTTTCTATCGTAAAACCAGACGCAGTTGCTAAAAACTTCATTGGTCAAATTTATAACCGTTTTGAAACTGCTGGTTTAAAAATTGTTGCTTCTAAAATGATTCACTTAAGCCAAGAAAAAGCTGAAGGCTTTTACGCTGAACATAGCGAACGTCCTTTCTTTGGCGCTTTAGTTTCATTCATGACTTCTGGTCCGGTTATGGTTCAAGTTTTAGAAGGCGAAAACGCTGTTCTTAAAAACCGTGAAATCATGGGTGCTACTAACCCAGCTGAAGCACTTGCTGGTACTATCCGTGCTGATCTTGCTGATAGCATCGACGAAAATGCTGCTCACGGTTCTGACGCTTTAGAATCTGCTGCACGTGAAATTGCTTACTTCTTCTCAGATGACGAAATTTGCCCACGCACTCGTTAATCTGATATTAAACGTTGTTAATGGCGAAACTTCTGTAAGAAAAGTGCTCACTTACTAACGTAAGCTCCGCGCTATCCTTTTTGAATTTTCATCATTAACTTAGTTTAATCTAGAAATAGAATATTAAAGGGTTTTACTGTTTCCAGTAAAATCCTTTTGTTATTTTTAGAGTTATAATAAACCTTAAGTTTTTTAATTTACTAACCCTTTGTTTTACATAAAGAGAAATTTAATTAAAAACGTTAAGGTTTGATATAATTTGATCTGTAAATTGTCATGTTTTGTATGAAAGCTGTACAATTGTTTTTTGTAATTTTGTTGTTTGAGAAGTAGTGAATCATGAGTGAAGTGACTGAAGTTGTAAGCCCGACCGTATCTGCGGTAAAGAAGAAAGTAAATCTATTAAACTTGGACCATCAAGGGATGCGTGAATACTTTGCTTCAATTGGCGAAAAGCCATTTCGTGCCGATCAAATGATGAAATGGATATATCATTTTGGTTACTCTGATTTTGAATTAATGACTAATTTGAACAAAAAATTACGTGAAAAATTACAACGTGAAACAGAAATTAGCGCACCAGAAATATCTGAAAAGCAAGTATCAACTGACGGCACGATAAAATACTCTTTACGCCTCGAAGGTGGTCAAGAAGTTGAAACAGTGTGGATCCCTGAAAACGATCGCGCAACATTATGTGTATCCTCGCAAGTCGGTTGTGCACTTGAATGTACGTTTTGTGCCACGGCGCAACAAGGCTTTAATCGCAATTTGTCTATGAGCGAAATTATTGGTCAAGTATGGCGTGTTGCTAATGATATTGGCGCGACACGTATCGCTGGAAAACGTCCCATTACCAATATTGTTATGATGGGAATGGGCGAGCCGCTTTTAAATATGAAAAATTTAATTCCAGCGCTTGATACTATGTTAAATGATTTAGGCTACGGCCTCTCAAAACGTCGAGTAACAGTGAGTACTTCTGGTGTAGTACCGGCGCTTGATATGTTAAAAGAAAAAATAGATTGTGCATTAGCTATTTCAATTCACGCGGGTAACAACGAGCTTCGTGATGTATTGGTCCCAATAAACAAAAAGTATCCTTTAGAAGAGTTTATTGCGGCAGCTGGACGTTATATTGATGGTTCAAAAGCTAACAAGCAGGCAACGATTGAATATGTGATGTTAGATCATGTTAATGACAGTACTGACCAAGCACATGAACTTGCTATCGCTTTGAAAGATTTACCGAGTAAAATCAATCTGATCCCGTTTAATCCTTACCCTGGATCGCCTTATAAACGTTCAAGTAATTCACGTATTGACCGTTTTGATAAAGTACTGCAGTCATATGGTTTAACCGTTATTACTCGCCGTACCCGTGGTGATGATATTGATGCAGCTTGTGGCCAATTAGCCGGTGATGTTTTTGATAGAACAAAGCGAACAGCAATGAACTCTTCAAAAAATGACGAGTCTAAAGCCCAAGAGATTTCAGTTAAACTGGTCTAACACTTTATTCTCGAGGTATTTATACCCGTTCGACAGCATGCTAGTTCAACAAGCATCTTGAAGTAGATCGGGTATAGGTATAATCTGTAATTATTACATTACGATAAGTGACATTCTGCCATATGATTAAATTTCTGCCGCGGTTATTTATAACGAGCGTTATCGCTTTGTTAATTGTCCTTTCTGGGTGTGTAACACAAAATTATGAGAACGACAGTACAATACCTGTAGTAGAAAGTGACTCAAGTAATAATGAAATGGCGATGACTCGAATTTCATTAGGCCTTGGCTATTTAAAAATGGGAAATACTAGCCAAGCGAAATTAAACTTGGAGAAAGCAAAGCGCTTTTCACCGAACTTATCCCAAGTTTATACGGCCTTTGCTCATTATTATGATGTGGTTGGCGAATCACAGCTTGCTACCAATGCTTATGAACAAGCGTTATCAATCGATGAAAAAAATCCAGATACCTTAAATAATTATGGGGTTTTTCTTTGTCGACATGAAAAGTATGCTGACGCTGAAAAATACACTTTAAAAGCGATAGCAATCCCAACGTACTTAATGGTCTCGCAAAGCTACGAAAACCTGGCGCTTTGTCAACTAAAAGCCGGTGAATTTGTTAAGGCTGAAAAATACTTTACAAAATCTATTCAGCATAGTCCTAATCGTGCATCAGCTTTATTACAAATGGTTCGCTTACAGTACGCTATTGGCGATTATAAATCCGCGCAACGTTATTTGAAACGTTATGAAAAAGCAACTCGTCGCTTTAGTCCTGAAGCACTTTCATTGGCTTATAAGGTTTTTGAAAAGCAGCACAATTATCGTACAGCTAAAAATTATGCCAGTATGTTGGTAAAAATGTTCCCAACTTCTTACCAAGCTAAGCAATATATTTTAAATGCGCTTGAGCATACTGAAGCGGATGACTTAGCAAAGATTTATCAAGCATCGATATTAACAACTAGTGACGCTTTACCACCGAAACGTGTCGTTGTTTTGTCACCGAATAAGCCCCAAAAAAAACGGCTAAAACAGCAGACTAAAAAAGCAACAGTTGCTAAAGGTACTGACGTAGAGGCGATGAGTATCAAGGATACCCAAGAACAGTTAAAGGCTAACCTTGAAACAAAAATACATGTTATTGTCAAAGGTGACAGTTTATTTAGCCTCTCAAAAAAATACAATATTCATATGAAGACACTAGAGCGCTGGAATAATATTACTCGTAGCGATATTTTAAAGCTAGGCCAAACGCTCTATGTTTATTTACCAGAGCATACTGATACTATGCCAACCAACAATGCTACTAATAAAGTTGAACAAGAGAAAACCCAATGACCCATGTTGAAACGCCTAATAATATCAAAAAGGCACAAGCTACTACATCATCAGAACCCTTGCATAACAGTTCCGAAGACGACCTCTCTGACGATAGTAAAATCATTGGGCCGGGACAAATTCTTAGTGATGCTAGAAAAAAAGCAGGCTTAACTCAGCAAGAGGTTGCGAGTAAACTCAATTTTCGTCTTACTTTAGTTAATGAGATAGAAAGTGAGCTGTTTAATAGTAATTTGCCGGAAACTTATAATCGCGGCTATTTACGTAGCTATGCAAAATTAGTTAATGTTTCTCAAGATGATGTATTGGTAAGCTATGAACAATTAAATATAGCTAAAGCACAAGTTTCTAAACTACAAAGTTTTTCTAAAGGCACGGAAAAGTTAGCAGAAAGCAATCGTATTATGTGGATAAGCTATATCATTTTAGCCATTCTCATTGGTTCTACTATGATGTGGTGGTTGCAAAATAATAAAGAACAAGCTCAAACGTTGGCTGAAGATATTGAGATAAATACTCAAAGTGCTGACGATGTTAACGAAAATAAAACGAGTGATCTTTCGACAGTTAACATTGATAACGTGACTAAAACTATTACTGAGGCACCTTTAGCTACTGCCGTGTTAGAACAGCAAAGTAGTGATATTGCACCCGCAGCGGTTAATGTAGAAAATAGTCAAGTGAGCGAAGCTGACATCATTGCAGTTGAAAATACCCCAATAGCAGAGGAAGTATTGACTGAAGTGCCTTTAACTGAAGTCATTTTTACTTTTTCTGGTGACTGTTGGGTAAATATTTCAGATTCAACAGGTGAGCGCATTGCTTGGGGTGTGAAAAAATTGGGTTACGTTATGACAATATCTGGGCAAGCACCTTTTGATGTTACCCTAGGAAGACCTGAATTAGTGGCAATAAACTTTGCCGATGAAGTCATTGATATGAGTCAGTTTAACAGTGGTAATATCGCTAAATTTACTTTGCCTGTTACCAATTAGTCATTAGCATTTTGTATAAATAACGTTTGTTGCGCTTAAGTAACAAACCACCAAAGTTGTGAATTATTATGTTTAAAGAATCTCCAATCATCCGCCGTAAATCTCGTCAAATAATGGTGGGTAATGTTCCTGTTGGTGGCGATGCACCGATAACTGTGCAGTCAATGACCAATACGTTGACGACTGATGTGGCAGCAACCGTTGCACAAATTAAAGCATTAGAAGGTGTGGGTGCTGATATTGTTCGGGTGAGCGTACCGACGATGGATGCCGCCGAAGCCTTTCGCGAAATTAAAAAACTAGTGAAAGTTCCACTGGTTGCTGATATCCATTTTGATTATCGCATCGCCTTAAAAGTTGCTGAGTATGGCGCAGATTGTTTACGTATTAATCCTGGTAATATCGGCCGCGAAGACCGAGTGCGTAGTGTTGTTGAATGTGCTCGTGACTTAAATATTCCTATTCGTATTGGTGTAAATGGTGGTTCATTAGAAAAGGATATCCAAGAAAAATATACTGAACCAACGCCAGAAGCACTTTTTGAATCGGCAATGCGTCATGTTGATATTCTAGATAGGCTTAATTTCGATCAGTTTAAGGTTAGTGTTAAAGCCTCAGATGTATTTCTTGCGGTCGAATCTTACCGTTTATTAGCAAAACAGATTGATAACCCACTTCACCTTGGTATTACCGAAGCAGGTGGCTTGCGCTCTGGCTCAGTAAAGTCTTCTGTAGGTTTAGGCTTGTTATTAGCTGAAGGAATTGGCGACACGTTACGCATTTCTTTGGCAGCAGATCCCATAGAAGAAATTAAAGTCGGTTTTGATATTTTAAAGTCACTAAAATTACGTAGTCGAGGTATCAATCTTATTGCTTGTCCAAGCTGTTCTCGCCAAGAGTTTGATGTTATCGCCACCGTTAATGCGTTAGAACAACGTATTGAAGATATATTAACGCCAATGGATGTTTCTATTATTGGTTGTATTGTTAATGGTCCGGGTGAAGCGATTATTTCTGATTTGGGCTTAACGGGTAGTAGCCGAAAAAGTGGTTATTATTTAGATGGCATCCGCCAAAAAGACCGCTTTGATAATAATAACTTAGTAGACCAGCTCGAAGAGCGAATTCGTGCTAAAGCGAAACTTCTTGATGCGGCTTACAAAATAAAATTTAAAGAAATAGAGTAATAAAATAACTTTAAAAAGAGCGAAACGTTATAGCGGTGACAGCTCAGTTGAAACCTGCATTTTGAGGTATCACAGCTGTACTATTTACGTTTCGTCTCAAACTGCCTATAATGCGCGCTGCACTTAATTTTTCCCGTTTTATATAAATATCTATTTTATACAATAGATGAAAGAGAGCCTTACTTTGAGCAAAACATTACAAGCCGTCAGAGGGATGAACGACTGTTTACCCACTGAAACTCCTATTTGGCAAATGGTTGAATCAGTTTTACGCCGAGTTGCTAGTAGCTATGGTTTTGCTGAAATACGTATGCCGATTGTCGAGTCTACTGGACTTTTTAAACGATCTATTGGTGAAGTTACTGATATCGTTGAAAAAGAGATGTACACTTTTGATGACCGTAACGGTGATAGCTTAACATTGCGACCAGAAGGTACAGCATCTTGTGTGCGTGCAGGCAATCAGCATGGTTTATTATATAACCAAGAACAACGTTTATGGTACATGGGGCCGATGTTTAGGCATGAACGCCCACAAAAAGGTCGTTATCGTCAGTTCCACCAATTCGGCTTAGAAGCCTTTGGAATTGGAACACCTGACATAGACGCAGAAATTATTATGCTAACTTCTCGTCTTTGGCGGGAACTTGGCATCAATGAGTTTGTCACACTAGAGCTAAACTCGTTAGGTTCAAATGAAGAGCGTGCAAATTATCGCGATGCTTTAGTTGTTTTCTTAACAGAAAAAGAAGATCAGCTTGATGAAGACTCTAAACGCAGAATGCATACCAATCCATTACGCGTTTTAGACAGTAAAAATAAAGATGTACAAGCCGCTTTAGTGGGCGCACCAAAATTAAGTGATTATTTTGATGATGAATCTAAAGCTCACTTTGCGGGTGTTTGTCAGCGTTTAGATGCTGCGGGTATTAACTATGTGATTAATGACCGCTTAGTTCGCGGTTTAGATTATTACAATCGTACGGTATTTGAATGGGTGACTGACAGCTTAGGCGCACAAGGTACTATTTGTGCGGGTGGTCGTTATGATGGCTTAGTCGAACAACTTGGTGGCAAAGCAACACCAGCATTTGGTTTTGCCTTAGGCATTGAACGCTTGGTACTCATGTTAACGAGCTTAGAAAAAGCTAACAATATTCGTGCACAAGTTGATGTTTATGTTATTGGTTTAGGTGAGGGGGTTGATATTCAAGCAGCGCTACTCAGTGAACAATGGCGTGACCAGGTTAAAGATATTCGCATACAAAACCACTGCGGTGGTGGTAATATGAAAAAACAAATGAAACGGGCAGATAAATCGAGTGCGCAAGTAGCAATTATCATCGGTGAAGATGAACTTGCTGAGCAAAGCGTGACGATAAAATATTTGCGTGGACAACAAGAACAACAGAAGGTGTCGCTTGAACAAGTGCCAGCTTTATTAAACAGTTTAATTTAAGGTGAAGTAGTGGACGTTTATCAAACAGAAGAACAACAAGTCGAAGCCATCAAAGGTTTTTGGAAAGAAAATGGTACTGCAGTTATTGCCGGTTTAGTTTTAGGTTTTGCTGGTTTTATTGGCTTTAACGTATATAAAGATACCCAACTTGAGAATGAAGTTTTAACGTCTGATGCTTATCAAACAGTGATGGAAAGTGCTGGTGTAGACGGAAAGGCTTTTTCAGCAAGTGCAAGTAAATTTATTGCTGAAAATAAAGACTCTAGCTACGCTTCATTAACGGCGCTTGCGCTAGCAAAAGAAGCGGCTACTCATAAAGATTGGCCACAAGTTGCTATTCACTTGGCAAGTGCTATTGAAAGCTCTACCAATCAAGGTATTAAAGCTATCGCAAGTGTTCGATTAGCGCGTGTGCAAATTCAACTTGAGCAATACACTGAAGCATTGGCAACCCTATCGGTTACACTGCCAGAGTCATTTAAAAGTGCGATTGAAGAAACTAAAGGCGATGCATATTTCAAGCAAGGTAAAGTAGAACTTGCTCGTAATGCTTATCAAGCAGCACTTGACGTTGAAGGTCAAACAAATAATGGTGCCTTACAAATGAAATTAAATGATTTAGCCCAATTATCATCGATTGCTAAATAAAGAGGCTAATCATTCATATGTTAAAAAAATTACGCTTTAATAGAAAGTTATTAGTGATAGCGCTAGTGTCCTTAGGGCTTGTCGCTTGTTCTTCAACTGACGAAGAAGATGAAGCGACTAAAGTTGCTGAATTAACAGAAATCAAACAAGCTTTTGATGCTGATGTGCTCTGGGAAACCAGTGTCGGTAATGGTGTTAGCGATTATTTTTCACGTATTAAACCTAATGTTGCTTACGGCAAACTTTACAGTGCTAGTCGTTACGGTGATGTTGTTGCTTTGGAACTAGAAAATGGTGAAGAAATTTGGTCAACAGATTTAAGTGATGTAAAAGGCGAACGCGGCTTTTTTGAACGTCGACAATCTGCTTTATTAAATGGCGGCCCGATTTTAGGTATTCAAAAAGTCTTTATTGGCAGTGAAAATGGCGAAGTATTCGCATTAGATGCTGATACAGGTAAGCTTGATTGGCAAGGAAAAGTAAAAGGCGAAGTTATTGCAGCTCCCGCCATTGATGCTGGTATTTTAGTTGTCAATACTGCTTCAGGTGTCATCAAGGCTTTTAACGCTTCGAACGGTCAAGATGAATGGCAAATCGAACAAGAAGTACCAGCATTAACGTTACGTGGTGTTAGTTCGCCAGCGATTTCTTCTGGTGGTGTGATGGTTGGTTCCGCTAATGGAACCATGAGCGTCTATATTCTTGAAACTGGTCAACAAGGTTGGACAGTAGAAGTTGGTGAAGCCGGTGGCTCGACACAATTAGAGCGAGTCATAGATGTTGACTCTGCGCCACTTATTTATGGCGATAAAGTTTATAGTATTTCTGTAAAGGGTAATTTGACCGCTATAGATTTACGTACCGGTCGGATGATTTGGGAACGTCAGTATTCGTCATATCATGATATGGCTATTAGTGGTAACAGCCTATTTTTAACTGATATTAAAGGCCATATTTATGCGGTTGACCGTTTAAACGGTTTTGAAAAGTGGAGCCAACTTGCACTGACTAATCGTGGTGTTACCGGTCCTGCTATTATTGGTGATTATATTGTTGTTGGCGACTTTGAAGGCTATCTTCATTTTATCGACCAAACAACAGGTGACATCGTTGCACGTCATGAAGTTGACAGCAGCGGTTTAAATATAGCACCCACTGTACACGAAAATATTATTTACGCACAATCACGTAATGGTGATTTGCAAGCGATAAAAATTCCATAAGTCTTTTTATCAGCTAGAATTAAACGGCTCCATTGCAGAATGCATTGGAGCCGTTGTTTGTTATTAAATAGAGTAAAAGTTTTGCATTTTGCATGACGTTGTTTACTCTACAAATGAATTTATAGAGGTAAACATGCTTCCAGTTGTTGCACTTGTCGGACGTCCTAATGTTGGCAAATCGACGTTATTTAACCGATTAACCCGAAGCCGAGATGCTCTCGTAGCAGATTATCCTGGCTTAACGCGTGACCGTCAATATGGTCAAGCGAAAGTAGAAGATCACCCATTTATTGTTATTGATACCGGCGGTATTAATGGTAATGAACAAGGTATTGACGCATTAATGGCCGAACAGTCATTAATGGCGATAGCAGAAGCCGATGCTGTTTTATTTATGGTTGATGCTCGTGATGGTTTAACATCAGCGGATATCGGTATCGCTGACTACCTTCGTAAACAAAATAAGAAAATATTTTTGGTTGCGAATAAAGTTGATGGTATTGATGCTGATTCTGCCGTTGCTGAATTTTATGAATTATCACTGGGTGATACCGTTCATAAAATTGCCGCCGCGCATGGTCGTGGTGTTACACAATTATTAACACTGGCATTAACACCTCATATAGAAGCACTTGGTGAAGCACGTGAAAATGATGAGTTTGATGGTTCACAAGAATTTTCAGCTAAAACTGATGAAGAAAAAATTGCTGAAGCACCGTTTGAAAATGATAAAATCAAACTTGCTATCATTGGTAAGCCTAATGTGGGTAAGTCAACACTGACTAACCGTATCTTAGGTGAAGACCGCGTTGTTGTTTTTGATGCCCCAGGTACCACTCGCGATAGTGTCTATATCCCGATGGAACATGATGGCCGTGAATATACATTAATTGATACTGCAGGTATTCGTCGTCGTAAAAACGTGACTGATGTCGTAGAAAAGTATTCTGTTATTAAAACACTACGTGCCATAGAAGATGCCAATGTTTGTTTGTTAATTATTGATGCTCGTGAAGGTATTACCGATCAAGATTTAAGTTTACTGGGCTTTATTTTAGAAGCAGGTCGTTCTTTGGTACTTGCGGTTAATAAATGGGATGGTTTAGAAGAGCATGTTAAAGATCGTATTAAAACCGAATTAGATCGTCGTTTAGGTTTTATTGATTTTGCACGTATCCACTTTATCTCTGCTTTACACGGTACCGGTGTTGGCCATTTATATGAGTCAGTTGAAGAAGCTTTCATTTCAGCAACTAAACGTATATCTACCTCAATGGTTACCAAAATATTAGATATGGCCACGTTTGATCATCAACCACCGATGAGTCAAGGACGCCGCATTAAGCTTAAATATGCGCATGCCGGTGGTTATAATCCACCTATCATTGTTATTCATGGTAATTTAGCCAAAAAGCTTCCTGTTTCATATAAACGCTATTTAATGAATTATTACCGTAAATCATTAAAAATAATGGGTACGCCGATTAGAATTGAGTTTAGAGAAACAAGTAACCCGTTTGCTGGCAAGAAAAAGTTAACTTATACCGAGCAAAAGAAAATGGCCAGAGCTACTGAAGGTTATAAGAAAGACTAAAAACTTACGTTTTTTTTGATAATAATCTAACATTACTGAAGCCAATCATTTGATTGGCTTTTTGCTAAGTGCTACATTTAAAATACTTATTCTTAAATGTTAACATTATGGCAGCCACTCCTAAAAAAATTGCATTGGTTAACCGCTTAGACAGAAACCTTGGCTTATTGCAGTCAGGCTCAACGATTACTATCGATATAGCCACACCAGCCGGACAAAAAGCAAAGTTTCGTAGCACCTTCATTGGCTACCTCCCCAAGCATTATGTTTTAGTGCAATTTCCTGATGCAAATAAATTAGGGAATTTTTCCCAATATATTACCCAAGGTGCTGGTATTACGGTGCGAGGTTTAATTGAAGGGCATGAGGGCGCGGTGGTTGCTTTTATCAGTAATGTTAAACAAACCTTACAAATACCTTCGAGATTAATTGTCCTTGATTTTCCACGTTCTGTTAGCTTACAAAGCTTACGTTCAGCGATGCGCATTGATACCGATATTGTTGCTAAGATAAATATTGCTAAAGAATATTGGCAAGCGACCATTATAGATATTTCTGTTAATGGCTGCCAAGTATTGATCACTAACGGCGAGTCGTTAGTGATGGAAAAAAATAAATCTGTCGAATTAATTGTCGAAGACTTTCAAGGATTAGGAAATTTAAAGTTTTCTGCAGAAACCTGTAGCTACAAATCACAAGCTAATGGCCTTTGTATCGGTTTAAAGTTTGAAGAAAAAAGTAAAGCATCAGTGATAAAGTTACTTCAGCATGCCGTTATTGCTGAAAGTTAAACTTTATCAATAACTTGGCTTAAAATACGACCATCACTGACTTGAATAGATATTTCATCGCCAATACTCACTTGATCTTTAGTGCGAACAATTTGCTGATGACTATTTCGACTGACACTATAACCACGGGCAATAGTCGCGAGCGGACTGACAATATGGAGCTGCTCAATAATGCTAACAAAGTGCTCAGATTTATTTTTTACGCTAACGTCTAATGCCCGTTGTAATCTGTCATCTAAGTGGCGCAAGGTACTTTGATGTTGAATGATCACTTTTGTTGGATCTACGTGCTGTAAATCGCGTACTAACTTTTCGGGTTTTTGCTTGAAACGTGCCAATTCACGGTTTATAGCTTTATCTAAACGAATATTCAATTCATCTGATTTTTGTTGATGCTGCTGAAGTTTTCTTTCTGGATGCACTTGTGTTAAGCGATGATTAAGGTTTTGTAGGTCTGATTTTTCTTGTTTTACTTTTTGAGTAAATAACTGCTGAGCGCGCTTTGATAATTCTTGTAAGCGACTTTGTAACTCACTATTGTCTTGTGAAACCAGTTCTGCCGCTGCTGAAGGTGTTGGCGCTCTTAAATCAGCAACGAGATCACTTAATGTTGTGTCTATCTCATGACCGACAGCGCTGATAATTGGAATGCGGCTATGAAAAATAGCATTGACTACATCTTCTTCATTAAAACTCCATAAGTCTTCTAGAGAGCCTCCTCCACGACCGACAATCAATACTTGGCATTCTTCACGTTGATTAGCGATATCGATGGCATGAACAATGTCATTCTTAGCATGATCACCTTGCACAAGTGCAGGGTATATAACGATAGTAATTGCTGGATTACGTCTTTGCAAAACAGATATAATATCTTTAACTGCAGCACCCGTTGGCGAGGTAACTATGCCAACCGTGTTAATATTTTTAGGAATGGCTTGCTTGAACTGCTGAGCAAACAAACCTTGTGCATTGAGCTTACTCTTTAATTGCTCAAATTGTTGTCGCAATAAACCTTCACCCGCATCCTCCATCATTTCAATAATTAATTGAAAATCACCTCGTGGCTCATACAAAGAAACCTTGGCGCGTACTAAAACCTGTTGGCCGTTGCGAGGCGTTGAACCACCCACTAACCTTACTCGTCGATTGTTGCCTTTAAACATTGCGCAACGCACTTGCGATTTACTGTCTTTGAGTGACAAATACCAATGACCCGAGCTAGCAGCAATGAAATTTGAGATTTCACCACACAACCATACGGTATTAAGTTCACTTTCTAGCATGAACTTAACTTTTCTCGTCAGTTCACTTATCTGTAAAATGTGCTGCGTAGCCATAAAATACTTACTTTATCTAATGTTAAGGCGATTTGAGTCGATATATCCGCTCTGCTTAAATATGCGAGTTTCAGCAAACCTAAGCGAATCATAATCTAAGCACATATTTTTGTTAAAGGTTATTCCCTTAAATAAAATGTAACGACGCGTATTACTTGTTCCGATTCCCCGAAAGGGGCTTATTAACACTTTATTCTACGTTATTGATTTCAATAATAGAATAACTATTATTTTCAATCAATATCTTGCTTAAAGGCGTTTATAATTCCCTTTGGATCTTACCTATTAAAGTGGAACCAGTAAATTATATATTCCTTTAAACTCCCCAGAGATAATTATTTCAGTTTATCGTTAAATTTAAGTTGTTCTTAAACCACAAAACGGTTAAAATTCTGCCGCAATATTCACTCCCTAACCAACCTTTTTAGAGAGATGTTGCGATGCTAAGAATTGCCCAAGAAGCACTAACTTTTGATGATGTATTACTTGTACCTGCTCATTCAGAAGTACTCCCACATACGGCCGATTTAAAAACTAAATTAACCCGTAAAATTAATTTAAATATACCTATGGTATCTGCATCTATGGATACAGTTACTGAAGCACCTTTAGCTATTACATTAGCGCAAGAAGGTGGTTTAGGTTTTATTCATAAAAACATGACCATCGCTGAGCAAGCGGCTAACGTATTAAAAGTTAAAAAATACGAAAGTGGTATTGTTTCCGATCCCGTGACCGTCAATGCTAACTTTACCATTGAAGAAGTCATGCATAAAGCTGATGATCTTGGCTTTTCAGGTTTCCCTGTTGTTGATGAAAATGGCAATCTTACCGGTATAATTACTGGCCGTGATTTACGCTTTGAAACAGACCTAACTAAGCCTGTCTCAGCGTTAATGACTACTAAAGAAAAATTAGTTACGGTTAAAGAAGGTGCCGCGCGTGAAGAAATACTTGGCTTAATGCACAGTAACCGTATTGAGAAAATTTTAGTGGTTGATGATGCCTTTAAATTAGTGGGTTTGATCACCGCTAAAGATTATCAAAAAGCTGAAAGTAAACCTAATGCTTGTAAAGATAAATTAGGTCGTTTACGAGTGGGCGCCGCTGTCGGTGTTGGCGCGGGTACTGATGAACGTATTGACGCGTTAGTTGCCGCAGGTGTTGATGTCTTATTAATTGATACTTCACATGGCCATTCGCAAGGTGTTCTTGATCGAGTAAAAGAAACTCGTCAAAAATATCCTGATTTACAAATTGTTGCTGGCAATGTGGCGACAGGGGCTGGTGCAAAAGCATTAGCCGATGTTGGCGTAGATGCGGTTAAAGTTGGTATAGGCCCAGGTTCAATATGTACTACGCGTATTGTAACTGGCGTTGGAGTACCACAATTAACGGCTATCTCAAATGCAGTAGAAGCGCTTAAAGGTACTGGTATTCCTGTTATTGCCGATGGTGGTATTCGATTCTCTGGCGATATTGCGAAAGCACTGGTTGCTGGCGCGCATTGTGTGATGGTTGGTAGTATGTTTGCTGGAACCGAAGAAGCACCTGGCGAAGTAGAACTTTATCAAGGTCGCTATTACAAATCATATCGCGGTATGGGCTCTCTAGGCGCAATGAGTCAGAAAGAAGGTTCAAGTGATCGTTATTTCCAAAAATCTGATGGCGAAGCTGACAAGTTGGTACCGGAAGGTATTGAAGGTCGTGTCGCTTATAAAGGACCTGTTTCTGCAATTATCCACCAGCAGATGGGCGGATTACGCTCATCAATGGGTTTAACCGGCAGTAAAGATATTGAGACCATGCGAACTAAACCCGAATTTATGAAAATTACCTCGGCAGGTATGGGTGAGTCGCATGTACATGACGTAACCATCACCAAAGAAGCACCAAACTATCGTATGGGGTAGTAATTCGGTTGAGTTATTTAAGCTCGATTTCTGCGTTGCAAGTGCTCATTGACTATCGTCAACTCCGCGCTAGCGCCTTGAACTAGAGCTAAAATACTCTCAACTTGATGCACTGAAAATATTCTTAGTTACTTTTAGGTAACTGGAAAACAAAAGATTCTATAGGCTGAGTTATCAATAAATAACTCAGCCTGTTCATTTTATAAATCCGCTCTAAATGAATGAACTTTAGGCAAGGCTGTTGAGTAATTAAACAAATGACTTATCTTATTATAAATGATTTTGTTTCATTACGAATATAACGCAGTATAAAGTTTAGACATAACGAGCGTTAAAGTAGGAAAACAACATGAGTAAAGACATTCATGATCACCGAATACTAATTTTAGATTTTGGTTCACAATATACTCAGCTAATTGCTCGTCGCGTACGTGAAATAGGTGTTTATTGTGAACTTTGGTCTTGGGATGTAACCGAAGAGCAAATTAAAGGTTTTAACCCGACAGGTATCATTCTAGCTGGCGGCCCTGAGTCGGTCACAGCAGAAAATTCACCTCGAGCACCTGAATATGTTTATAACGCTGGTGTTCCTGTTCTAGGTATTTGCTATGGCATGCAAACAATGGCTGAACAACTTGGCGGTGGTGTTGAAAGTTCAACACACAAAGAGTTTGGTTATGCCGCGGTTGAACTTATTGCTAAATCTGCGTTATTCAACAATGTTGAAGACAGTATTGGTACTAACGGTAATGCTTTACTTGATGTTTGGATGAGCCACGGCGACAAAGTGTCAGCTATACCATCAGGCTTTGTTACTGTTGCACAAACAGCAAGTTGTGCTTATGCAGCAATGGCAAACGAAGAAAAGCAATTCTATGGTGTGCAGTTTCACCCTGAAGTGACCCACACTAAACAAGGTTTACGCATTTTAGAAAACTTTGTTGTTGAAATTTGTCAGTGTGAAAAACTATGGACTTCATCATCAATCATTGATGATGCTATTGCAAAAATGAAAGCTCAAGTCGGTGACGACGAAGTTATCTTAGGTCTTTCAGGCGGTGTTGATTCATCAGTCGTTGCTATGTTATTACATCGAGCGATTGGTGATAAATTGACCTGTGTATTTGTTGATAATGGTTTACTTCGTTTAGATGAAGGCCAGCAAGTCATGGATATGTTTGGCGATCACTTTGGTTTAAATATTATAAAAATTGAAGCTGAAGATAGATTTTTAGACCGCTTAGCGGGTGAAAGTGAGCCAGAAGCAAAACGTAAAATTATTGGTAATGTTTTTATTGATGTTTTCGAAGAAGAGTCGAATAAGTTAGATAATGCCAAATGGTTAGCACAGGGCACTATTTACCCTGACGTCATTGAATCTGCGGCCTCAGCGACCGGTAAAGCGCATGTTATTAAATCACATCATAATGTTGGTGGCTTACCTGATTACATGAAACTAGGCTTAGTTGAACCATTACGTGAGTTATTTAAAGATGAAGTACGTAAAATAGGTTTAGAGCTTGGCTTACCGTACGATATGCTTTACCGTCATCCGTTTCCTGGCCCTGGGTTGGGTGTACGTATTTTAGGTGAAGTTAAAAAAGAATATGCTGATTTATTACGTCGTGCCGATGCTATTTTCATTGAAGAATTACACAAGCATGATTTATACACCAAAGTAAGCCAAGCGTTTACCGTATTTTTACCCGTAAAATCAGTAGGAGTTATGGGCGATGCCCGCAAATATGATTGGGTTGTATCATTACGTTGTGTTGAAACCATCGACTTTATGACAGCACGTTGGTCACATTTGCCTTATGATTTCTTAGGTTTAGTGTCTAATCGGATCATTAACGAAATTGATGGTATTTCACGTGTCGTTTATGATATTTCAGGTAAACCACCCGCGACGATTGAGTGGGAATAAACAGCACTTTTATTACCTATAAATAATAATAGCCTTAGCATTTAAATGTTAGGGCTTTTTTTTATTATTTTTTTTATAGATGGTTCTAACAAGTAATAATAAAATAGGTGATGATGAGAGATATTAGGGATGAAAAAGAAATATATTTAGCCTTCAAAAGAGTTGAAGGCTAAATAAAGCATCTTAGTTTAGGTCAACTAGAAGCTATAAACGAGCGTTAACGCCGTTTGAGTATTGGTGTTTTCTTTGCCTTCTTCAACATCAGTATTATAATCAATCTTAAAACTAACCTTTAATTGTAACGTTGAAATAAGCTTAGTAGTTATTGAGCTTTCTGCTTGATAATTACTGTTTTCACCGCTTTTAGTCGCATACTTAGCAACAAATCGCTGCTTAAATTTAACATGTTCGTTTAAATTACGCGTATACAAAGCTTGTGCTTGTATAATAAAAGCAGACTTGTTTTCAGTATACTCATTACCATTTTCATCTTCTAAACGTACAACGTCTTTTTTATAACCTGGTCCAATATCTGCATCAAATGTGCCTGTTTTACTTTCAAACCAACGACGACCCCAACCAGCTGAGATGGAGCTTTGAGTCTCAAATCCACCAAAACGATTATCGTCGTGAGATACATTACCATAGACGTAGTTAGTTTTTTTAGCGCCAATGGTATAGTTAGTTTGACCCACTATTTTCCATTGCTGATCTGTTGTTTGAGTCTGTTGAACACCCTCTTCATCTTCAATGTCTGCTTTACTTGCAAGCAAGTCAAAGCGAACAGTACTTCGCCATAAACCTAATTCATGATCTAAATCGAAGCCAGCTTTTATATCCGTGCTTTTATTATCACCAGTTTTAAATAGTGCGCCTAATTCAGCAGACATACTTAATGGATCTTTTGGAGCGACTGCTTCTTCGGCAAAAGCATTAAGTGATAAGCTGCTACATAAAGCAACAATTGCTAATTTATTGTTCATTTTTGGTCTCTTGATTAACATGTACAGAAAGTTGTGGAAAAGGTATTTCGATACCAGCTTTGTCTAATTCTATTTTAATTGCTTCTAGCAAATCAAAATGCACAGGCCAATAGTCTGCTGTTTTTACCCATGGACGAACGACAAAGTTCACTGAACTATCAGCTAAGGCACTAACACCAACAGTAATAGCTTGGTCTTTTAATACTAAATCATGATTACTCACAACATCTTTTAGTATTTGCTTTGTTTGTTTTAAGTCTGCGCTATAACCAACACCAATGACTAAATCTATTCTTCTGGTTGCTTTAGCGGAATAATTTGTAATGGTGCCACTTGTAATGCCACCATTAGGAATAATAACAGTTTTGTTATCACCGGTTCTTAACTGTGTTGAAAATACATGCACTTCTTCAACAATACCTGCGGTACCTGAAATTTCAACAAAATCACCTGCTTTAAAAGGCTTTAATGAAATTAACAAAATACCTGAGGCAAAGTTTGATAATGAACCTTGTAATGCTAAGCCTATTGCAAGACCTGCAGCACCAACAATGGCCACTAATGAGGTGGTATTAAAACCTAAGTGAGAAATTGCAGCAATAAAGGCAACCATCACAACTAAGCCATAAATTAAACTAGCGATAAAAGAAGTTACGGTATTATCAAATTTTTTGTGGGTAAGGATTTTTTTTGTTGCAGAACTGATCAGTTTTGCGACAAATTTACCAATTACAAAGATAGCAATCGCGATGATAAATTTTATTAGACCTTCTTGTAACATAGCCTGGTTTTCAACTAACCAATTAGTAACATTGTCCATTTTTTGTACTCCGTTTAAAAATAGTCGGGTATTATAGTGAATTTGACAACATATTTCTAATAATATTACGAAAAATGTTACAAAAAAAGGAGCCGAAGCTCCTTAATGTTAATGGCTAGCGGCTGTTATTTTATAATAGCGTTAAGTTTGCCAGCATCATATAAATCAAACATAGTATCTAATGAAATGGGTTTAATTTTATCTGCATTACCCGATGCGCCAAATGAATCATAGCGAGCTATACAAATATCAGTCATGGCTTTAGTGGTTTCAGCTAAAAATTTACGTGGGTCAAATTCGCTTGGGTTGTGCGCTAAGAAGCGACGAGTTGCCCCCGTTGATGCTAAACGTAAATCAGTATCAATATTAATTTTACGAACACCATTTTTAATGCCTTCTTGAATTTGCTCTACCGGCACGCCGTAAGTTTCAGGAATATTACCACCATATTCATTGATGATAGCAAGCCACTCTTGCGGCACTGATGATGAACCGTGCATAACTAAATGGGTATTTGGGATGCGGTTATGTATCGCTTTAATACGGTCAATCGCTAAGATGTCACCTGTTGGTGGACGCGTAAATTTGTAAGCACCATGAGAAGTACCACAAGCAATCGCTAAAGCATCAACTTGAGTTTTCTTAACAAAGTCAGCCGCTTCTTCTGGGTCAGTTAACATTTGTTCTTTTGTTAATATCCCTACTGCACCAATACCGTCTTCTTCACCTGCTTCACCTGTCTCTAATGAACCAAGACAACCTAATTCACCTTCCACAGAAACACCACAAGCATGTGCCATATCAACTGTTCTGCGTGTTACATCAACGTTGTATTCATAGCTTGAAGGCGTTTTACCATCAGACATTAAAGAACCATCCATCATAACCGATGAAAAACCCATTTGAATTGAACGCTGACAAACACTTGGCGAAGTGCCGTGATCTTGATGCATTACTACGGGGATATGAGGGAATTCCTCAATTGCTGCAAGAATTAAATGACGAAGAAAAGGAGCGCCAGCATACTTACGAGCACCTGCAGAGCCTTGTAAAATAACCGGGCTATTGGTTTTGTCTGCAGCTATCATTATTGCTCTAACTTGCTCTAAGTTGTTAACGTTAAAAGCGGGAATACCGTATCCGTATTCTGCAGCGTGATCTAACATTTGGCGCATAGAAATTAAAGCCATTGAATTACTCCTAAGTGTTTAAGATGTCATATATTATTTGCCCAATCTCAAAAAAAACAAGTTTCATTGTGAAATTTAAGCTTTCGTAACGTAAGTATATCAGATAAGAAATTGACATGGCAAAAGAAAAAATAATGCCATTCATGGTTTTTATCTGTTTATTTATAACGGTTTTAAATAATGTTCTATAATTACTGTCAAGAAGCTCGCTAAACTCAATTTATAGCGAATATTTGTGCTTTTGTTTTGTAAGTTTACAACGAAAGAATGAAATATAATGAAAGCGCCGTTGATGGTTTTATGAAGTTTTTTAGAAATAATAAAGAAAGCTAAAAAAAAACCGCCTTTTATAAAATAAAGAGCGGTTTGACGTTTATGATTTAATTAACGTGTTTTACGTTTTAGCGCGTTCTTCTAAGATAGCGACAGCGGGTAACACTTTCCCTTCTAAAAACTCTAAGAAAGCACCACCACCTGTTGAAATATAGGAGATTTTATCGGCTATATCATATTTATCAACAGCAGCTAAGGTATCGCCACCACCGGCAATTGAAAAGGCTGAGCTTTCGGCAATTGCTTTTGCAATAGTTTCTGTACCACTACCAAATTGATCAAATTCAAAAACGCCAACAGGTCCATTCCAAACAATAGTGCCAGCATTTTTAATAATTTCTACGAGTGCCTGCGCTGAATCTGGTCCAATATCAAAAATCATATCTTCATCGCTAACATCGTTAACTGACTTTAACGTTGCGACAGCCGTTTCTGAAAACTCTGTACCAGTAATAACATCTGTTGGCACCGGAATATCGCCATCATTTTCTCTTGCCTGCTGCGTTAAACGGTTAGCTTCATCAAGTAAATCGGCTTCGTATAATGATTTACCAACATTATGACCGCTTGCTGCTATAAAAGTATTTGCAATGCCGCCGCCAACCACTAATTGG
Source organism: Colwellia sp. BRX8-7 (assembly GCF_014077275.1). Taxonomy (NCBI): domain Bacteria; kingdom Pseudomonadati; phylum Pseudomonadota; class Gammaproteobacteria; order Alteromonadales; family Colwelliaceae; genus Colwellia; species Colwellia sp. BRX8-7. The sequence continues at coordinate 405,411 of NZ_JACGVP010000001.1, read as the reverse complement.
TCAACAATTTTCGCTAATGACTCTAATACGGTTAATTTTGTAGAAACTTTAGAACCACCAACAATCGCCACTAATGGGCGTGCAGGATTGTCTAGTGCTTTACCAAGTGCTGCTAATTCACCGGACAATAGTGGACCCGCACAAGCAATAGGGGCAAACTTTGCTACGCCATGTGTACTAGCTTGCGCGCGGTGCGCGGTACCAAAGGCATCCATGACAAAAACATCACATAATGCTGCTAATTTTTTTGATAAAATATCATCATTATTTTTTTCGCCAACATTAAAGCGAATGTTTTCAAACACAACTAATTCACCTACTTTTGCATCAACGCCATCTAAGTAATCTTTTGCTAGATGCACTGGGGCATTTAATGCGGCAGCTAAATAGTCAGCGACAGGTTTTAATGAAAATTCTTCGTTGTACTCACCTTCAGTTGGACGACCAAGGTGAGACATTATCATCACTTTTGCGCCCGCTTCTAAAGCAAGTTTAAGGGTAGGTAAAGCCGCTCTTAATCGAGCATCAGAGGTTATTTTTCCGTCTTTAAGAGGTACATTGAGATCTTCTCGGATCAAAACTCTTTGATTGGCTAGCGCCAAGTCGGTCATTTTAATTACTGACATTTGCTGTTTCCTATTCGATAAATTTTAAAGTTATGGGTGTTTTTTATTGTTACTATTTTTTAAGCTGAATATCTTTTGCCATGGCTTTTGCTGTATCTATCATACGATTTGCAAAGCCCCACTCGTTATCACACCAGACCAGCATTTTCACTAAACGCTTGTGGCTAACACGCGTTTGGTTGCCGTCAACAATACAAGAATGTGGGTCATGATTAAAATCTACAGAAACCAGTGGTTCTTCTGTGTAGCCTAAAATCCCCTGTAATCCATTGTTTTGTGCACGAATAATGGCTTGGTTAATCGCGTTAATATCAACATCTGTCGACAAGGTTAGGCTTAAATCCATCGCGGTGACATTAATCGTTGGTACTCGCACAGCAATTGCTTCGAAGCGTCCAGCAAATTTAGGCAGTATTCTTTCAATACCTGCTGCTAATTTGGTGTCAACCGGGATGATAGATTGGCTTGCTGCTCTACTAAGACGAAGATCTGGATGGTAAGCGTCGATAACTTGTTGATCATGCATAGAGGAATGAATAGTGGTAATACTGCCACTTTCAACGCCAAAAGCTTCATCAATTACTTTTATGACAGGCACAACGCAATTCGTAGTGCATGAGCCGTTCGAGACTATTTTATCTTTTTCACTGAGTTGCTGATGATTAATACCATAAATAATGGTGGCATCAACGTCTTGTTCGCCAGGATAAGAGTAAAGTACTTTAGTGGCTCCTTGGCTCAAGTGAATATTTCCATCGCGTTGATTAGCAAATTTACCGGTGCAATCAAGAACGATATCTATGTTATTTTTTTTCCATGGCATGTCTTCGAGGGACTTTTCATGGCTAAGTTGTATGACATCGCCAGCGATAACTAACTGATTGTTAGCTAACTCAACTGAAAAAGGGAAACGACCATGGGTAGTGTCATATTTTAATAAATGCGCAATACCTTTAGGCTCGGCAAGCTCATTAATTGCGATAAGCTTTAAATATTGGTTATCAGCATTCTCATAGAGGGCACGAGCAACACTTCGACCAACTCGGCCAAAGCCATTAATAGCAATGTTTACAGACATAAGTTTATCGGCATAGGTTGATGATATTAATTTAGGGTGTTTATAAAAGTCAAAGTCCTTCAAACGAGTATCCCTTTCGTTTGAAGGCTTTAACTTACAGGCTTTAGTTAATGACTAAAGCTGGTTTACAGTCTTAACAACATTTGCCACGGTGAAACCAAAATGTTCAAGTAACACGTTACCTGGTGCAGATTCACCAAAAGTTGTCATACCGACAACAGCACCAGAAAAACCAACATACTTGTACCAAAAGTCAGTGTGAGCAGCCTCAATAGCGACACGTTTTATCACTGATGAAGGTAATACTGATTCTTTGTATTCGCTTGATTGCACATCAAAAGTATTGGTTGACGGCATAGAAACTACGCGTACTTTTTTACCATCAGCGGTTAATTGTTTTGCAGAATCAAGGGCTAATGATACTTCAGAACCCGTTGCAATGAGTATAACGTCAGCAGTACCCTCACAGTCTTGCAATACATAAGCGCCTTTGGCGATGTTTGTAACTTGTGAACTGTTACGCGCTACTGCCGGTAAACCTTGGCGAGAAAATATTAATGACGTAGGGCCATTTTTACGTTCAATCGCTGATTTCCAAGCAACAACAGATTCTGTTGCATCACATGGGCGCCAAGTATCCATATTTGGGGTAGTACGTAAATTCGTTAACTGTTCGATTGGCTGATGTGTTGGACCATCTTCACCTTGGCCAATAGAATCGTGAGTGTAAACAAATATATTTTGAATACCCATTAAAGCCGACATACGAACTGCGTTACGCGCATACTCCATAAACATCATGAACGTTGCACCGTAATTAATGAAACCACCGTGCAATGAAACGCCATTCATAATGCCGCTCATACCAAATTCACGTACGCCGTAATAAATGTAGTTACCGGCAGCGTCTTTTTCAATACCTTTAGAACCTGACCATAACGTTAAGTTAGAACCCGCTAAATCAGCAGAACCACCCAATAACTCAGGTAATATAGCGCCAAAAGCTTCAATAGTATTTTGTGAGGCTTTACGCGAAGCAATATTCTCGCCTTTATCTTGGCAAGCTTGCACTAAGGCATTGGCTTTCTCTTCGAAGTCGCTCGGTAAATCACCTTTAATAACTCGACGCTCGTATTCGGCAGCAAGTGCCGGGTGAGCTTGTTGGTATGCTGAAAATTGGTCATTCCAAGAAACTTGGCTCGATTGGCCTTTTTCTTTTTGATCCCATTCAGCATAAACATCGCTTGGAATTTCAAAAGGGGCATGTGGCCAGTTTAACGCTTTACGTGTCGCTGCAATCTCATCATCACCTAATGGTGCGCCATGACAATCATGTGTGCCTTCTTTATTCGGTGAACCAAAACCAATAATTGTTTTACAACAAATCATTGATGGTTTATCCGTTACTGCTTTAGCTGCAGTAATTGCCGCCGCTATAGCTGCTGAATCGTGACCGTCAACGCTTATAACGTGCCAGCCATAAGCTTCAAAGCGAGCAGGTGTATCATCTGTAAACCAACCTTCAACTTTACCATCAATTGAAATACCGTTGTCATCCCAAAAAGCGACTAATTTACCTAATCCTAAAGTGCCGGCTAATGAACATACTTCGTGAGAAATGCCCTCCATCAAACAACCATCACCTAAGAAACAATAAGTAAAGTGATCAACGATGTCGTGACCTGGACGGTTAAATTGTGCAGCAAGTGTTCTTTCAGCAATGGCCATACCAACGGCATTAGAAATACCAGCACCTAATGGTCCTGTCGTTGTTTCTACACCTGGGGTGTAACCGTATTCTGGGTGACCTGGTGTTTTAGAATGTAATTGACGGAAATTCTTTAATTCTTCAATCGGTAATTCATAACCGGTTAAATGTAATAAAGAATATATAAGCATTGAGCCATGACCGTTCGACAAAACAAAACGATCGCGGTCGGTCCAATTTGGATCTGTTGGATTATGTTTTAGAAAATCGCGCCATAGTACTTCGGCAATATCTGCCATGCCCATAGGGGCTCCAGGGTGTCCGGATTTCGCTTTCTGTACGGCATCCATACTTAAAGCTCTAATTGCATTGGCCAGTTCTTGACGAGACGGCATATTGACTCCAAATCTTTATTATATTTATACTTAAAATGAACTAAGTATATGAGGGGTGAAAGTGCCACCATTTTCACCTAGACCACCACTAAACTGCAAACGATATTATGCAAATAAGTGTTTTTTTTGGTATTAGTTAGACCAAATGGCTAAAAAGACCATTAATATAACATTATCTCACCGGTCGATTGTTTATAATTTATCTGTTTTATTAATTTTAAATGGTTGAATTACCAATGTTAATCGTATAGATTGGTTGAGTTTTGTACAGATGTCAAAATAACAACTATAAAACCTGACACAGGAACATTTATGAACAGGTCATCTTCACGAGGATTTAAGCTGACAACAGTGATTTTTGCGGTAATCGTATTGGCTGTTTCAGCGGCATTGAGTAATATCTCAATCGTAGGTGACAAGGAAGTTACAATAGAAAAATCTACCAGTGAGTAATCGTTGGTAATAAATTATATGAATTTTAAAGGCCTCGTTTACGGGGCTTTTTTATCTCTACGCTGCATTAGTGCATTCTGCACGTTATTTTTGTTTACGACAAATCATAGACCCTTATCCATGGGGGCAATAGTACGGTGCTGTGACCGTATGGAAGCAGGAAGTAGAGTAACACAGGAGCAGTTACCGAGGTGGCAAGGAGTGTCTATGTTCCGAATCAACCAGCGATCAAGCTAGTTCTTTCTGTAGCCATTTAAGTGCTTGCTGGCGACCGAGCTCTAAACCATTAAACTGCTTAACGTTTAACTTATCATTACTACGTTTATTGATAATATCTTCAGTGTTAGCAACACCTTCTTTAGAATAGTTGATTGAGGCTATTGATTTCATATGAATTAGAGAACCCATCGTTAACTGCGCCTCAAGTGAATAGGTGTAAGGATAAATTTTATTGACGATAACACCAAAATCAGTTTTAAAAAAAGTACAAAAAAAAGTTTCAATTTCTTCCATCATTTCAATTGAGATATAAACGCCTTTATCAAAAATCACTTCGGCAATTTTTTCATTTAAAAGGTTTATTTGAACAAAACTTAATCTGTGTTTTTCCATTTGGGGACTCATAGTGAAATGTATTTGATGAAGCAACAATTGTAGTCTGTTTTTGGAATTACTAGTAGGCTGATCTACGGATAAATTTATCGAGGGGCTAGTTAATAATAAAATAGCGGGTTTTAGGTTAATAGCTGATGTTTAAAGATAAAATTACTTATTGGACATGGACTATTAAAAGTGGGGCGCAATCCTATGATGTTATCTATAAAGTAGATTATGTGATGGTAGAGCAATACAGAGTATTCCCTATATTATATGCTTTATATGCTTTATATGCTTTATAGGTTCTTATGTGCTTGCTATAGAGGCCAATTACGAGCTTTGGCTAATAATTAAAGATGCTGTTTTTCAGGTTTTTCTTTAATCTTATCTCTTTTAAAAGATCTATAAATGGTATTGTTAACTAAAGAAAAATTAACCAAACAGGTGAATATTTCATTTAATGCCAGGTTGATTTTTATTAACCAAGAGCTATTTCTTTGATTGTGACTTTATTATAGCAATGATAAGTGTGAGGGCTGTTATAAGCGGGTTACTTAGCGGTAAAAGGCTAGTTGTCTGTTTTTAAATTATGACTTAGTTTAGTGATTTTGGTGTCCCTGAGAGACGTCGCTTTCAACGCTTAACTATTTGTTAAATATCTTGTTTGTGCTTTACCTTTGTCTCTGGTGTTACTTGGAGTGTTACTATAATCAAAAGTCACTTTAAATGATTCTATTTATGACCGAGGAAAAACCTTAGCAAATTTTAACAGTCAGGCATGAAATTATGACCAAACATAGCTTTCATTTGAACATCAACCATAGGCCAGTATTTATTTTCTAACTCGGTAATCTTATCTCGTTTTAGATTAAAAGTTTTCCAGCGCATCCATTTAGGTTTAGGCCAATAAGCGATTGGTTCAAACATATTGTTTACATTAGGCCAATCATAACCCCATAGTTCTTTTCTAAGCTTTCTAATGCGCCTCATTAGCCGTTCGTTCGGTCGTTCACTTTGGCAGGCATAATGTAATCCGATACATTGCCGACAACCATAAGCGTATTTGATCGCGTAAAGGCTTTGTCGCTGTTTTTGGCAGTAAGGGCACGTTATGTATAGTTTATTGCTGGCGCTTCGATTATCTCGCTTTAAGGCTATTTTGTGAGGTTTATCGTTTATGGTGAATGTCATCAAACGAACACCACATTCTAATGCTGTTAATTTAAATTTTTGATGTTCATTACTAAGAAAGTCAGCATTAAGTGAGTAGTTACCGAATGGGACAGTTAATAAGTTTTTAAATGTCTTAGCAGATATACGATGATACTCACCAGTGTAAGCCCTTTTTTGTGTTCTCCCGTAATGATGACCTTTAGGCATAGCTATTTACTCCGAAAAACTAAAGTGAAAAAACATCATCTTCACCTGCTTCTCTACGAGCAGTCATAACGCCAACTTGCTTAATGGGGGCGCATACAAAAGGCATAAGTTTTGTTAAAAAGTTCAATCTTTGGATAGGGTCTTTAATCTCTGAAAGTGTCGCTGGCAACTTGGTTAATTCATTTTGAATGGCTTGATTGATTAAATGTCTTATACCGCCAGCCATGTATTTATTGGTAGATGTTTTGTTGTCTGCCGCCATTTTAAAAACCTAGTTTGTAATAATATTATTACAGTATATCATTTTTATCTTGTACGAAAAATAGGCTTTACTTTTTCTTTTATACGCATAGATTATCTAGTGCTGCCCAATAATAACGATACATAGTGCGTTGTTTTATTCGTATGTTAATTAAGTTATTGTTATCCATTACATATATCTATATATATTTTAAATTAGCAACGAAAATAATAACTTACAGAATTTATGTGTCAGTAAACTTTACACAACAACAACTTTAGATCATCAGGTGGCTGTCAAAGCGTTGATTTTAAAGCTGAAATAAAACATGGTTTATTTTTTGCTTTATGAATGAAACTTAGCTTTAATCCAATAATATGGAAAATAATAATATGTTTAAAAATAGCCTTAATCTTATATTAGTTTTATTAACACTTTCGGTAACTAATGTATCAGCAACTTTAATTACAAGTGAAGACTTTACTAGCGGAGCAACAGGGTGGTCGAATAATAGTACCAGCTTAATTAATGGGGATAGAGTTTTAGGTGGTTTTAACCTATTTGGTGCGGGGGCATTTGCTCAAAAAACGTTTACTCTTTCTGGCAACCAAACCTCAGTAAATGTTAATTTAGATTTTTGGAAAGGTGATTCATGGGATGGTGAGAGTTTTTTTGTCTATGTAAATGGTAACCTGCTTTTTAGTCAATCTTATGTTTATCATCAAGGCACGCAAGTTGCTGGGCAGCAACATGCCAGTTGGAATGAATTATTAGTACCAATTAGCCTTAACTACAACACAACAGCAACAAGCTTAACAGTGAGATTTAGTTCAAGCTTAAATCAAAACCCGACTGATGAATGGTGGGCGGTAGATAATGTTGTAATTAATGATAATGTATCTGTACCAGAACCAACTACACTTGCCATCTTCGCATTAGGTATTATGGGTTTAGCTTCACGTAGATTCAAAAAACAGTAACCTAATTTGTTACGCTAAATTTAAGTAAAAAAAGCACCATTCACTGGTGCTTTTTTATTGCCTGTCATTTAGCTTAATCCTACTTGTACCATAGTTTTTAGTCTGCTCAGGCTTGTATCCTTTCCCTCTAGCTTTAGCCAAGTAAGATATACGCCAGATAGCGTCCTGTATCGACTCGTGATCATCTCTTTTAACATTGTAATAGCAGTTGTCAGGAAAATATTCAGAGCCGTCTAATTGCCGCCATAGCTCTTTCACTTTGTTGGTTACTTCATAAGGAAAGTTAACCTTGTGACCGTCTATTATTAACGCATAGTGATAGTGTTGTTTCTTGGCTGTTTCTAGTTCTCTACACCACATAAAGCCGACACGTTTAAAGTTGTATTTACGCTTAAGCCATTTATGTAATCTACGATTGAATGCCGTAATAATGCCGTTATTTTCAGTATATTCATAAACTCGGTGATCAAATTTGGTTATGAAATATACTGTAATCAGAAATGTAAAATAATTGAACTCACTGTAAAAAAAATTCTTACTTAACAGTAATGCTACTCCTTTAGCGTTATGTTTTTAGTGTTTATATAATATGTTACGCGTTTCCTAGTGATAGATAAGCGCGGCTATTAGGTTAATAGTTTACGGATGAACATAACTAATCGTTAAAAACAAAAAAACACCAATCATTACAATTGATGTTTTTTATAGTATAAGAAATTTAAATCGCTATTAAGAGCGTTTCTTAAATCTACGTGATGCTAAACCCATTAGTCCTAATGCTAGAATAGCAAGGGTAGAAGGTTCTGGTACTGATTGACTTACTTCTTCAGTAAACCCAGTGTAACGAACTTGCGATTGAGAATAGTTATAAAAACCAAATTTCCCTGAATTAAAGCTCCCTGCCACATCAAAAATATTTGTACCATCAATGTCAATTTTAATTCCTGTTGTTGTAAAATCTAGGCTAAAACCGTAAACAGTATTATCTGCCCAACCGTTATTTCCAACATAGTCAGTTGCTAGTACAGTTATATCGGCACCACTATGATTCCAATAGTTTACATTTGAACCGCTAATTTTAGATAATGTGAAACCAGATGGGGCATATCCCGAATAGCTTTGGTTACCTTGCTTCCAATCAAAAAGTAAAAAATCATTACTATTATTGTAGCCAAAAGTAAAACCTATAAAATCATCGTCGCTTGTCGTTTCCACTCCAAAAGAGCCATCAAACTGAGTGTTTATATAGTTTGTATCACTTAAGAAATATGTTGGACTGCCATTTGTAGTTTGTAAAACACTTGTACCACTGTTTTGTACATTCCAAGTTCCTCCTGCGGTGGGAGACCACGTACTCAAGTCAATTAAACCCGCATGAGTATAACTACTAGCAGATAAAATTAAACTTGCGATTACCGTTTTAAACATTTTTTTATTCATTTTTAGTCCTTTTAAAAGAAATAGGTTAATTGGATTAGATAATTTTACAATTCGCAATACCTAGGTAACGCAAGAATTAAGCCAGGTCAAAATACTAAAGAATTATCAATGGTATAATACTGGGTTGTTATTACGTGGTAAGAATGTTGTAAAATAATCCGACACAATAAAATGATTATTGATTGTAAAATCACTGAATTTTAAGAGAATATTAGCTAAAAAGATTTGTTAAATTTAATCCTACTAGTTCCATAATTCTTCGTTTGTTCTGGCTTGTATCCTTTTCCCCTAGTTTTAGCCAAGTAGGATATGCGCCAGATAGCGTCCTGTATCGACTCGTAATCATCTCTTTTAACATTGTAATAGCAGTTGTCAGGAAAGTATTCAGAGCCGTATAATTGCCGCCATAGCTCTTTAACTTTGTTGGTTACTTCATAAGGAAAGTTAACCTTGTGACCGTCAACTATTAACGCATAGTGATAATGTTGCTTCTTGGCTGTTTCTAGTTCTCTACACCAAATAAAGCCGACACGTTTAAAGTTGTATTTACGTTTAAGCCATTTATGTAACCTGCGATTAAATGCCGTAATAATGCCGTTGTTTTCTGTATATTCATAAACCCTTAGATCAAACCGTATGATGTGAATTTTGCTATGGTGACTTAACATCACATCAATCTGGTTAATCATCGCTTTAATGGAGTGCGCAATTAACCCACTTCCTTTCGAGTTTACCCACCAAGTTTGATCGTTTACTTTTATTGCTTTGTCTTTGGTTATATATGCCATTAGATAGTTTACTAACTAAGATAACGCTAAAGGATATTATTAATTACCTAGCTCAATGTTAGTTATTACTTACCTGTCTAAACAGCGTGGTTATAGTTGGTTTATTACAATCACCATAAATATAGGGGTAACAAACCTATAAATAGTGGTTAATAACAATCAACATAAACAGGGGAGTACTTAACAGGTTTGTAACTACTAACTATTGAAAAGCTGTTAACTTGGTTATACTCTAGTTGTTGGCTAGTGGCTTTGTCGCTAAACTTATTCCACTAGCCAGTTTAAAAGAAAGCCTACTTTGTTAATCCTCAGTGGGCTTTTTACTTTCTATACGCTTTTCATACTCCTTATCTGCTTCAGCTTTTTCTTGCTCCGCTTGTTTAAGGCGTTTAACGGCATTTTTACTGCCATAGTATGATCGGTCTTTGTATTGCTTTCGGGCAATAGTTCGTGCGTCTTTGTCTTGCTCCCAATCATAAGAAAAGTGCCGTTCATCTAACCAGTAGTATGCTTGTTTCTTGCCTTCATATTCGCTTTGCTCAGAGTGAATAAGCCAGTGTTGATAATATCCACTCATTAGTTGTTGTAGGTTAGCCCTAAATCCTCCACCTAATTCATTACACAAGTAATCTCTAGCGTGTTTGTTGCCGTCAGACAGAATTAAAAGTAAATCATAAGCTGGGCTATTCGTTTCAGGTAATGCGCCATCAGGGGCGGTAAATATTAAATTATTCATATTGCCCCCTATGCTACTTTGCGTTGTTTGATTAGCTCAGAAACAAGCTGTTTGATTTGCTCAGGTGTTTTTTCTTCAATACGAGCTTGAATGATGGCTTCTACCTCATGCTTGATATAAGCAACGGCACGATCACCGATAGAGATAGGAGGGCAAAAAAGTCCTGCTTTTTCGTCTAGTTGTAATGCGGATTTTGATCTAGCTGTTTGAGATAAAACAGAAGGTCTGCGGATTAGTTGAAAGTTTTTGTTAATAGTCATGTCAGTTCCTTATTGGTTAACTGACTACCTATTATTCACATATAAATTATGATCGCAAAAACAAATATTGTAGTTATTTGTCCATTACTAGTTGTAAAATATTTACTAAGTTTGATTCTACATTTATTTTACTATCAAAGTGGGCAGTAATTAATTTTGTAATTTCTTCAGGCTTGTAACCTAAACTTGTTAAGCAATTTTTGGTGGCTTCTCTATCTTCTATTGTTTTTGTGATTAATTTTTCATCGTTTATTTTACTCTTCCAACGATCATAACCTTTTAAAAAACTATTTATATTCTCTTCGTGGAAGTAACTTAAAGAGGGTATTTCTTCGTGGTTATTATCTATGTATCTGAGAGCAAAATTTTTTAAATCGAAGTCACTCTTATAATCTTCTCGTATTACGCTAAAATGAAATTCAGAATAAACCTGCTTTGAAGTCTTTCTTTGCGCATAATTACCAGCACGTTTTATAAGTTTTCCAAAAAACACATCCTCTAAAGTTAAAGTGCCATTTGACAAATAATATAGATTAAAGCATTTATATAATGAAGATAAAGTTTCAGGTGTCGGAATTTGACCATAAAGAATGTCGTTCATAAATAAATCGACTGGATTATCAATAATATAATTTGATTCATTAACCTCTGATAAACGTCCTCCTACTTTCAAAAATTTACTTTCAAGCAAATTTAATTCAAAAGAACCAAATGATCTAAAATTATTTAAATCATTTAAATTTGATGTAAACGATGGGATTAAATCATTTTCAAATAAAGCATCACTGGTAATTAATGGAAATGTTTCATTATTTTTTATTCTCTCATAGCAATTATTACTCCATTCAAATGAATTAAAATAATTACTTTCTAATAACCCATGATTTACCAGATCTAGGATATTTGATTCTTCATATAAAATTTCATCATTTAAATCATCTATGAGTTCATCGTCCATGTTAGCCCCTTAAATAAGTTATTACTTTACTCGTATTTGGAAGACCTGATTTAGCCTGCTCTATATGTTCAGACCACCAAGCCATCATTACTCGTCTACGCTCTAAATATTCAGCATGGTTATAAGCGCGTCTAACTTCGTTTTTATCAACGTGTGCTAATGCCGATTCAATAACATCAGCATCAAAACCTTGTTCGTTTAATGTGGTGCTGGCGAGAGAACGTAAGCCATGCGCCACTAATTTGTTTTTATAACCAATACGCTTTAATGCCATGTTTGCTGACTCGCGGTTAGCGTGGCCTTTAAGGTTTCTATCGGCAGGGAATATATAGTCATTGCCAGCACTAACAGGCTTTATACGCTCTAATATTGCTAGGGTTTGTGGCGTTAAAGGTACTACGTGTGGCTTGTTCATTTTCATTACATCGCCAGGAATTCGCCAGCATGTGTTTTCAACATCAATATCAGCCCACTTTGCGGTCGCTGCTTCGTTTGAGCGAACCATGGTATGAAGTTGCCATTCAATTAATAAGCGTGTTACTAGCCTTAGGGTTGAATAGCTTAGGTCTGCCATTAGCTTTGGTAATTCTTCAGGCTTTATAGTCGGGTAATGTTGTTTCTTTGGTGCTTCAAAAGCTTTTAAAATACCGGTTAATGGGTTGCTTTCAATTAAACCCACATTGGCAGAGTAGGTCATTATTTCATTTAACCGTTGGCAAAGTCTTTTAATAACAAACAAACTGCCTTTGTTCGCGATTGGTTTCATCGCATCTATCACAATAACAGCTGTTAAAGCGGTAATAGGGTGCTTACCTAGTTTTGGGAATATATGATTGTTAAGCGAGTTCCATGTGTCGTTAGCGGTATTTTTGGCAATGGTTTTCTTCTTTAATTCAAACCAATCTTCAGCAACCTTGAACAGGGTATTGTTTAACTCTGCTTTTTTGCCTTCGGTAATTTCTTCTTTATGGGTTTTTGGATCAATATCTTTAGCCAATAACTTTCTCGCATTGGCGCGCTTTTCTCTAGCATCAGCTAATGACACATCAGGATAATTGCCAAAACTAATATTTGCCCGTTTTTTGGTAAAAGGGCGGGAATAGTTAAAGATCCATAATTTAGAGCCTTGAGGTTTAACTCTAAGCGCTAAACCGTCACCGTCAGCAAGGTTGTATTCTTTGCTTTTAGGCTTGGCTTTGTTTACTTCTGTATTGGTTAAAGACTTAGTTGTTTTTGCCATAATTGTAACACTGGAAACTCAAAGTAAGGGCTGGTGTTACAATGAGTGTTACAATAAAACGTGATTATTACAAGTTCTCTTTAAGCGTTAATAATCGCTAAATGCTCTGATGGTATTGTTTTTAATGGGATTTGTGAGGTTTGTTAAGCGTTATGAATAGTGATTATGGTGTCCCTGAGACGATTCGAACGTCCGACCTAGCGCTTAGGAGGCGCTTGCTCTATCCAACTGAGCTACAAGGACATTATAACGCAAAAAGCGTTGTTAATTTATCTTAAAAGTTGTTGTTGTTCTAGTTTTATTTTCTCTGTATGTGGATGAAAAATAATTAATTAGAAATAACGGTTTATCATTCGCTTTAAATCGTTTTATACTGCAACTGAAGTTGATTAAACTATGGCTAAAACTATAAATAAGAGGTTGAATTTGTTAAAAAAACGTTACAAACAAGTTACCTTGGTTTTTTGGTCTCTGTTAAGCGCTTTGTTGATAACTACGCAAACATTTGCAGATGATGGCACAACCAATCGTGACTTTATCTTTTTTGTTGAACGCGTTGAAAAATTACAAAATACCAATGTTACCGATGCACTTGCACTGTTAGATTCTTATCAAACCAACATCAATGCGTTAACCGTTGGGAACCAGGTAAAGTATTACCAAGTACTGTCAGAAGTTTATATTGAAGCCTCTCAATATAAATCGGCGTTTAGCGCCGCATCGCAAGGGTTAAAAATAGCACAACATTTAACTAGTCCTACAATATTGATTTCACAACTTTCATACTTACGTGGCTTTTCTTTAGAAAGTTTAGGTGATGCTAGTGGCGCGGTTGAGAATTATTTGAATGGCTTAGAAGTTGCTGAATCCTTAGATGCTAAAAAATTTATTGCCGATGGCTTTATCAACTTAGGTGCTATTTATTACCTAACTGAACAATATGAAAAGTCGTTGACTATGCTCAATAACGCGCTGGTTATTGCCAATACTCTAGATAATGAAGAACTTAAAGGTTCCGTTAACAGCGAGTTGGGTATTTTATACTCTTATATGTATAACCCTAAAAAATCGATAAAATTTTACCAAGCGTCTTACGAACATTATAAAAAAGCGGGTATGGCACTCTATGCGTTAAATAGTTTACAAAATATTGCAGTGAACTACATGGATCAAAGCCGATATGAACAAGCTATCGAGCTATTTGAAGAAGTCATAGCCAGTGCTAATAAATTTAGTAACAATGAAGTCATAGGTGGAGCTTATACTCGTTTGTCTATATCGCACGCTAAGAAGAAAGATCCTGATTTAGATGTTGCTTATCAATATATTACCCTTGCTGAACAATACCTAAAAGGTGTGCAGCAACATAATGCCTTATTATTTTTTAACGTTAATAAGGCATACGTACTTGAAGCCATGGAACGATATGATGAGGCGCTTGAAAACTTAGCTGTCGCTGAAAAAATATTAGCAAAAAATAGTCAAACAAAAAATACTTTTTCAAATTATCACTTGATGTATTTGCAGTCTGAAATTTATTATAAAACACAAAGATATCAGCAAGCTTATGAAAAACAATCTCAATTTTTAACGCGTTTATTTAAAGATCAAGAAAACATAAACATGGAACAAATTGAAGAGTTACGATTAAGTTTTGAAAGCAAACAAGCAGACTTAAAAAACAAAATACTCGAACAGGAGAAGTCTGTACAAATAATAGAACTTAACGATGTGACCTACCACGAAGAAAATTTACATTTGTTGATTATTTTTGTCGGTACGGTGCTCGTCATACTCGCTTGGTTTTTGCTTAAAATGTTACAAAGTCAAAAACATTTTGTTCGAATTAGCCAAGTTGATGATTTGACCGGTGTTGCTAACCGCCGGCGTTTAATCGAATTGGGTGAGCAAATGTTTACGCGAGCAGAAGAAGAACAGGCACATTTTAGTATATTAATGCTCGATGTTGATAATTTCAAAGCGATAAATGATAGCTTTGGTCATAATACCGGTGACAAAATACTCAAAGATATTGCTGACTTGGCTAACCATATTATGCGTCAAAGTGATTGTTTTGGCCGTTTCGGTGGCGAGGAATTTATTGCTTTATTAGCGAACACTTCACCCGAAAATGCTTATGATTTGGCTGAGAGATTACGCTTGAGTATTCAAAATAAAGTTTGGTCATATAAAAAACTCACTGGGGTTACGGTCAGTATTGGTATATCTTCTTACCAAAAAGGAAGTAATACAAGTTTTGCTCAACTGATAAAAGACGCGGATATTAATATGTATCAAGCAAAAAATTTAGGTAGAAATAAGGTGTGTTTTTAATGAAGCATTACTCTTTTTCTAATATATTACTGTGTGTCTTATTGAGCTTCTACTTGGCAAATGCAGCATTTTCTTCAGTAGCGCAAGCTTATTCAGTTGGCGAAGCGTCAGCCGCAGAAGAAAATAAGAGTGACAATGCGCCTGCTGAGCCTGAAAATATTTTGAACAATAAAGAGCCGTTACCAATTAATGCTCGTATTTTGTCTTTGTTATCACTGGTTCAACAAAATGATCAAAAAGATGCTGTGCAAGTTACCGGTGTTTTATTACAACTAGAAGAAATCAACTCAACTTTTAACGCCGCAGAACAGTATTTAATATTTTTGATACACGCTTTAATCGAACACCATGCACAACAGGATAAACAGGCTATTGCTTGGCTTGAGAAGACATTAAACTTACGAGATGAAATCCCTGAAAAGCAGCTTTATTTACCTGAATTCTCTGAAGTGAATCTGATTTTTGCTCGCTCATTTTCTGCTTTGGGTGACTTTAAGCAAGCGTTCGATTATAAGAAAAAATATATAAGAAATGGTTACCAATACTTTGATGGAACCCGAGCTGATAAAATTAAAGATCTTAATAAAACCTATGCAACTGATGAAAAAATCAAGCAAAATGAATTACTAGCCAATCAAAATAAAATTAAACGTTTAAAAATTATTGCTGCAGAGAATAAAAAGTTTGCTCAACAACGTAATATTCTAATACTAGTTGTCACTGTTATTGTTTTCTTTGTACTTCTGTTGAGACAAATAAAAGTCAGAAAAAAATTAAAATATTTAGCAAAAGTAGATAGTCTAACTAACTTATATAATCGACGTACTTTGTTTGAAAAAGGCGCTGAAGCAGTTGGCACAGCGGTCAATGAAAAACAGAGTTTAAGTGTCATTCTATTAGATATAGATCACTTCAAGAATATAAATGATACTTACGGTCACGATATTGGTGATGAAGTTATTAAAATAATTGCCGAACTAGGCAGTGAAACTATGCGCTCTCGCGATCTTTTTGCCCGATTAGGTGGTGAAGAGTTTGCCGGTATATTACCAGAGGTAGGCTGTGCTGAAGCTAAGGCAATAGCCGAGCGTTTACGTGAGAAAGTGGCAAGTAAAGACTGGTCTGAATTTAATATTAACGAACAAGTATCGGTATGTATTGGCGTTGCTTGTTTAGAGCAAGTCGAGTTAAATTTTGATGACTTACTTAATGCAGCTGATATAGCGATGTATTATGCTAAAGCTAACGGACGCAACCGCGTCTGTCAGTTTAATGATGAAGGCCAAAATAATAACGATTAATTTACAGGTTTTGATAAAGAAGTGTTTTCCTGCCTTGTCTCCCTATTGTCATTCAAAATGTACTCTCAAAGGCGCATCTTGATTGGCAACAGCTATATAATCATATAAGCTAGAGTCTAGCTAAATGTAATCTAAAAATAATAACCAAAGTCACGGGTAGGGCTACTCCCTAACAGGTTGACAATTCAGGAATTAATTCATGTCAGACGCGCTTAATTTTAGCCTCGAAGGTATTGAACAGCGACCACTTCGACAATTTACCGAAGAGTCTTATTTAAACTATTCGATGTACGTGATCATGGATCGAGCTTTACCACATATTGGTGATGGCTTGAAGCCAGTTCAAAGACGTATTGTCTATGCGATGTCTGAATTAGGTTTGTCTGCCAACGCAAAATATAAAAAATCAGCGCGTACTGTTGGTGATGTGTTGGGTAAATTTCACCCACATGGCGACTCTGCTTGCTATGAAGCTATGGTATTAATGGCTCAGCCATTTTCATATCGATATCCGCTGGTTGACGGGCAAGGAAACTGGGGCGCGCCAGACGATCCGAAATCTTTCGCTGCTATGCGTTATACCGAATCACGTTTATCACGTTTTAGCGAAATATTACTCGCCGAATTAGGTCAAGGCACCGTTGATTGGACACCAAACTTTGACGGTACCATGAATGAACCTAAAACCTTGCCTGCTCGTTTACCTCATATACTCTTAAATGGTATTACCGGCATCGCTGTTGGTATGGCTACCGATATTCCGCCCCATAACGTTCGTGAAGTGGCTAATGCATGTGTGCATTTAATTGAACAACCTAAAGCGGAAATTAGTGATTTACTTGAGTATGTCAAAGGTCCTGATTACCCTACCGATGCTGAAATAATTACACCTAAAGCCGATATTGAAAAAATATATAGAACCGGTAAAGGTAGTATTAAGATGCGCGCCATCTTTGAGGTTGTGCAGGGTGATATTGTTATTACAGCTTTACCTCATCAAGCTTCTGGCGGCAAAATACTTGAACAAATTGCTGGGCAAATGAATGCGAAAAAACTACCTATGGTGGTTGATTTGCGTGACGAGTCTGATCATGAGAATCCAACCCGTTTAGTGGTGATCCCTCGTTCTAATCGAGTTGATATAGAACAATTAATGAATCACTTGTTTGCCAGTACCGATTTAGAAAAAAGTTATCGTGTTAATCTAAACATGATTGGCTTGAATAATAAACCTGCAGTAAAAGACTTGCGGGTTATTTTATCAGAATGGCTGGTATATCGTCGCGAAACTGTGCGTCGTCGCTTGCAGTATCGTCTCGACAAAGTGTTAGCTCGTTTACATTTATTAGACGGTTTATTGATCGCCTATTTAAATATTGATGAAGTTATCGAAATTATTCGAAATTTTGATAAACCCAAAGAAGAACTGATTTCTCGTTTTGATTTATCAGAACGTCAAGCAGAATCAATTTTAGAAATTAAGCTTCGCCAACTTGCTAAACTTGAAGAAATTAAAATAAGAGCAGAGCAAGCAGAGCTTAATATAGAACGTGAATATCTTGAAAAAATATTAAACTCAACAGCGCGAATGAATACGCTAATGAAAAAAGAAATTCAAGAAGCGGCTGAAAAATATGGTGATGACCGTCGTTCTGTTCTTATTGAGCGCAGCGAAGCAAAAGCACTATCTGAAAAAGATTTAGTCCCCAGTGAAGCCGTTACCGTTGTCGTTTCTCACAAGGGTTGGGCGCGTTGTGCCAAAGGTCATGATATTGAACCCGAAGCGCTGAGTTATAAATCAGGCGACAGCTACTTATGTTCTTCAAAAGGGCGCAGCAATAATCCTGTGGTCTTTATTGACTCAACGGGGCGTGCTTACACCACCGACGCTCATACATTGCCAACGGCAAGAAGCCAAGGTGAGCCGTTAAGTGGCCGTTTTAGCCTATCGACAGGAGAAACGTTTGTCACGAGTTTAATGGCAAGTGATGAAAGTAAATATTTACTCAGCAGTGATGCTGGCTATGGTTTTGTTGGTAAATTTTCTGACATGATCAGCCGCAATAAGAATGGTAAAGCATTATTAAGCGTGCCAGCAAATGCCAAAGTGAATACACCATTGCCAATTGCTAATATTGATAATATGTTAGTGCTTGCCATTACGTCTGAAGGTCGAATGCTGGTATTTCCAGTCAAAGACTTACCGATACTTAGTAAAGGTAAAGGTAACAAAATTATTAATATTTCTGCAGCAAGAGCGAAAAGCCGTGAAGAATTTGTTTCGATACTAAACGTTATTTCAGCAGAGAGTTCGGTAACATTGCACGCGGGTAAACGTAAGTTAACCTTAAAAGCCAGCGATGTTGAACACTATCGTGGTGAGCGTGGTCGCCGTGGCAATAAGTTACCAAGAGGTCTACAACGCGTTGACCGTGTCGAAGTGGGTATGATCGCCGAAGAAATTAACATTGAAGACGTGATAATTCCAACAGCCAATGATGAGATATAAGTAACCGTAACTTTTAATCACTATTTACTTCATCATTTATTAAAAACTCAGGTAAAATAACATTATTATTTTACCTGAGTTTTTTATCTTTATGTCACAGCCTTTTACCTACTCAACAACCTACGAACTAGACAAAGCCCATTTTCAAGAATGTTTTAGCGAATCTGTTGTCATCGTTACTTCAATAAGCGCCTATAAAAAATCAATTGCCTTAACCGTTGCTGGAATGTTGTTAGTACTGTTTACCGAAATGAATCCCTATGCAGCTTGGTTTGTTTTTGCTTTAGGTATTCTTGAAGCCGTCAGTACCTATTATCAAAAACCGTGGTGGGTGATGCGACAAATGCTCAGTAAAGCCGCCAAAGGTAATGTTGATTTAACGATTGATGAACAGGGCATTGTGAGTAAATCATTTTACGCTAGCTTGACATTATTGTGGTCAGACGTGCAATTAATACAAAACACCCAGCTAGGTTGGTTAATAAGACACGCTCAGGGGCGTAGTTACATTTCTAATAAAAATTTATCGGCAGCAGCGATAACATTCCTTACCGATAAACAGGCTCAGCAAAGTAAGCGTTAATATTCAGTGAATTTTTTTCGCTTAAATAACCCTAAATTTATTTTATTATTCATTTCGATTTGGTTTGGCATGCTAGTAATGTCTCCTATAGCTATCGAAGACATTCGTGAGTATGGGGTTTTTAGTTTTATTGGCTTACTTGGCGGTATTTTTGCCAATTCAACGGGAGCAGGTGGCGGGGTTGTCTTTATCCCATTGTTTAATCAACTCAATTTTACTGAACAACAATCTATAGCGACCAGCTTTGCTATTCAATGTTTTGGTATGACTGCCGGCGCTTTTACTTGGTGGTTTCATTACCATAGTAAAAAAACATAATTACATTTATGGCAAGGGTTTAAACGTATTATCAGTGTGACCACAATAAGCTCAATTATGGGTATTTGGTTTGTTTATGGTAATCAACTTAGCTCACCCACTTCTTTGCATCACAGCTTTAGCTGGTTCTCTTTAGTGCTTGGCCTATTTATAATTGGCACTATCTTCTTTATTAAGCCACATCGCGAGCGTAGCCAACTCTACCTTTTTGATTGGCTCGCTTTAACCACCATAGGACTATTTGGTGGTGCGCTTACCGCTTGGCTATCGGTAGGTGTTGGTGAGTTATTGGCCATTTATTTAATTCTTCGACGTTTTGACATTAGTATGGCGGTGGCCGCAGCCGTGATTGTTTCAGCTTTTACTGTTTGGTCTGCCATCTGGCAGCATACCTTGATTCAATTTGAAATTTATTGGCAAGTGGTGCTATTCGCAGGTCCAGGTGCCTTGCTTGGCGGTATTTTTGCTAAGACCTTAGTGACGCACCTCTCAGCAACTAAGTTGAAATTATTTTTTGCTTTTTGGTTGTTAATAATAGGACTCATTGGTATCAAGTAAGTAGTCGCTAACCGCTCATCTTTTCTTCGAAATTAGCTAAAAAGTTAATTGTATTACATATTTTGGGGCAAGGATCCACAAAACCCCACAAATTCATCAACTTTGCTCAAAGCCTTAATTTTATTGGCGTTCGGCCAGATCATTTATACCAATCTTTGCTTGACATGACTTCACTTTTCTCACTAAACTGTATCAATGTGGGAATAAGTGGGAATTAGTGGATCTTAAAGGATTACTAAAATAATAAAGCAGGATTATGTTTAGAGGCACCAGCGCAATTACGCTCGACAGTAAAAATAGAATCACGGTACCGACCAAGTACCGCGAAGAGCTATTTGCCGATTGCCAAGGAAAAATGGTTTGTACCGTTGATATTCAACATCCCTGCCTACTACTTTACCCGCTTCCTGAATGGGAAGAAATAGAATTAAAATTGTGTAGTTTATCGAGTATGAACCCACAAGAACGATTGTTACAGCAAGTACTTTTAGGCAATGCTTCTGATTGTGAAATTGATAAGAGTGGTCGCTTATTGATTAATGGTCCGTTGCGTTTACATGCCAATTTAGAAAAAGGTGTGATGCTGGTAGGACAATTAAAGAAATTTGAAATTTGGAGTGAAAATGCCTGGCAAGCGCAAATGCAAAAAGGCATTAGCCAAATTCAGTCGGGTGAAATTGAACTGACTGACCGCTTGTTAGACTTATCACTGTAAATAGCAAAAATAAGACTAAAAATAGTTAATAACCCGATACCGAATTGATCACTTGGTATTCAGTAACATGGTGTTACCCAAAATGAAATTAGATAATTCACATATCTCGGTATTGCTTGACGAAGCAGTGACCGGACTCGCAATCAACCCCGATGGTACCTATATCGACTGTACGTTTGGTCGAGGCGGGCACTCAGCCCTTATACTTTCTCAACTCTCTGAAAATGGTCGACTTATTGCCATTGACCGAGATCTTACGGCAATTAAAGCGGCAGAAAAATTTGCTGACGATGCTCGATTCACTATTGAGCACGAAGGCTTTGCCGACTTACAAAACATTGCTGAAAAGCATCAATTACTTGGTAAAGTTGACGGTATTCTCCTTGACCTTGGCGTGTCTTCGCCGCAGCTTGATGAAGCCGAACGTGGCTTTAGCTTTATGAATGATGGCCCATTAGACATGCGTATGGATACTTCGCGTGGACAAACCGCAGCAGAATGGATTGCTGTGGCTGATGTTGAAGATATTACTTGGGTACTACGTACTTTCGGCGAAGAAAAACACGCTTGGCGAATTGCTAACGCCATTGTTGATACACGTGAAGAAACCCCTTATACCCGTACTAGTCAATTAGCCAAAATAATTCAAACGACAGCACCACAACGTGAAATTAAAAAGCACCCAGCGACACGAAGCTTTCAAGCGATCCGTATTTACATTAATAGTGAGTTAGAGCAAATTGAAAAAGTACTTGCGGCATCATTATCAGTACTTGCTGAAAATGGTCGTTTAGTGGTTATTAGCTTTCATTCATTAGAAGACCGTCTTGTTAAGCAGTTTATGAAAAAACACTCGCAAGGCAAAAAAGTGCCTCGTGGTTTACCGATCAGTGAAGCAGAATTGAATAAAGGTAAAAAATTAGAACTTGTTGGTCGAAGACTAAAACCCAGTGAAAGTGAAGTTGAAGAAAATAAACGTTCACGAAGTTCAGTCATGCGGGTTGCAATGAGATTACCGCTTTAATGCGGCTGATATAGTTATGGCAAACTCAAAAATGGCATTGCCATTAGAAGTTTGGTACGACATTCAGCGACATATATTTATATATCTGTTGTTAGTTATGGTGGTTATTTCGGCATTTTCGGTGATTTACTTCACCCATTTAAACCGTCAAACCACCAGTGGTTTAGAAATATTATTAACAGAAAGAGATGAGTTAGATATTGAGTGGCGTAATTTATTGTTAGAGCAAAACAGCCTCGCTGAGCACAGTACGATAGAAAGCAAAGCTAGAAAATTATTACAGATGAAAAGACCGAATATAAATTCGGAAATTATCATTCAACAACAATGAGCAAGTTAGTGAAGAAACAAGTAGATAAACAGCAAATTTCGGTGGCATGGCGTTTTTACGTTGTGGTCGGCCTAATAGTGTTTGTTTATGCAGGTTTGTTGGCTCGCAGTGCATATATTCAAATCATTGAACCCGACATGTTGAAAAAACAGGGAGATATGCGCTCATTACGTACCGCTGCTCATACAGTACAACGTGGTTCAATTGTCGATCGTAACGGCCGTGAACTGGCGATCAGTGTCCCGGTTGAAACCGTGTGGGCAGATCCTAAAATTATCATGGACAACAATGCGCTAGCAATGAAAGAGCATTGGCAAGCACTTGCCGATGTTTTAGGGCGTAATGTTAACAAACTAACTTCACGTATTGTTAAAAACCCAACTAAACGTTTTGTTTATGTTGAACGTAAAGTATCGCCAGCAATGGCTAAATACATTAAAGAATTAAAAATACCGGGTATTCATTTACGAAAAGAATCAAAACGGTTTTATCCGTCAGGAGAAATAAGCGCTCATGTTGTTGGCTTTACCAATGTAGATGACAAAGGTATCGAGGGTGTTGAACGCGTTTACGATCAATTACTGACGGGAACTGACGGCGAAAAACAATACCGTAAAGATGCTAAGGGCCGTAAAATAGAAATACTGTCTGAGCAAGAATCTACTCAGCCCAAAGATATCGTTTTGAGTATTGATCAGCGTATTCAAGCCATCGCTTATAAAGAATTAAAAGGTGCGGTAAAAGCATTTAAAGCGACATCAGGCTCAGTCGTTGTTACTAATGTTCATACAGGCGAAATTTTAGCGCTGGTAAATAGCCCATCTTATAATCCTAATAATCGTCGAAACACAGCGATCCATCGTTTTCGAAATCGAGCGATCACCGATTTTTATGAACCGGGTTCAACCTTAAAACCTTTAACTGCATTAACCGCCTTAGAGTTTGGTTCGGTAAAAGCCGACAGCATTATTGATACCAGTCCAGGTTGGATGCGTTTAGGTGGCCGCAGAGTTGGCGACCCAATTAACCGTGGCAAATTAAGTATTACTGATATTTTGGTCCATTCATCAAATATGGGCACGACAAAACTAGCACTTTCAGTACCGAAAGAATTTTTACTGAATAAATTTTTTGATGCTGGCTTTGGCGAAGAAACGGGTGTTGGCTTAGTTGGCGAAAGTTCAGGTATTATGCATGATCGCCAACGTTGGTCGAAATTTGAATTAGCGACCTTATCTTGGGGACATGGTGTTGCGGCAACCCCGCTTCAACTAGCACGTTTTTATTCAACCTTAGCTAATGGCGGCATTAAAAAGCCGCTCACTATTATCAAAAAAGATACCTTGGATACTATTCCACTTCGAGATGTACGGATTTTTTCAGAGCAATCGAGTGAACAAGTTGTTGGCATGTTAGAAAATGTGGTTAATGAGCATACCCCAAATGCTAAGGTAGAAGGTTACCGTGTTGGTGGCAAAACGGGCACTGCAATTAAAGCTTTCGCTGGTGGCTATGGCAATGAATACGTTGGCTTGTTTGCTGGCATGGCACCAATTTCTGATCCTGAGATTGTGGTTGTTGTTGTTATTAATGAACCTGGCGGCGATTTATACCATGGTGGCGAAGTTGCTGCGCCTGTCTTTTCAAGAGTAATGAAAGGCGCATTGCGGGTATTAAATATTGCCCCAGATGCAAAGCGTGTTGCTGATATAAGACCTGTGGTCAGTGAAGACAAGCCAACAATGAAAGTAAAACAGGAGCATGCCGATGCCTAAGTTTACTTTTTCATTGAGCCAAGCACAATTATTTGACGTTTTTAAACGGTTTAATTTACCGTTACCTGCATTGGCTGAACGGGCTTATTTCCCAATGAATTGTGGAGATTTGATTAATGATACTCGTAAATTAAAAGCGGGCGGTGTCTTTTGTGCGATTATCGGCCATCAGCAAAATGGTAATGATTTTATTAACCAAGCCGTATCATTAGAGTGTGGGTTAATCATTGCTGAATGCAGCCATGCCAGCCAACATGGTGAAATTGTTTATTTAACGACAGAAAATTCAGATAAAAAAATAGCACAAGTCTATTTCTATCAACTCAATGAAAAGTTATTTTCATTTGCTAAGGGGTATTATCAAAGTCCACAAGATAATATGACGATTATAGGTATTACTGGCACCAATGGTAAAACCAGCACCAGTCAAATAATCTCAAAATTATTAGCTAGTTGCCAACAAAGAACAGCGGTTATAGGCACCAATGGCGCTGGACAAATTGAATCGCTACAAACCGTTGAAAACACGACACCGGCAGCAACACAGTTGCATCAGTTAATGGCTGAGTTCTCTGCAGATCATTGTAAAAATGTTGCTATGGAAATATCTTCTCATGCACTTGAGCAGCGGCGTGTTATAGCAAATTTACTTGATATTGCCGTGTTCACCAATTTGACACGCGATCATCTTGATTATCATAAAACCATGACAAACTATGCTGACGCCAAATATCAAATTTTTAGTCATGATGCCAAACAAATAGCCATTATTAATGGTGATGACCAGCAAGGTAAACAATGGTTAGCGCATTGGCCAAATAAGCAAAGTCTTATTGTTTATGGTAAATCGGCCGCAGTTACTCAATTTTCAGCTTATGCCCAAGCCAGTGAGATTAAAACCCATGCTAATGGTGTTCAATTCATCTTGAATACCCATCTTGGTCAACAAGAAATTGACAGCGTGCTAATGGGCGATTTCAATATTGAAAATTTATTAGCGGGTATTGCTGTATTGATGAGCAAAAATATTTCATTACATGATATCGCGTTAGCGGTTAAAGCATTAACACCGATTGTTGGCCGCATGGAAACATTTAAAGCTAATAATAAAGCGACCACTATTGTTGACTATGCACATACTCCCGATGCATTAGTCAGTGCACTGCATGCTTGTCGCCACCATTGTAAAGGTGAGTTATGGGTGGTGTTTGGTTGTGGAGGAGACAGAGACAAAGGTAAGCGACCACTAATGGCGCTAGCAGCCGAGAATGGTGCTGATCATCTGGTGTTTACCACAGATAATCCAAGAACAGAAAAAGCTGAAGATATCGTTGCCGATATGCTCGCGGGGTGTCTTTTTCCTGAAAAAATCACCGTTTTACTTGACCGCGAAGCCGCGATCAAAGCTACCTTGGCAAAAGCAAAGGCTGATGACATGGTTTTACTTGCGGGTAAAGGCCATGAAGACTACATCATAGTAGCTAATGAAAAAATTAATTATAACGAACGTGAATTGGTTAAAGCCATTTATGACGTTTATCAACAACAAAGTAACACTGCAGGAGCAATCTCATGATCCCATTATGCTTAGCTGAAATTGCTTTAGCCGTTGATGGTAAGCTCGTTGGAGAAAACATCACTATTGATAGCATTAATACCGATAGTCGAGCATTAGCAAAGGGTGAATTATTTCTTGCGCTCAAGGGGCCAAATTTTGATGCACACCGTTTTTTGAATCAGGTGATTGAATTAGGTTGTGCAGCCGTGATTGTTCAAGATGATTGCCAACTGAGTATTCCTCAAATTATTGTTGAAGATACACATAAAGCCTTAGGCAGGATAGCTGCTTATGTGAAAGAAAAAGTTGCCCCTAAAACGGTTGCTATTACCGGAAGTAGTGGTAAAACCACAGTAAAAGAAATGGTAGCGGCAATTTTATCACGCTTGGGCAAGGTATTAGCAACAAAAGGGAATTTTAATAACGATATTGGTGTGCCACTAACCTTATTGCGCCTTGAGTCACAGCACGAATTTGCTGTGGTTGAGTTGGGTGCAAATCATATGGGTGAAATAGCTTACACCTCAGCATTAGTGAAGCCTGATGTTGCTATTATTAATAATATTGCCGCGGCTCATTTAGAGGGATTTGGCGATTTATGCGGTGTTGCACGTGCAAAAGGTGAAATTTTTGAAGGCCTAAGCAGTGGCGGCATTGCTCTATATAACCAAGATTGTAAATTTGCCAATAAATGGCAATGGCGTTTGGTTGACAAAAAAGTAAGAACGTTCTCATGTGAACAAGCTGCTGACTGTTTCTCAAGTGATGTAATACTTGATGATACAGGTTGTGCTGGCTTTAAGCTTAATACTCACTCTGGCAATACGTTCATTGAATTAACGGTGCCGGGGAAACACAATGTTTGTAATGCGGTTGCTGCAGCTGCGATTGCTTTAGAATTTGGTGCTAGCCTTGACGATATTCGTTTAGGCTTGGCTGAAATGTCACCGGTGAAAGGCCGATTAAATTTACATCAGTTAACACCCACGTTTAAATTAATTGATGATACTTACAACGCAAATGTTGAATCAATAAAAGCGGCTAGCGATTTATTGGCTAGCTACTCAGGCCGACGCATCCTTATCCTTGGTGATATGGGCGAATTGGGCGCACAAGCTCGAGGTTATCATCATGAAGTTGGCGATTATGCTAAACAATGCAAAATTGATGATTTACTGACGCTGGGCGTGCTGAGTCAAAGTTCAGCTGATGCTTTTAATGGCCAACATTTTAGTGACAGAGTGTCGTTAATGCGTTGTTTAATTTCTTTATTGGAAAATGAGCAGCAAGCGATCTCTATCTTAGTCAAAGGATCACGTAGTGCCCGTATGGAAAATGTAGTGCAAGATATTATTAACTGGCGTAAAAATTTAGAACTCTCTTCGTCAACTTCAGAACATAAATCATCGGAGATAAGTTCATGCTAGTTTGGCTAAGTGAATATTTAACACAGTATTACAGTTTTTTTAATGTTTTTTCTTATCTAACATTTCGCGCCATTGTAAGTACATTAACCGCCTTAACTATATCTTTGTACTTTGGTCCTAAGCTGATCCGTTTCTTGCAAAATATGCAAGTGGGTCAGGTTGTTCGCGATGATGGCCCTGAAAGCCATTTGGTGAAAACCGGCACGCCGACTATGGGTGGGCTGTTAATTTTAGCCGCTATTGTGGTCAGTGTTTTACTCTGGGCCGATTTAAGTAATACCTATGTTTGGGTCGTGCTTTTTGTTATCACCAGTTTTGGCCTAATAGGCTTTGTTGATGATTATCGAAAAGTTATTCGCAAAGACCCTAATGGTTTAATTGCGCGTTGGAAATACTTTTGGCAAACCGTTGCGGGTTTAGCGACAGCCTTGTTTTTATATTCTCTTGCTCAAAGTCCCGAAGAAACAAGTTTACTTATTCCGTTCGTTAAAGACGTATTACCTCAACTGGGTATTTTTTACGTTGGTATGACCTACTTTGTGATTGTTGGGACCAGTAACGCAGTTAATTTAACTGATGGTTTAGATGGCTTAGCAATAGTGCCAACGATAATGGTCGCCGGCGCTTTTGCTATTTTTGCCTACATGACAGGACACGCAAACTTCTCTGAATATTTAAATATTCCCCACATTGCGATGGCGAGTGAGTTAGTGGTTGTTTGTACGGCTATTGTTGGCGCAGGTTTAGGATTTCTCTGGTTTAACACTTACCCTGCACAAGTATTTATGGGCGATGTTGGTTCTTTAGCACTTGGTGCAGCCTTGGGTGTTATCGCGGTTTTAGTTCGACAAGAATTAGTGTTGTTCATTATGGGCGGTGTTTTTGTTATGGAAACGGTGTCAGTTATTTTACAAGTTGGCTCTTATAAATTACGTGGCCAACGTATTTTCCGTATGGCGCCTATTCACCATCATTACGAATTAAAAGGCTGGCCTGAGCCAAGAGTTATTGTCCGTTTTTGGATTATCTCATTAGTACTGGTATTGATTGGTTTAGCGACATTAAAACTACGCTAACAATGATTGATTAATAAATCATTTAATAAAAAATAGTATTTAAAGTAGGTATAAAGCATAAAATGACGCAAAAGACATCACAAGCTCCGCTAGCGATAGCGCAGTTAACAACCCAAAAAATTGTTGTCCTCGGTGCAGGATTAACAGGGTTGTCTTGTGTGCGTTATTTAGCAAAAAATGGCTTAACTTGCTCGGTAAATGACAGTCGTGATAATGCCATTAATATTGACGTTTTTAAGCAAGAGTTTCCACATACATCGTTAACGTTAGGTGGCTGGGATAAAACACTGATCGCTTCAGCCGATGTTTTACTGGTCAGCCCAGGTGTAGATACCAGTGTTGCTGACATTGCTAAGCAGATAAGCAAAAATTGTATTGTTGCTGGAGACGTTGAGCTTTATTGTCAAAATAATAACACCGCTATTCTTGCTGTTACCGGTTCAAATGGTAAATCAACGGTGGTGTCTTTATTGGCTTTTCTCGGACAAAGGCTGGGTAAAAAAGTTGAACTAGGCGGTAATATTGGAGTACCGGTACTAGAACAATCGCAAAAATCACTCGACTGCTTAGTCTTAGAACTTTCTAGTTTTCAATTAGAAACATTACGCAGTATGAAGGCGATTGCTGCAACTGTTTTAAATGTGAGTGATGATCATTTAGATCGTCATAAAACCTTAGAAAACTATGCCGCGATTAAACGAGGTATTTATCAACAGTGTCAAACGGCTATTACTAATCGTGATGATGTTAATACTCAACTTGTTGGTAAGGCGCAAAAGTCACTTTCGTTTGGTAGCGATGTTGCACTTGACGGTCATTTTGGCATGTCGGTGATTGATGGACAAAGACAATTAATGTTTGGCTCAAAGCCGCTTATTGGTGTTAATCAACTACCTATTGCCGGTTTACACAATGCCTTGAACTGTTTAGCGGTATTGGCACTAGGTCATAGTGCTGGTTGGCCACTTGACGAGATGTTAGTACATTTAGTTGAATTTAAAGGCTTGGAACATCGTTGTCAGCTGATATCAACGTATAAAAATGTGCAATGGATTAACGACTCTAAAGCAACCAATGTTGGCGCAACCCTAGCAGCGATTGAAGGCTTAGCCGCTATGATGTCAGTAGATAACAACTTATATGTTATTGCGGGTGGCGATGGCAAAGGAGCAGACTTTTCTCCATTAACTAACGTTTTTTCTAAAGATGTTAGCCATGTTTTTACCTTAGGTAAAGACGGCGATGAAGTGGCTGCTGTCGCTAATAAAGCAAAGATAAAAAATAGTAAAGTTACCCGTATTGAACAAGCGATTAATATCCTTGGCAATATCGTTAAATCAGGTGATGTAGTGTTACTTTCACCGGCTTGTGCCAGCATTGATATGTTCAAGAACTTTGCTGAACGTGGCGAAGTCTTTGTCAATGCGGTTAACAAGTTGAGCGGAGAAAATAAAACACCAAGCTTGCCAGAGGAGAACTCATGACAACATCAGTTCTCTCTAAACTCGATAATATAAAACTACCCATGTGGTTATCGGCAGAGCAAGGTTCTAGCAGCGCTACATTTGATCGTACGTACTTATTACTCGCTATTAGTATGTATATGATTGGTCTCATTATGGTCGCCAGTTCGTCTATGCCTGTAGCAGAAAGATTGTTCAATGACCCGTTTCATTTTGTCGAGCGTCACTTTATTTATATTTGTATAAGTTTGTTGGTGGCCGTTGTCACGATGAGCGTACCGATGAGTCTTTGGCAAAAACACAGTGGGCATTTACTGCTATTGGGGATTTTGCTGTTAGTTGTGGTGTTAGTGATTGGCCGAACGGTTAATGGTTCGACACGGTGGATTGTTGTGGGTCCAATAACGTTACAAGCGGCAGAGCCTGCGAAATTGTTTTTCTTTTGTTATTTATCGTCTTATCTTGTTCGACGTCGTGATGAAGTGATGGAAAACGTTAAAGGGTTTGCTAAACCACTCGTTGTCTTTACTGTACTTGGTGGTTTGTTATTAATGCAACCAGATTTAGGTACCATTGTTGTGATGTTTGTGACCACTTTTGGTCTGTTATTTTTAGCTGGCGCTAAACTTTGGCAATTTGCTTGTGTATCTGGCGTTGGCATTAGTTTATTATCCGCGCTCGCTTATTTTTCTCCTTATCGTTGGGCGCGAGTTACCGGCTTTTTAGACCCTTGGGAAGATCCATTTGGCAGTGGTTATCAATTAACACAATCATTGATGGCATATGGCCGTGGTGAGATTTTTGGACAAGGGTTAGGAAATAGTATTCAAAAGCTAGAATATTTACCCGAAGCGCATACCGATTTTGTTATGGCGGTTGTTGCAGAAGAACTTGGCTTTATTGGCATAAGCGTGATCTTAATGCTGAGTATGTTTTTAGTGCTCAAGGCACTGTTACTTGGTAGAGCCGCTTTACAAAAAGAAAAATATTTCGAAGGCTTTTTTGCTTACGCTATTGGTATTTGGATAAGCTTTCAAGCTGCGGTCAATGTTGGTGCTAGTGCAGGTGTAGTGCCCACTAAAGGGTTAACGATGCCGTTATTAAGTTATGGCGGTAGCTCGATGATCATTATGACCATGGCGGTGTTTATCTTGATGAGAATAGATCATGAGATACGTTTGCAAAGTATTCAGGCGACCACTAAGAAAAAATCAAAGAAAAACAAAATAAAAAAAAGTAATGCAATGAATAAAATAGTAGTAAAACCCAAAACTAAAGATGATAAGGAGGGTGAACAATATGACTGGATTTGAAAATACAACTAGCAAAAAAGCACCCACTTTATTAGTGATGGCTGGTGGCACAGGTGGTCATATTTTCCCAGGTATAGCTGTGGCAGAAATGCTCAAAGCTCAAGGCTGGAAGATACATTGGCTTGGCACTGAAAAACGTATGGAAGCAAAAATTGTTCCTGAGCATGGGTTTGATATTTCATTTATCAATATTGCCGGTGTACGTAATAAAAGCTTGTTAGAGCGTGTTAAAATACCGTTTCAATTATTACAGTCGGTTTTACAATCAATTGCGATATTACGCAAAGTAAAACCCGATGTTGTCTTAGGCATGGGCGGTTATGCAAGTGCTCCTGGTGGCTTTGCTGCTTGGTTAATGCGGATCCCTTTAGTTTTACATGAACAAAATGCGGTTGCTGGCATGACAAACCGTTATTTAGCGAAAATTGCCACTAAAGTGTTGAGTGCATTCCCAAACGCTTTTACCGCTAATATTGACTTTCAGGTGGTTGGAAACCCGTTGCGTAAAGAAATAACCGCGTTAACGCCAGTGATCCCCGAGAATCCAAGTAGTAGTAAAAAAGTACTAGTGGTTGGTGGAAGTCTTGGCGCTAAAATTTTGAATGAAACCGTGCCACAAGCGCTAAAACAAATACAACTGCAAAATATTGACGTTTGGCATCAAACGGGTCGTGATAATCAAACAGCAGTACTGGCCAGCTATAAAAAGTTTGGCTTGTCAGAAGATAAAGTTAAAGTGACTGAATTTATTGAAGATATGGCGGCCGCTTATCAATGGGCAGACATTGTTGTTTGCCGAGCAGGTGCCTTAACCGTTTCAGAACTCGCTATGGCAGCCAAACCTGCTATTTTTGTGCCTTTACCTCATGCCGTTGATGACCATCAAACCAAAAATGCGATGTATTTAGTTTCACGTGGTGCTGCAAAATTATTACCACAAAAAGAATTTAACGGTACGACTTTAGCGCAAATGCTTAACAGCCTTTTTATTTCCGACAGCGTAGTAAGGTCGATGGTGAAAGCGGCGCACGATGCTGCTCACGTTGATGCAACTCTCCGTGTTGCTAATACTTGCGCGGAGTTAGTTAACTAATGAGTAAGATAATGAGAAATAAAATAGCCAATAACACCGCACCTATTAAATTACCAGAAATGCGCCGGGTAAAAAGCATTCACTTTGTCGGTATTGGCGGTGCAGGTATGGGGGGTATTGCTGAAGTATTGTTAAATGAAGGCTACCAAATTACTGGCTCTGATATTGGCGAAAATCAAGTTGTTACTCGCTTAATGGCGTTAGGTGCAAATATTACTATAGGTCATGCGGCAGATAACATTGTTGGTGCGAGTGTTATTGTTGTTTCAACGGCAATTAAAGCAGATAACCCAGAATTGGTGAATGCGCAAACGTTACGTATTCCTGTGGTACGTCGTGCTGAAATGTTAGCTGAATTAATGCGTTTTCGCCATGGTGTTGCGATTGCGGGGACTCATGGCAAAACAACAACGACCAGTTTGATTGCAAGTATTTTTGCTGAAGGTGACCTAGACCCAACATTTGTGATTGGTGGCTTATTAAATAGCGCTGGCACCAATGCGCGTTTGGGTAAAAGTCGTTACCTTATTGCAGAAGCCGATGAGAGTGACGCGTCATTCTTGCATCTGCAGCCTATGGTTTCAGTGATCACTAATATCGACGAAGATCACATGGAGACTTACCAAGGTGATTTTGAAAAACTTAAAGATACCTACATCGAATTTTTACATAACTTACCGTTTTATGGTTTAGCGGTTGTTTGTATTGATAACGATGTTGTGCGTGAACTCATTCCAAGAATGGGTCGTCAAGTGATCACCTATGGTTTTAGTGAAGATGCTGATGTACGAGCGACAAACTTTCAACAAAATGGTGGCGTTAGTCATTTTACCATACAGCGTGAAGGTTTTGCTGATATCAATATGTCAGTAAACTTACCCGGTGAACATAATGTGCTGAACGCTTTGGCGAGTATCGCTGTTGCAACTGATGAAGGCGTAGACGACGCGGCCATTGTCAGTGCTCTAGAGAAATTTGCGGGTATCGGTAGACGTTTTGAACAATTGGCTAATTTAGCGACAGAAAAAGGTGAGATGATCTTAGTCGATGATTATGGACATCACCCTCGTGAAGTTAAAGCAACAATTAAAGCAATGAGAAATGGCTGGCCTGAAAAACGCTTAGTGATGATTTTTGAGCCACACCGTTATTCTCGTACACGCGATTTATACGAAGACTTTGTTGAAGTGTTATCTGAAGTCGATTGCTTATTTTTACTCGATGTTTATGCGGCGGGCGAAGCGCCTATCAACAGTGCTGACAGTAAAAGCCTAGCGCGAAGTATTCGCCAGCGTGGTCAAATTGAACCTATCTATGTTAGTAGCGCTGAAATATTAGCAGAATTGTTGCAAGCGCAATTACAAGACGGCGATATGGTTATTACACAAGGCGCAGGTACTATTGGCGTTATAGCTCGTGAAATTATGATAAACCCGTTACTAAATGTTGACCTTAAAGGGGCTAAAAAGTGAAAGCACTGAAAGACCAAAGGTTAGCTGTTTTATATGGCGGCGACTCAGCAGAACGCGAAGTATCACTTA
Organism: Colwellia sp. BRX8-7; assembly: GCF_014077275.1. Classification (NCBI taxonomy): domain Bacteria; kingdom Pseudomonadati; phylum Pseudomonadota; class Gammaproteobacteria; order Alteromonadales; family Colwelliaceae; genus Colwellia; species Colwellia sp. BRX8-7. The sequence continues at coordinate 371,612 of NZ_JACGVP010000001.1, read as the reverse complement.
ATTCTGGAAAAGCGATTACCAAGGGTTTACAACAAGCTGGTTTTGACGTTGAACTCATCGACACTCGAGGATTTTGTTTAGCTGACTTAACTAAACGAAATATCGATCGTGTTTTTATCGCTTTGCATGGTCGAGGCGGTGAAGATGGTTGTGTGCAGGGGGCTTTACAATATATGGGCATCCCCTATACCGGTTCTGATGTCTTAGGATCTGCGTTGTCCATGGACAAAATTCGTAGCAAGCAAGTGTTTCAAGCACAAGGATTACCGACTGCGCCTTTTGCTATTGTCGAAAAAGAGGCTTACCAAGAAACTCAAGCAGAAAAAATACTGGCGACACTCGGTGGTATGGTCATGGTTAAGCCAGCCAATGAAGGCTCAAGTATTGGTATGGCCAAAGCCAAAACAGCCAATGAATTACACCAAGCATTAACGACTGCCTTTGAATATGATGACCAAATTTTAGTAGAAGCATGGATTAATGGCCCTGAATATACGGTGGCTATTTTAGGCGAAGAAGCGTTACCCGCCATTCATATGGAAACGCCTCGTGAGTTCTATGACTACGAAGCTAAATATCAATCAACGACAACACAATATCATTGTCCTGCTGGTTTGAGTGATGAAGATGAACAAGCGCTTAAAGCATTAGCGCTTAAAGCTTTTAAAGCAACCGGTGCAAAAGGATGGGGGCGCGTAGATGTTATGCGTAACAATGAAAATAAATGGCAGCTACTGGAAGTCAATACTGTTCCAGGTATGACTGAAACGTCATTGGTACCTAAAGCAGCAAAGGTACACGGCTTAAGTTTTAGTGAGCTGGTAACAAAAATAGTTGCCATTAGCACAGGACAATTAGCAGATAAATAATGACAATAACTAGTAGAAATCAACCGTCATTATCACCATTAATGACGGAGCAACAAGAAAAATTACACTGGTCTTTTTGGCTCGGTGTGACTTTTTTTGTGCTGGTGATTGTTACTATTATTTCATTCAGTTGGTTTTTAAATAATAAAATGTCATCTGAAGAGTCAATGCCTGTTACGTCGATTGTTATTGGCGGTGAAATGCCGTTTACCAATAGACAAGATATAGAAAATGCGATTGAAGATGTTAACTTAGGAAACTTTTTTAATGTTGATGTCAATCACGTACAACAGAAAGTGGCTGAATTGCCTTGGGTATACTCGGTATCGGTACGAAAAAAGTGGCCAAATGAACTGAAAATTTATGTTGTTGATCAAACGCCGATTGCTTTATGGAATGGTGACTTTTTAATTAATCAATACGGTAAAGCATTTCAAGCAGACACCACACGTTTACAGTCTGCATTACCGGCATTTTTTGGTCCTGAAGGCAGTGAAGATCTTGCCTTAAGTAACTTTGTTAATTTAAGTAAGTTGCTGAAGTTTAGTGAGTTGTCAATTGATGAATTGTTACTTACCGAACGTCATTCTTGGCAGTTAACGCTGAAGAACGGCATAACGCTTAATTTAGGTAGAGAAAACAAAATTGAGCGTGTACAAAGATTTATGAATGTCTACCCGCAAATAATGAAAACAAAAGAAGAAAATCAGCAAGTGGATTATGTTGATTTACGTTATGACACTGGACTCGCTGTTGGTTGGAAAACCGCAGAGAATAAACAAAGAGCTTAACTTTAATGTCAAAAGTAAACGAAAGAAACTTGGTAGTAGGTTTAGACATAGGAACGTCGAAAATATCTGTTGCTGTTGGTGAAATAACACCGGACAATCAATTAAGTATTGTTGGTGTTGGAAATCAACCTGCACGAGGTATGGATAAAGGTGGCGTTAATGATTTGAATTTGGTTATTCAATCAATTCAGCGTGCTATCAACGAAGCTGAATTAATGGCCGATTGCCAAATTAGCTCGGTTTACTTAGGTATTTCAGGTAAGCATATTAGTTGTCAAAATGAAAATGGCATGGTGCCAATCAATGACAAAGAAGTCATTCAAGAAGATGTTGATAACGTAATACATACCGCGCGTTCAGTACCGATTTCCGCGGAACGACGCATGTTACATGTACTACCACAAGAATTTAGTATTGACTGCCAAGATGGCATAAAAAGCCCGATTGGTATGTCAGGTGTCCGAATGGAGGCCAAAGTTCATATTGTTACTTGTGCTAACGACATGGCTAAAAATATTGTTAAATGTGTTGAGCGCTGTGAAGTAAAAGCCGATCAACTTATTTTTTCAGCATTAGCATCTAGTTATGCTGTGCTAACAGATGATGAGAAAGAACTCGGTATTTGTGTGGTAGACATGGGCGCAGGTACGATGGATATTGCGGTATTTGCTGGCGGTGCTTTAAGACACACTGCGGTTATACCTGTGGCCGGTAATCAGGTCACCAGTGATATTGCGAAAATTTTTAGAACGCCGTTAAGCCACGCAGAAGACATTAAAGTGCAATATGCTTGTGCGCTTCGACAAATGGTGAGTATGGAAGAGAACATTGAAGTACCGAGTGTTGGTGGTCGTCCTGCACGCTCAATGTCTCGTCACACTTTAGCGGAAGTCGTTGAGCCACGTTACCAAGAGCTTTTTGAACTTATTCAAGAAGCAGTTCGCGAAGCGGGCTTAGAAGATCAAATTGCCGCAGGTTATGTGTTAACCGGTGGTACAGCGAAAATGGAAGGTGTTGTTGAGTTTGCTGAAGAAGTTTTTCAAATGCCAGTACGTGTCGCTAAGCCAAAAGGTATGAGTGGTTTAAAAGAGTATGTTGATGATTCAACTTACTCAACGGTTGTTGGTTTATTACATTACGGTATGCAAGCCAATGAACAACAAAGTATAGAGAGTAAGAAAAGTGAAGGTATTGCTAGTATTACTTCGCGTATCTTAGCTTGGTTTAAAGGTGAGTTTTAACCCTCACTAAAACCTTTGTTATAAGAAGAGTAAATAAATTTTTATAATCTACCTCAATCATGGTGGGTAAGTAAAAAGTAAGAGTTAAATCGCGTTTTGGTGGAACAAAACATAAAAATCGGAGAGAGTAAAAATGTTTGAATTAATGGAAGATCATAACGAAGAAGCAGTAATCAAAGTCATTGGTGTTGGTGGCGGTGGCGGTAATGCAGTTGAGCACATGGTTTGTCAAACCATTGAAGGTGTTGAATTTATTACGGCAAATACCGATTCACAAGCATTACGTAATTCAGCAGCCAATGTTACTTTACAACTTGGTGCAGATGTTACTAAAGGTTTAGGTGCCGGCGCTAACCCTGAAATAGGTCGTCGCAGCGCTGAAGAAGACAGAGAAACGATTAGAGAAACGCTACAAGGGGCTGATATGATCTTTATCGCCGCAGGTATGGGTGGTGGTACAGGTACGGGTGCTGCTCCAGTTGTTGCTGAAATTGCAAAAGAAATGGGCATATTAACGGTTGCTGTTGTTACCAAACCCTTCCCATTTGAAGGCAAGAAACGCATGAACTATGCAGATCAAGGTATTGAGTTATTATCAAAAAGTGTCGACTCATTAATTACTATACCTAATGAAAAATTATTAAAAGTTTTAGGCCCAGGTACGTCGTTACTTGACGCTTTTAAAGCCGCAAATAATGTATTGTTAGGTGCTGTGCAGGGTATTGCAGAGCTAATTACTCGTCCAGGTTTGATTAACGTCGATTTCGCCGATGTGCGTACCGTTATGTCAGAAATGGGCACAGCAATGATGGGTTCTGGTATTGCATCGGGTCCTGATCGTGCAGAAGAAGCTGCAGAAGCTGCAATTTCGAGTCCATTACTTGAAGATGTTGACCTAGCCGGTGCTCGCGGTATTTTGGTAAACATTACTGCTGGCATGGATATTAGTATCGATGAATTTGAAACAGTGGGTAATGCAGTAAAGGCCTTTGCTTCTGAAAATGCAACGGTTGTTGTTGGTGCGGTTATCGACCCTGAAATGACTAATGAATTACGTGTAACTGTAGTTGCAACCGGTATTGGTGCTGATCGCAAGCCAGATATAACATTAGTAAATCCAGCTCCTACTGTTGCACCTATTGCCGTTGGCCAAGAATTTATTGCTAGCCCACAGGCAGAAGTAAATACAGCGCCGATAACAATGCAAGACAGCAATGCTCAAGTACAAACTGCAGCAGATATCGAGAACTATTTAGATATCCCGGCATTTTTACGTAAACAAGCTGACTAATTTGAACGGTTAATTTTGTCATCAGAGAATAAAAATAGTGTATATAATCGCTAATATTATTCGAATTAATATGTGACTAGTATACGGCTGGTTGAACAGTTGTGTGTAAAATAATGTGAAGCTAAAAGCTGATATTTTGATTTTGTTATGTTTTTCTGCTATATTGTGCGCCCGTCGAAAGAGGACGGTGCATTTCAAGGTTAGTAAAAGCTTAATAAGGCATTTATGATTAAACAACGTACATTAAAAGACAGTGTAACCGCCGTTGGTGTTGGTTTACACAAAGGTGAAAAGGTGCAGTTGACTCTCCGTCCTGCGCCAGCCAATACTGGTATTGTTTTTCGCCGCATAGATTTAGATCCGATTGTTGAAATTTCAGCAACGCCTGAAGCTGTGGGCGAGACAACTTTGTGTACGTGCTTAGTCAATGAACAAGGTGTGAAGATTTCCACCGTCGAGCACTTGTTATCAGCTGCCGCAGGTTTAGGTATTGACAACTTAATTGTTGAAATAGATTCTCCTGAAATCCCGATTATGGACGGTAGCGCATTGCCGTTCGTTTATTTAATACAGTCGGTTGGCATCAAAACATTAGCAGCAGCAAAACGTTTTATTCGCATAAAGAAAACTGTTCGTGTTGAAGAAGGTGACAAATGGGCAGAATTAAAGCCTTACCATGGTTTTAAAATTAATTTTGCTATTGAATTTGAACATCCTGTTATTTCTAAAACATGTCAGACGATGAGCATGGACTTATCTAGCTGTTCTTTTATTAAAGAAATTAGTCGAGCACGTACTTTTGGCTTTATGAGTGATATCGAATTTCTTCGCTCTCACGATTTAGCTTTAGGTGGCAGTTTAGAAAATGCCATTGTACTTGACGAATACCGCATGCTTAATAAAGATGAATTACGCTATGACGATGAATTTGTTAAACACAAAATACTCGATGCGATTGGCGACTTGTACATGTGTGGTCACAGCATTTTAGGTGAGTTAAATGCCTTTAAATCCGGACATGGCTTAAATAATATCTTGTTAAGAGAAGTCTTTAAGCAAAAAGAAAGTTGGGAATGGGTGACTTACGAAGATGAAACACCGTCTCCTATCCAATATCAAGAAGTAACTGCTGCAGCATTTTAATTAAGATACTGCTAATGTTACTCAATAAAAAAACCAGTCAAATGACTGGTTTTTTATTTTAAGATAAAGGGTATAAATCATATCTAGGCAAAATTATCATATGGCGTTTTTATCAGCGTGTTTTGCCAATTTTTCTAATTTTTTACGTAAACTCTCTGGCGCGTTTTTAGCAATAGCCAATAATTGGTTAGCGGTGTTTTGTGAGATATGTAATGGCTCCGCGGGTTTTTCTTCAGATTGATAAACGACTTTATTGCGATAAGGCGATACCTTAATTTCAATTTGATCAAAAGCCTTGTCGGTAGCAATGGCCAGTTCACGGCAAATATTCATCCGTTCAAACTGAAGTCTTTGGCTCCAAACAGCAGATGTGACCTCAATTACTAAAGAATTTTGCTTAAAATTGGCAATATGCCAGACATCTGCTGGCAGGTCAGGGCAAGTTTGGCGTACAATGTCAGACAAGATAGTTAAAGAGTTGGTTTTTGCTGCTATTTGTGCCAAAGTGCCTTTCGATGATTGAAAGAGCTCTGACATATCTGAAGGTTTTCTTGTTTTGCGTGCCATTAACCACTCTACTTTGGAATAGTATTTAAGTAATTATGAGTTTAACACTACTATATCGTGGAAAGAACGTTAGATTTTCAATGACGCTGAATAAGTTGCATTGGTTGTCTGCGATCACTGTATTTGCGCTAATATCAGGCTTTGTTGTTCATTTGATTTTTTCTGCTGATGACGTGCCACAAGCTGTACCCTATGCTTTGAATTCACCCGCTAAGATAGATCTTCAGCAATTAACTGAACCACAATTAACCGCACTAACGATGAAACTCGCTGAGTTGCAAAGCCAAGTGCTACGACTGAATGCTTTAGGTGACCGTTTAGCAAGTGAAGCATCAATTCCAGAAAATGAATTTAATTTTCAACAATTACCGCCATCAGGTGGTCCTATGCTGCAGAGTGAAAACCATTATAAAAAGCCACTGGCAGAGTTGTTAACTGAAATATCAACACTAGAAGAAAGTTTGCACCACGAAGAAAATCAACTGACTACGCTTGAATCTTTGACTTTGGGTCACCATATAGAAAGTAGCAGCTATTTGTCTGGTCGACCAATGATTGGTGGTTGGCTCTCTTCATATTACGGTGTACGAAAAGACCCATTTAGTGGTAAAGCAGCGATACATAAAGGTGTAGACTTCGCAGGTAAAGAAGGTGCTGCGATAATTGCAACGGCTTCAGGTGTTGTTTCTTGGGCAAGTGACCGGTACGGCTACGGGCAACTTATCGAGATTAATCACGGTAGAGGATTAAAAACTCGTTATGGTCATAATAAAAATTTACTCGTTAAAGTAGGAGATGTGGTTAGCAAAGGACAAATTATTGCACGTATGGGTAGCACGGGGCGCTCGACTGGACCTCATGTTCATTACGAAATTTTACGCAATAATGCACAAATAGATCCAATTAAGTTCGTATATAGAAAAGCAAAATAAAAACAATTTATGTGACCCTTGTTGGTCACGTTATTTTCAGCGGAAGTATTTCTTCTAATATCAATATGGTTTAACAAGATGTTTGTAAAGTTAATGACGAAAATGTTTGGTAGTCGTAATGATCGATTAATTAAACAAATGAATAAAGAAGTTTTAAAAATAAACGCCTTAGAGCCCGTTATGGAAGCTCTTTCTGACGAAGAACTAAAAGCAAAAACCGCAGAATTTAAAGAGCGTTTAGCCAAAGAAGAATCTCTATCAAGTATCCTACCAGAAGCATTTGCTGTTGTACGTGAAGCCAGTAAACGTGTCTTTGGTATGCGCCACTTTGATGTACAAATGATCGGCGGCATGGTCTTAAACGATGGTAAAATTGCGGAGATGCGCACTGGTGAAGGTAAAACGTTAACCGCGACACTTCCTTCTTACCTCAACGCATTAACAGGTAAGGGTGTTCACGTTATAACGGTGAATGATTACCTAGCAACACGTGATGCTGACTGGTGTCGACCATTATTTGATTTTCTAGATATGACGGTAGGTTGTAATATTGCCGGATTAGCATCAGCTGAAAAGCAAGCGGCTTATAATTCAGATATTACCTATGGTACTAACAACGAATTTGGTTTTGATTACTTACGTGACAATATGGCCTTTTCGCCAGAAGAACGTACGCAAAAGCCATTGAATTTTGCTGTTATTGATGAAGTCGATTCAATTTTAATCGATGAAGCTAGAACTCCCTTGATTATTTCGGGTCAAGCCGAAGATAGCTCTGAACTTTATCGTCAAATTAACCTTGTTGTGCCGACGTTGGTACTACAAAACGAAGAAGACAAAGATAAAGATACCGGTCAATCTAAAGATTTTGTTGAAGGTGATTTCACCATTGATGAAAAGTCTAAGCAAATCTATCTAACAGAGCATGGCCAAATAAGAATTGAAGAAATCATGAATGAGAAAGGTCTCATTCAAGACGGCGATTCTTTGTTTTCAGCAACCAATATTACCTTATTGCATCATGTTATGGCGGCATTACGTGCCCATAAGCTTTTCCAAAAAGATGTCGATTATATTGTTAAAGATGACGAAATCGTTATTGTTGATGAACATACCGGTCGTACGATGGAAGGTCGTCGTTGGTCAGAAGGGTTACATCAAGCCGTTGAAGCAAAAGAAGGGGTGAATATTCAAAACGAAAATCAAACCTTAGCTTCGATAACGTTCCAGAATTTTTTCCGTATCTACGAAAAATTATCAGGAATGACAGGTACTGCTGACACAGAAGCATTTGAGTTTAATCATATTTATGGTTTAGAAACCGTAGTTATTCCAACCAATCAACCGATGATCCGTAAAGATCTTGCTGATCTAATCTATTTAACCGCTGATGAAAAGTTTGAAGCGATTTTAGAAGATATTAAAGATTGTGTTGAACGCGGACAACCTGTGCTTGTTGGTACGATCAGTATAGAAACCTCTGAGTTTTTATCTGACTTCTTAAAGAAAGCAAAAATTAAGCACAAAGTATTGAATGCTAAGTTTCACCAGCAAGAAGCTGAAATTGTTGCTGATGCGGGTAAAGTTGGCGCAGTAACTATCGCAACTAACATGGCAGGCCGTGGTACCGATATCGTATTAGGCGGAAACTTTGATGCGATTGTTGCTAAATTAAAAGACCAAAGCAAAGAAAGCATCGCTAAAGCGAAAGAAGAATGGATAATACAGCACAATAAAGTCTTAGAACTAGGTGGCTTACACATAGTTGCCACTGAACGCCATGAGTCTCGTCGTATTGATAATCAATTACGCGGCCGTTCAGGACGTCAAGGTGATGCAGGTTCAACTCGCTTCTACTTATCGATGGAAGATGCACTGATGCGAATTTTTGCTTCAGAACGTATTTCAAACATGATGCGCAAGTTAGGCATGGAGCACGGCGAAGCCATTGAACATCCATGGGTAACTCGCAGCATCGAAAATGCTCAGCGTAAAGTTGAAGGTCGTAACTTCGATATTCGTAAACAACTTCTTGAGTTCGATGATGTTTCTAATGATCAACGCCAAGTTATTTATGAACAACGTAACGAGTTAATGGACGAAGCTGATATTGCTGATGTTATTAAAAATATTCGTACAGATGTAGTAACTGGTATTATAAATCAGCATATTCCTCAGCAATCTATGGAAGAAATGTGGGATATCTCTGGTTTAGAAGAGCGCTTTAAGGGCGAACTATCTTTAGAGTTCCCTATTGCAAAGTGGCTTGAAGAAGATACTAAATTGCATGAAGAAACTTTACGCGAAAAACTACTAGCAGAAGTTGAAGCTAACTATACCGAGAAAGAAGAGCAAGCTGGTGCCGATGTTATTCGTCAATTTGAAAAAGCGGTTATGTTACAAAGCTTAGATTCTCATTGGAAAGAACATTTAGCAGCGATGGATCATCTACGTCAAGGTATACATTTACGTGGCTATGCTCAGAAAAACCCTAAGCAAGAGTTTAAACGTGAATCTTTTGAGTTATTTGGTGAATTACTTGAGACCCTGAAATATGACGTTATCAGTATTCTTAGCAAAGTAAAAATTCGCGCTGAGTCTGATGTTGAAGCTGTTGAAGAGCAACATCGTAAAGCTGAAGATATTCCAAAAGAATATACCCACGAATCTGCTAGCAGTACAGAGACAAAGCCAGAAATACAACGAGTAGGTCGTAATGAAGCTTGTCCATGTGGTTCAGGTAAGAAATATAAGCAATGTCATGGTAAATTAACCTAATCGTTATTTATTAATATGTTTGAAAAAACGCCAGTTATTGACTGGCGTTTTTTATATGCGCAATGCTAATGACGATTATTATTGCAGTGTTCAGTTATAATTTTTGTTACAGACGAATCATCATTAACTAAATTCATTTGGACAATGTCGTTTTCACAGACATGGCAAAGCATGGTTATGTAAAATTATGCGTAGGGTATGATTAGACGCTTTGTTGTTTAAGCTAGGTTCGTCTTCTGCGTTAACAACGAAATCATTGATTAATTTAAAGCTTTAGGAAAGAGTTATGCAAAAAGTAGTACATGTAGCTGTCGGTGTTATCATGCGAGAAGAGCAGTACTTTCTTACCAAGCGCCTCGCTAATGCTCATCAAGGCGGGAAATGGGAGTTTCCTGGTGGTAAGGTGGAAAAAGATGAAACAGTTGCTCAGGCTTTACACAGAGAGCTTCAAGAAGAAGTAGCAATAGATGTCCTCTCTTGCTACCCGCTCATTGAAGTTAGCCATGATTATGGCGATAAAAAGGTGCTATTAGATGTTTATGTGGTTGATAACTTCCAACATGAACCTATTGCCCAAGAAGGACAGCAATCAGCTTGGTTCACATTAGCGCAATTAAGCCAATGTGACTTTCCCGCCGCTAATGTTGCGATTGTTGAAAAACTGCTGATGAACAAATAATACTATTCTGGTTCAACAAAAAACTTATTACTTTGTAAAAACTCACCTTCAAGTGCGTCAAGCATCTCTTCGGTTAACTGAATATCACCTTGTAATGGCTGGCTGATTTTATGTCCTTCATCAGCCCATTCACCAATATCAATTAACTGGCAACGTTTGCAGCAAAAAGGGCGAAACTGACTCTCTGGTTGCCAAATAACTTCTTTTTGACACGTTGGACAAGATACTTTTAAGGTCATAGTTGGTGCTTGTAATTAAATACTTAGTGGTGGGATTATACCCTTCCTACTCCAAGATGAAACCTGCATATTGAATGGATAAAGGGTATTTGTGAAATTAATTAAGCCAATGCTAACAGCGAGCTAATTGAAATGAAGTGGCCTTATTTGAATACTTACGTCCGGTTTCATCACAAAGAGACATAAAGCGAATAGAATAACGCAGACGATTGCCACTTACCGTTGGGTAATAAGGTGATTTTTGGTCGACTTTAATACGAAGTAATAAAATACCTTCACCATTATCTTGGTAAAAACCACTCTCGGTATCTATCTGTTTGAATTCAGCCCGTTGGCGAATAAACTTTAATATCATATCTAAAGCGCTTTTAACTTGTTCAAGTAGGGCAAGCCAGCCTTGGACATCTTTAGCAAGAATCTCACTGTCTTGATGTAACCAAAACTGTAATTGTGGTAAATCGAAACTTGAGCTGCCACCCTGCATGGCAAAGCGTTGTTTTAAGGTCGCCAGAAACTTGTCGTGTTTGAGTTGTGCCCACACAGGAGTATTTGGTTTTAATTGACAAATAAGCTCTACAGTTTGTTGTAGATTTTCAGCTAAGATACTGTCATCTATTTCAGGCGCTTGTGACCATATCACTAAATTTTGTTCTAGTTTTTCAAGATCTTTAATTAAGTCACCGCGAACATCATTTCGTTCTAAGGTATCAATAATGGCAAATAAGGCGTTAAAGAAAACTTGATGGCTGACTGAAATTTTACGCTGCAGACAATCTTGTGCCTGAGCAAATAAATGTTCAAGTTTAAGGTAGTTACGGATCCGTTCGTTAAGCGGATGTTCATATAAAATTTTAGTCATTAACCTAATGTCATCAATAAAGCTGAGTGTTTAGCTTTCCATACTAACGACACCCAACAGAAATGGCGAATTTTTTTGCTAAAAATAGTAAAATTTGTACAATTTTACTAACTCGTTGCTAAATTTCGATATTTTTGGTCTAGCTTAATGACACTCGCTTTTATTAGGCTCAAGTCAGAACTGGAGTTATCAATAATATCATCGGCATGTTTTAAGCGATCTTCCCTTGATATTTGACTGGCAATAATACGCTTTATTTCATCTGATGAGCTAGGATCACGCAATACCGCACGCTTAACTTGTGCTGATTCACTGATATCAATTACTAAAATACGTGCAACTAAACTCTGTAAGTTGTTCTCGATAAGTAAAGGTGCGACAAGCAAGCAATATGGTGACTGACTTTGCTGGATCTCTTCGAGCATGGTTTGTCTTATTAACGGGTGAAGTAAGTTATTAAGCCATTGTTTATCTGATTCATTACTGAATATTTGACTGCGTAATAAGGCCCGATTAAGGGTGCCGTCTGGCATAATAAACGTCTTGCCAAAATGCTGAGATATTTGCAGTAATGCGCCGCTGTTAGGTGCGACAACTTTTCTTGCCGCGATATCGGCATCAATAATATCGATGTCTAAGTCGGCAAAAAAATTAGCAACGGTTGTTTTGCCACAACCAATACCGCCGGTTAAACCAATAACGATCTTTTTTGCTATAGTCATTTTCATTCGGCTAAAGCACTTGGACTAAATACCAAGACCATATATTTTCACCCCATAAAAATGTGATCCAACCTGCGATCGCAAGATAAGGGCCAAAAGGAATCGCCTGATCTTTTTGATGATTTTTAAAAAGCATTAAACTAATGCCGATAATGGCACCGACTACTGATGCCATTAAAATAAGTAAGGGTAATAATTGCCAACCAAGCCAAGCACCAAAGAGTGCAAACAGCTTAAAATCACCAAAGCCCATGCCTTCTTTGCCCGTCGCTAATTTGAACAGCCAAAAAACGGTAAAAAGGCTGGTGTAGCCGGCAATAGCGCCGATAACAGCATCTTCTAAAGGCACAATTCCATTTGATAGATTTACGATTAAGCCTAACCACATTAATGGCAGAACAATTTGGTCGGGGAGCAGCATATGATCAAAGTCGATCATCGTTAAGGCAATTAGGCCCCACGTCAATATTAAGGCGTAACAAGTGATAACAGTGACACCAAAATGTTGAGCAATAACTAAACTCAATAAAGCGGTACTTAATTCAACTAATGGATAACGCGCAGAAATTTTATTTTTACATTGGCTACATTTTCCTTTCAACACTAACCAGCTAACCACAGGAATGTTTTCATAAAAACGTATGCTATGTTGGCAATGTGGACAGGTAGAATCGGGCGTTGATAAAGTAAGGGGTTCTACTTGCTTTGTCGATGATGGCTTGAGCTCATCGGCAAGAAATTCTCGACACTCTTGATACCAACCTTGTTCTAACATTTTTGGAAAACGATAAATAACTACGTTTAAAAAGCTACCTATCATTAACGAGAAAACAAAAACAAAGCCATAAAAAAACAGCGAGTTACTTTCTAACAGATGAATAAATTCAGACAAGATAAAACCTTTTATTATTTATTAATTATTATTTAACTATGTTGAAAACTAGTATAAAAATATTAGCGTGCGCACTAAACAACTTTACCTATTTCGAAAATAGGTAAGTACATAGCGATAATTAACCCGCCAATCACTACACCGAGCACTGCCATTATCATCGGCTCTAATAAACTGGTCAGTGAGTCTACTGCGTCATCAACTTGTTGCTCATATATTGTGGCAACTTTGGCAAGCATATCATCTACAGCGCCTGATTCTTCACCAATTGCGACCATTTGTATAACCATGTCAGGAAAGATATTACAGTTACGCATTGCTAAATTCATTTGCATACCCGATGACACTTCGGCGCGAATTTCAAGGATCGCTATACGAAAAACCGCATTACCAGACGCACCCGCAGCCGACTCTAATGCGTCAGGTAAGGGAACACCGGCGGCAAAGGTGGTAGATAAAGTTCTCGCGTAGCGGGCAACGGCTGCCTTTTCGAGTAAGGCACCAATAACCGGAATTTTTAATATTATTCTATCAACTCGGTCTCTAAAACTTTGGCTGTTAAGATGAGCTTTTTTAAAAAAGAAACTGGCAATAAATAGCCCCGCTAAGCCTAAATACCAATAAGCTTGCATAAATTCTGATATGGCAATAACAAATAAAGTAAACGCAGGTAACTCAGCGCCAAAGCTGGCAAAAATATCTTGAAATACCGGCACGACAAAAATTAATAATATTGAGGTAACAATAAATGCTATCACTAATACAGAAATAGGATAAGTCATCGCTTTTTTAATTTTAGACTTTAATGCTTCGGCTTTTTCTTTGTAAGTCGCAATACGATCATAAATGGTCTCAAGTGCGCCCGATTGTTCGCCAGAACTGACTAAATCACAATATAAGTCATCAAAGTATTTAGGATGGTCGCGTAAACACTCTGATAAAGGAATACCCGATTGCAGTTTATTATTGATATCACCTAACAATCTTTGCATATTGCCATTGCTATGACCTTTACCAATCATTTCAACGGTTTGTACTAAGGGGACACCAGCGCCAAGCATGGTCGCAATTTGCCGTGTAACAATGGCGATATCTGCAGGTATTATTTTTTTATCATTGGCATTCCCAAAAATTGATTTGGCTTTCTTTTTTACTTTCCCTGGGGTAATGCCTTGTTTGCGTAGCTGAGATTTTAGCTCTAGCATGCTGGTCGCGGGTAGCTCACCATTAACTTTTTTACCCTTACGGTTTACCCCTTGCCAAACAAACGTATCAAGAGCTTTAGCTTGTGGTAATTTTCTTTTTTGAGCCCCTGAAGTTGCCATATAGTGTTTACCTGTAAAGTTAAAATATTAATCATTGTTAATACTAGTCAAGATCACTAAAAATAAAAAGTGAGTGGTTTATTGTTATGCAGACGTTATTCGGTTTATTTCTGCCAAACTTGTTACCCCTTGATGGGCTTTTTCTAAACCCGATTGGCGTAAGTTATTGTAACCTTCTTTTTGACACTGCTGAGCGATATCCATAGAATTTCCGCCTTCCATAATGATAGAAGACATTTTTTCACTGATTTTTATCACTTCATAAACACCAACACGACCTTTATAGCCCCCCGTACATTGATCGCAACCTACGGGTTTAAATAATTTTATTTCGCTAAGTTGTTCAGGGGTAAAACCTTGCTTTTCTAGTTCAGGTCTAGGTATAACATCCTCAACTTTACAGCGATTACATAAGCGTCTGGCTAAACGCTGAGCAATAATAATACTGACTGAACTGGCAACGTTATATGAAGGAACACCCATATTTAATAATCGAGTCAGGGTCTCTGATGCCGAGTTTGTGTGTAATGTGGACAACACTAAGTGACCGGTTTGTGCGGCTTTAATCGCTATTTCTGCAGTTTCAAGATCACGAATTTCCCCTACCATAACAATATCGGGATCTTGACGAAGAAAAGAGCGCAGCGCATTAGGAAAGGTTAAGCCGGCACGCACATTAATTTGTACTTGATTAACGCCATCTAAATTTATTTCTACCGGATCTTCTGCTGTTGATATATTACGTTCTTCGGTGTTAAGAATATTTAACCCGGTGTAAAGAGACACTGTTTTACCTGAACCGGTCGGTCCCGTGACTAATATCATTCCTTGTGGTTGCGCTAAAGCGTCCATGTAAATTTGCTTTTGCGCCGGCTCATAGCCGAGCATTTCAATACCTAACATCGCGCTAGAAGAGTCAAGAATACGCATTACCACTTTTTCGCCCCACATTGTCGGTAACGTTGAGACTCGAAAATCAATTGATTTTTTCTTGGACAAGGCTAATTTTATCCGTCCATCTTGTGGGACTCGCCGTTCAGCGATATCGAGTTTTGACATTACTTTTAAACGTGCCGCCATACGAGAGGCAAGTGATACGGGCGGCTTTGCCATCTCAGTTAAAATGCCATCAACACGAAAGCGTATACGGTAAGATTTTTCGTAAGGTTCAAAGTGTAAATCTGAGGCGCCTTTGCGAATAGCATCGAGTAATATCTTATTGATATAAACAACAATCGGTGCATCTTCTTTATCACCGGTAGCGCTATCATCTTCTTGGCGCTCCTCTTGAACGTCAATACCGGCAAGTTCAGCAGCATCAATATCGGTAATATCTAAAGCATCACTTTCTTCTTCCAGAATTTTATCAATAAATATTTGTAAATCTTTATCGTTAGTCAACACTAATTCGGTAGGAAAACCGGTGTTGAACTGAATATCTTCTAATGCATCTAAATCAGTGGGATCAGACATCGCTACGAATAATACTTTACCTCTAAGAAATAGCGGCAATGCATTATGTTTGCGGATCAATTTTTCGTTACGGATACCTTCGGGGATCATAGCCGTGTCAAAAGCGTTTAAATCTATGAGAGGATAGCCAAAACTGCGAGAGAGTATTTTGGCAATATTTTCAGCGTCTAAACTCTTATCTTCAATAAGAAAACGAATGAAAGGTTTTGATTGTTTAAGGAAGTCAGCACTTATAATGTCAACCTTATTTTCGGCGACAATATTATGTTTTAAAAGTGTAGATAACACACTTAATTGTCTGTGATGTCCTTTCATGGCAACCTTTTATTGTGAACTTTTAGATATATGCAAGTCATTATGTATTTACTCATAATGTTTACAATAAGTATAGCTTAACCCGTGATTGATTTAAGTAATAACAACGAGTTAATAAAGTTTAGACAATAAAAAAGCTCCCAAAGGAGCCTTTTTTTATAAATATTTACTAACTTATATTATTTTGCCTTACACCAGCCGCTAGTTAAACAACTAGCGGTTGTTGAAGTTATCGTCCAAGTTAAAGGGCTTCCTGTAGGAGTAGCAATCATATTGGAAGAATCAGTCGCTGCTGTTGACGCTGCTGTTATAACACCGTCCACAATAGTCATAGTGTCAAGGTTTGCATAAGTACCAGTAGCTACTGTAGCTGGAATACCTCCGACGCCTGCATCACATGAAGCTAATGAACCTTCAGTTTGGAAGCAAAGTTCCACTGCAGTTCTCGCTGCACCAACCATTGAAACTACTTCAGCAAACTTCGCTTTTTTTGTATAATCTTGATAAGCAGGTAGTGCAACTGCCGCTAAAATACCGATGATCGCAACAACGATCATTAATTCAATAAGGGTAAAACCCTTTGCTTTATTTAAAGATTTATTTCTTAAAGATTTAACATTGTTCATAATAGGTATATCCATACATGATTACGGGGGCTGAATTTATATTGCGACAAAAATCAGGAAATGTAAAATTTTGTGACACTTTTTTTATCATTTTTTTGATATTAGTTAAAAAAATATCAATAAGTAACATTTTTTTAACTAATTGTGACACGTTAAAATGTTAAACAAAGCGCATAGAAAGGTCAATAGCATTGATGTTTTTAGTTAATGCGCCCACTGAAATAAAATCGACACCTGCTTTTGCATAGCTTTTTAGTGATTCTATGTTCATATTGCCAGAAACTTCTAATTTGGTTTTACCTTGTGAAATTTCAGCGGTTGCTATAACCGCTTGCTCAATCATTTCATGACTAAAGTTATCAAGCATAATAATATCGCTGCCAGCCTTTAATGCTTGAGTGAGTTCTTCGATATTTTCAACTTCAACTTCAACCGTTTTATTTGGATGGTTTTTTCGAGCCGTTTGAATCGACTTCTCGATGCCACCACAGGCGGCAATATGATTTTC
This sequence comes from Colwellia sp. BRX8-7, assembly GCF_014077275.1. Classification (NCBI taxonomy): domain Bacteria; kingdom Pseudomonadati; phylum Pseudomonadota; class Gammaproteobacteria; order Alteromonadales; family Colwelliaceae; genus Colwellia; species Colwellia sp. BRX8-7. The sequence goes on along the minus strand of NZ_JACGVP010000001.1, from coordinate 354,362 downwards.
TTTAATTAAAAAAGCATCAAATAAACCAATACGATGATTAACACCGCCGCCACATGTTACCGCATATTTTTGCGCGCTACGTAAGCCAGGCACTGTTTTTCGGGTATCAAGTAACTTAGTGTTACTCGCCGATAATTCTTTAACATAGCGACTGGTTAATGTAGCGGTTCCTGAAAGGGATTGTAAAAAATTTAAAGCACATCGTTCGCCAGTAAGAAGAACACGTGCGTTTCCAGATAATTCAAATAAAGTGCTATTGGCTTTGACACTTTCGCCGTCGTTAACAAACCAAGTAATATCCGTTTTTGTCTTATGTATCACATCGAGCTGGGCAAAAACTTCGTTAACCCAAGCCACACCACAAATAATACAATCTTCACGGGTAATGATATTAGCAACCGCTATATTTTCCAGTGGAATTAACTCAGCTGTAATATCTTGGCTATTTTTTAATGCGTCGGCGTTATCAACACCTAAATCTTCACATAATGCCCAAGTTACTGTTTTTTTAATATCGTGTTGTAGTTGCACAGAAAGCATTGAATTTTATTCTCTTGTTGGTAAATAATTAAGTGAGTTTTTAGTGGGGCGTTTATCGCCAGTAAATCACAGCAGGTAGATCATTGCTCGCGTAAAATAAGTTTCTTACCTATCTGGCTGAATTCTACCCTTTTTAATGCACTCATGCCCAATAGAATTTCATTAGACTGCATGCTGGGATTGATGTGGGCGCTAACATCATACAAATAAATATTACCAATACTGAGCTGTTGTAATTCAGTTTGATAAACAGTGGTAGTGCCATTGGCCGTATTAACGAGTGACGGTCTGTTTCCCTTGAGCTGCAATTGCTCTGCTATATGAGCGGGAATCGACACTTGTGTTGCTCCAGTGTCGAGTAAAAAAACCACGGGCATCTCATTTATTTCACCATGTACTACATAATGACCTTGGCGGTTTTGTTGTAATGTTACTTCCGCTTTACCCTGTGTATTTAAACTCATCTGTGGATCTTTGTTAGGATCCCATTGCTTATCAAGTACATCTTGAAAAAAAAACACCATTAACGCCAACGCAATTAACCACGCTAACCAAATAAATATTTTTCCCATTTTGTTTGTCGAATCAAATTCAGTCATACTCTGTTCACAAATCTTGAAATTAAATATTAACGCTATTGTATGACGAAAGACTTAAAAAATAAATTGTCCACCAAGCAAAATAATAATATGCCTATTATCAGTGGCTGGCTTGTTAATGAAGAACAACAAAAATCACCACATTTTAGTGTGCGAGATAAAAATGATACGGTTCATTTATTGGTTGTACATAATATCTCATTACCGCCAAATCAATTTGGTGGTTGCTATATTACTGATTTTTTCTTAGGAAAGTTAGATAGCAAAGCACATTGCTATTTTGAAGAAATTGCTCAGCTAAAAGTTTCTGCTCATTGTCTGATAACCAGAGTAGGGCATATTATTCAATACGTTTCATTCAATGATAAAGCTTGGCATGCTGGTGTATCCTCTTATCAGGGACTTGATAAATGTAATGATTTTTCTATTGGTATTGAGCTTGAAGGCGCTGATGATATTCCTTATGAAGCGGCGCAATATCATACTTTGGCGCAATTAACCCAAGCATTGCAGCAATGTTATCCCGACATAAAAAGTAATATAGCCGGGCATAGTGATATTGCGCCAGGGAGAAAGACAGATCCGGGTGATGCTTTTAATTGGCAACATTTTCATGATTGTTTAAAGTCTAGTTAATTCAATAGCAAAGGGTATATACTCGTTACCAATGAAAATGCAGATATCAGAGTGTTTGAATGGCCACGGCGATATACTCATTTTACAAGTGGATAATAAATTAGGAAAACTATATGAGTCTTATTAGCTTACTTATTGCCTTGGCGGCAGAGCGTTACTTGTCGACGACAGCGTGGCAATTTCAAACCTATTTTCATGCTTATGTTGATCTATTTAAACGCACTAAATTAATGCATTTAGCCAAACCGTCAATTGTCTCACAGCTTATCTTTATTGCCATCCCCGTTGTTGTTTGTGACTTATTGCTCGAGCTTGTTGATGATGGCTTACTCTATTTAATTTTTTCAACCTTGATTTTGATTGTTTGTTTTGGTTGTACGAAAACGCGGCAGAGCTACAAAGCTTATTTATTGTCGGCTTTTCGAGGCGAGCCGACAACATGTGAATTGCATCATAGCCAACTGCAACAAGATACCTGCAGCGCACCAATGAGTTTTGGTCAATTATTGGTATGGTTAAATTACCGATATTTTATTGCCATTATGATTTTATTCGTTGTCTTTGGACCCGCTGGTGCATTATTTTATCGTCTACTAGTGACCATGAATGAATGTCCTGAAGTGCTTGCAGAAGAATGTTCAGACAAGCAAGAAAAAGCTAACGCTGAGGTTGATGAAGCCGATGTTAAAGTAAATAATGAGGCTAAAACAACAGATTCTATGGAAAAAAATGAATCTCAGTTATTGAAAAATATGCTCTTTTGGGTCGACTGGTTGCCAGTACGCATGGTTGCTTTTGGTTATATGCTGGTAGGACACTTCTCAAAAGCCATGCCGGTATGGTTAGAAAATTTATTTGATATCAACAAGCAGCCCAACCAAATATTGATTAGCGTTGCGCAAAAGTCTGAAGACTTTATGGTTGACCCTGATGACTGTACTGCGGAACCTTGTTTATTAGTGAGGTTGGCAAAGCGGACTCTGTTGTTGTGTCTAGCTGTTATAGCGGTATTAATATTAACAGGTATCCTTAACTAACCTCTTCTTTATACTTTTTGGATGGCACCTCGTGACATCCTTTTTCAAGTACTGAATCGAGTCAACCACATAGTGATATTTTTGCATAAGCGATAGTATCACTATTAATTTGAACGTGTTCAATCACCAGTAAAATATTACCCTGCCTTTTTAAAGCGCGTCTTTCTTTTTTATTTTCGCTTAAAAGGCACTTTGGGTAATTGCTCAAAAGACTGTTGCCCCAAGCCTACCTTTAATCCTGCAGTTGGCATACTTGTCCTTTGACTCTGCTAAAACTCGTAATTCACCGATAAACGTACTGTTCTTGGTGTTTGCCAACTAGTTGGTAAACCGTAACTCGCGCTCTTTAATGGCGAAGTTACCGCTATGGTATTATCTTCATCGTCCCACATTTCATCCACTTGGGTAACACTGGCTGAATTTAACAGGTTGAATACTTCGACACGTAAATTAACAGTAGAGTCGTCTAAGTCAAACTGATAGCTAGCAGACACATCAAGGGTCATCACACTGTCGGTCCGACCTTTTGAGCCGCGGGGTACTAATTGTCCTTGGGCGTAAAACGATTCAGCGTCATAGGCTTGTGCACTTTCATCTGTTGGGTGATAACCAAATGCGTTGACTGGACGGCCCGTTTGATAACTGAAATTAGCCGCTAAGCTTATTTGTTCAGTGATTTGATACGCCCCGTATATTTTGACTTGATGACGGCGGTCGTTGGGTAAATCACCGTAGGAGCCATCCATTAGACCCGGCAGGTCATATTGTGTCGTTATCCCAGTATTGATGCCAGTGTTGTCTTGGCGGTTGTCTGAGCGAACTAAGCCTTCATAATTACCTTTTGACTTCGACCAAGTATACGTGGCATTTAACATCCACAGACCGTCCCATGCATGTTCAACTGAAAAACTCATCGCCGTATATGTGCGCTCGGGCTTTGCGTGGCCTAAGTCGGCGGCTGGAATCGTATATTCTTGATATTGGAGTGGCCCGTCATAGTCTGGGTTCGCCTTGATGGTCACATCTTGTCCTGGGTTGGCCAATACATAGTAACGAGAACCTGAGCACCGTGTACAACTGGCATTAAATTCTCGCTCAAGATAACGATTAAAGCTCGCGTCTACGTTTATATCTTCAACCGCCATAGCTAAATTACGGTAAGTACCTTCAATAGTCAGCAGCCAGTTGTCCGTGACGGGCATTTGAAAACCAATATTGACGTTGTCAGACGTCATTGGTTTTAAATCTTTATCGGCAATGTCGTAGTTTTCAGGAGGAGACCCATTATTATAATGGTCAAAGTAATAGATTGGAGTGCCGCTAATATTGGGGATTTGTAAAATCGGATCGGCGAAGCCATCAAAGGCATAATAATCTTGCCTGTAGGTTTCATTCCCTGCGAGTCGCAAGTTTGCATTCATTGGAATAGGTGAGTAAAAGCGACCGGCATTTAGCCAAAGTCGCGTTCGGCCATCTGCTGATAAGTCATAAGTTAGGCCCAAACGTGGCGCCCAATGGTTATCCATGGTTGAGAAGTTTTCTCCGACTCCATCAGCATTTTTGAAGGAGTCGCTGCGCAAGCCAAAGTTTACTGTTAACAGGTCGGTGGCTTGCCATTTGTCTTCAAGGTAGTAGGCGATATTTTCCGACTCATAGCTACCGCCCGATTCATATTGGCGGTGACGGACTTGCCTGAATTGGGGGGTGTCGGGATCGGTATAATCGTCGACGTAAAGTAAGTAATAAGCGCCACCCGAGTTGATGGTACGCTGGTTTGCTGTTAATTTCTCGGCGTCGAGTCCAAAACTTAACTCGTGACTACCGAGCGTCCAATTAATATCAACACGAATAGTCTGGCGTTCATCGTCTCCTTCATCAATTAGAAAATTAAGAAATTGGCCCTGTTTAACAAACTCTCCAGCACTTTCATAAAGGTAATACACCACAGGGTTGTCATCCAGTTCATTTTTACTGGTACGTTCAGCTTCATGGACACCATACTGCACGCTTAACGCTAAATCATCGGTGATAATCGAGGTATATTTTAGCGTCCAATTTGTGCCTCCCGTGTAGTCAACCCCATTGCGCGACTCTATCGTGTCGCCATGGGGGCTGACGATTTGGGTGGCGTTATTACTGCTATCGGAAAACAGCGTGAATTCGAGTAGATTGTTATCGGTAATATAGCCGTCGAGCTTCATTCCCCAATACGGATCTTCTTCCGTGACTTGATATCGGGCTTTATTATTCGGCCCCGGATTAATCGGATCGCTCACAAAATTACTATACTCCACTTTTCTAGGGTTGAATAAAACATAGAAAAATAGCTGATCTTCAATCAATGCCCCCGACGCCCAAAGATTAGTGTCGATATTTGAGTATTCACTGGCCCGATTGTCAATAAAATATGAGCCATCCGCTAACGTAACTGATGGGGACGACTCTCGAAGAAAATCAGGTTCATAATTCAGGTTTATACCCGCCTTAAATTCGTTACTCCCCGATTTTGTTTGAGCATTGATCATGCCACCGTGATAACGGCCGTATTGAGCGGAATAACCATCGGTTATAACCTCGACAGACTCGAACATATCAAAAGGTACAGTCGAAAAACCGGTATTATTTCTAACATTAGTGATATTAAGGCCATTGACATAAAACACATTTTCAGCGACAGAGGCGCCATTAATAGCGGGTAAATTTCCAAACGCGGTGTCGCCTTTTACGGTACCTGGTGTGAGCATTATCACGTCGGTGAGTGAACGACCTATTGGAATTTTATTGTTGACCAAGTTATTTGTTGATTGGTCTGATGCATCGACTACCTTATTACTAGAACCGTCTTTTGTGACCGAAGAGAGAGTCTGTTTTGCATGTTTGTTGATCATTTTGCTGGCGATGATATTATTTGCGAATGCAGAACTATGACAGACTATTGTAAAGGCCATTGTAACGGCCACCGTAACTAGGTTTTTATTAAACTCTTTCATTTACGATCCCTATAATTTGAGCTTATTTGTCTTTGATTTGTACTTACTTACGGAGCTTGAGAAAGTACTAAGACTATTATTATTAACTATTAACTCTAGTTTGCATTATGGGTGTTTATTGTGCAAGTCTCTATTTTTTAATCAATATTTGACTAACCCTTTTACTGTTTTTGTAGTATTAAAATTTCCCTAGTATGATCTTCCATTATAACGGTGAGGCCTAACTTTGCTGTAATATCCAATAATATAGTTAACTACTGAGTTTTCAGCTTCAATAAATGAGCGATAACCCGTTGTTGGTATCCATTGTTTTTTTTAAACGTCTAAAAACCGTTACATTGGGCTATTATCGCAACAGTTTCCACGACGACTCATTGCTCATTTTATCAGCTCTCCATGAGTGTCAAATTAATATTCGCACTTCATTTCATTGCTTTAGTCAGTAATGATATTATTGATATAGTCATAGCAAGATAGGGTTAAAATTAAATACAGATACTTAATAAACTAACGAGTCTACTCTAGACAATTAGCTTTAATAGATGATTTTTATGTTGCTCGCTTTCTATTTCTTTTTTTAGTAAATCTTCTTGGGGTATTGGATTGGGGCAAATCAGTAAATGCAATATCTTTAACTTCAAGGATGAGTTGTTGTAAGTTTTTTTCAACTCCTTTAATAAAGAATTGGTAGTTGAGTGTTTTATTACTTATTGATTCTAACTGTGACTCCCATAGTGCTGTCATGTCAGGCTGGGAGATTTGAACGGGTAAAGAGGTAATGAGTTTTTTCCCAATCTCTGTTGCTCTTATATCTTTTCCTTTTCTCACTAAAAATTGACGCTTAAACAGGAGTTCTATAATACCAGCACGTGTTGCCTCCGTACCTAGTCCATCAGTATCTCTTAGTAATTTTTTTATTTCAGCATTCGTCACATAACGAGCTATGCCGGTAAGGGCACCCAATATCGTTGCATCAGTAAAGTATTTAGGTGGGCTAGTATTTTTTTCTACAAGCTCGCCATGTAAACAATGCACGCAATCACCCGCTATAACATTGGGTAACTTAATCGCTGAAAATCCGGAATTATCTTTACTTTTATTAGAGCTAGGAAATAAATCTTTCCAGCCGTTTTTAATGATATCTTTTTGCTTACTGATAAATAAACCACCATCAATAATAGTGTCTATTTGCTTGTCCATATATTCAAAATTTGGATAAAATTGTGCAATATACTGCCGAGATATTATTTCATAAATTTTAGCTTCATCATTTGATAGTGCGCCAGTTGGGTTATTTTTAGCTGTGGGTATAATAGCATGATGAGCACTGACTTTTTTATTGTTCCAAGCTCTACTTCTTTTCTTTAAATCTGCATTTTTTAACATATCGGCTAATTTCTCAGATACGTTACTCATAGCGTTGGTTACGGCAGGTACATCATTGAGGTGTTCCGTCGGTAAGTATTGGCAATCAGATCTAGGGTAAGTTATTAATTTGTGCTTTTCATAAAGTTGCTGACAGATATCTAATACTTGCTTTGCACTCATACCAAAAGCTTTAGCGGCTGATATTTGTAAGCCAGATAAACTGAAAGGTAATGGTGCTACTTGCTGTTTTTTATCCTGTGTAACCTTTTCAATTTTTGCCGGTTTGTCATTAATACGATTGACTACATTTTCAGCTAGCTTTTTTGATAATATGCGTTTCTCTTCATCCATGAAAGGCTCACAAGCCTTACTTGGCTTCCACTTACCCTGATACTTTTCACCGTTTTTTGTCGTGATATGAGCAAGTACTTCATAAAAAGGCTTTGAGATGAAATTTTCTATTTCAATATCTCGGTTTACCACTAAACCTAATATCGGAGTCTGTACCCGACCAATTGATAATACGCCTTGATAGCCTGATTTCTGCCCTTGTAAAGTACAAAGACGAGTCATATTTAAGCCATAAAGCCAATCAGCTCTAGCTCTTGATAATGCTGAAACAGCAAGAGGGATATAATTTTTATTAGGTTTTAAGTTATCTACCGCTTTTTTAACCGCATTAAAATTCATATCGGTTATTAGACACCTCAAAGCATTATCTATTTTGGATTTAGATGCTCCGCTAAAGCTAATCGCTTCATCAACTAATATTTGACCTTCACGATCCACATCACCAGAATTTACGATGGTATCAGCTTGTTTTATTAGCCTTTTTATAACGGTCAGTTGTTTTCGAGTTTTTGGTTTTGGTTTTAACTTCCATTGCTCAGGAATTATGGGTAAATGTTCAACTACCCATTTTTTATATTTAATATCGTAATCTTCAGGTGGAGCTTGTTCTAATAAATGTCCTATGCACCAGGTAACGACATCGCCATTACCTGCTTCTATATAACCATCATTTTTTTTATGAGGTTTAGGTAGTACGTCTACAATTGCTCTTGCTAAGCTAGGTTTTTCTGCAATAAATAATTTCATAAATATTAAGCCTGGACTAACAGAGGGTTGTGATTGTCAAACAGAGTCAAGAACAAGCTCTTTTTTTGTATGTATTTGTCAATAATAGTGAGGCTTTTTTTCAACGTTTTTAGCTTGGTAACTGCGTCAAGCTTATATCGTGATAATATGACCTTGTTTATTGAATTATATAATAAAAATATAGTGTCAAACTTATGGTGATTGATTGTTACATCATTGCCGAGCGCTATATAGCCTTGTTGACTTTTATGGGGGTTGGGTAAAGCTGCCGCAATGGCACGTCCTAAACTTGGCTTTTCGGCAATATATAGTTTCAATAGAATTTCCAAGGGTTCAATACAGACCATTAGAATAAGCTTAGCACAATAACTGTTTTTTTATACAGTGTTTATTCTCGGTGATAGTCAAATTGTTTCATCCGTAACCATATTTTGTTAGGAAGCGACCCACTCATTCACTATGTGGTGAGTAGGCCATTATCACAGCGGTAGGATAAAAGTGGTTTTACTTGTCTTTAGGTAAATATTTAAAGCCGTGGATCATTGAAGAAACAATAGAATGTTTTTCACGTCGTTCAGCAAAAAATACGGCTAAAATATGTAGTGGGATCAACAGCAACAAAAAGTAAAAGCTATAAACGTGAGCAGTTATAAAAGGCTTTCTTACATTGCGCATTTCTTTATAAGCATCTGCATCAACATTTTCTTTACTGTAGGGCTTAATCAAGGCTACTTGGCTTTTATCTTGAGCTATGCTGCTAGCAAAGTATTGCCCAAAAGGAGGATAATAAATGTCAGTACCCGCAATCACTAAACCTGAAACCATTTGAATAGAAAGACTTAACATTAAAGCGCCAACCATAAGTTTCCCCAGTGGACTATGACCTTTAAATGTCTTATTTTTATCTTTTTTGAAATCGGCTAGTTCTTGTTTAAAGACTTTATTAAAAGGCAGTGTTTGTCCCCAACGTTCATATCCTTTACCAATAAAACCAAGAATAATTCTAAAAATTAAATTTGCAGCAAAAACATAACCCACACATACATGTATTGTTTTAAGCAGTATTTTACCTTCTGTTGAGATACCTAGATCCTTACCAAAATAAATAACGCTACCAATAACAATAAGCAAAAGTACTGACAAGACATTCAACCAATGAAATAAACGAATGTTTCTACTCCAAACAAAAGTTTTTACTATAGTGGAAGTGATATTTACTGGGTTATCTTGCATGATGATGACTCTTTTTATTTGTTAACATTTTGCCTGTTATTTTAATAATAACCGAAATATTTATCCGCTTCTAACACTAAGTGATAGTTATTTGGATTAATGGTTACAAGATATCTTAAAGTAGCTGTGTGTCTTTTCAATTAAGCGGCGTTATTTTAGTTTACTGATGATTACCTAGCAGATAATTTAATTTAATTTTCCGCAAGTGTCAGCGTTTTTCAAGATAAGTTCCTGTAAACTAGCCAAACAGCCGTAAAATAATTCTGTGTATTATAGTATGTATTATGGACACCCATTTAATATTTATTCACTTGTTGAAGGAAATGCAGCGAATAAATAACCAAGGAAATTTAGCATGAAGAAAATTGTCTTATATAGTATGAGTAACTGCCCTCATTGTGACACGGCGAAAGCGTACTTAGATAAAAACAACATTGCTTATCGTTTATGTAATGTAAAAACAGCCGCGGGACAAAAAGAGTTTCGCAGAGCAAACTTTAGATCCGTACCGGTAATAAAGATTGGTGAAGAGTATCTGCAAGGATTTAAAGTGGCGGCTTTTAAAGCGCTTTACGAGGATTAATATTGGTTAATATATCGCTGATGATACAATTTTATGGCTTTAACTCGTTTTAAAAAAAGGTCTATGTTAAGGTTGAAATACTTACATGAATTAACAAGATCATTAATTACGGATGTGTAATGAAATTTGATTTTTATCGGTTTTTTTCGGTTGTTGTTATTATCTTTTTTTTTTCCTGTAGTCAATCACAGGCAAATAGTAGTGGCCAATTAGCGGTAGAACAAACCGATGAGCTAAATCGCTTATTGAACATGGATGAAGAAATACGCCAACAACCTCTGCAATCTTATCAACAATTATTAAACGCAGAAAAATCTTTTTCAACTATGCCAAAACTACAACAATCTTGGTGGTTGTTACGTAAAGCTCAAGCAGAAAATTTACTCTATTTTTATGAAGACTTTAATAAGACCATCGCACAAGCCGTAGCGCTTATCGACGACAAAACCCCATTAAAAATTCAAAGTCACCTTTATATTTATCAGGGGTTAATTTATCGTCGCCATGCTCAGTATGCAGATTCTGTACTTATTCTTCGAAAGGCTATGTCTATAGCAAAAAAAAATAATTCAACTTACCTTTTTATCCTTGCTAAACAAGAGCTTGCTTTTACAAAAAGTATCACTGAACTCTTCGAACTGTCATTGAATGAAATGCAAGAAGCTTACTTAGATGCTTATTCACTAAAAGAACACTTTCTAATTGCTGTTATCAATGAAACCTACGGTGCTATTTATGGCTATATGGACGATTATGAAAAATCGATAGAATATTACCAAAAAGCATTAAATACCTATGAACGTTTAAATTATCCAGCTCATGTTTCAGAGGCTATTTACGGCATTGCTATAACCTATCGATATTGGCAAAAATATGATTTGGCGATTCGCTACTTTGAGCTTTATCAAGAAAAAATTGCCTATACCCCTAACACTGAAATTTCTTTTTTTTCAGCGTACGGTTTAGGTATGACACTGGCCGAAAAAGGCGATTGTGTTAAAGCTATCGATGTTATTAATCATGCTCTAACGTTAAATGGCTTGATTGATTATAATGCCGAATTATATAAGCAACAGGTTCACTGTTTTATTATCTTGGGTGAGTTAGAACAAGCGCAGGCATCGTTGACTAAAGCTGAAAACATATTCATGTCTTTACCTGAATTAGTCGGCACTAAGTGGCAATTAGAAGTTATAAAGCTCGGCTCAGAGCTTGCTCACGCAAGAAATAATGACAGTGAAGCTTTTCAATTATCTCGACAGTATTATCAAAAATACAATGAGTTATTGGTCAAAAACTCCAGCACACGATTAACTACAGCGCGCGCTGCGATGGAAAATGAGCGAAAATATGTTGAACAAGCACTTACCCTGCAACGAAAAAAGGTCGCCGCTTTAGAAAATGATTCCTATCATCAACAAAAATTACAGAACCTTTATCTACTGATTTTTATGTTATGTGCCGGCGTGGTTGTCATTATCGTGATAACCATTCAGTATAAAAATAATAAGAAAATGTATGCACTGTCAATTAAAGACCCATTATCAAATTTATATAACCGCCGCTATATTTTTGAGTACTTATCGAACTACCTGAACGATGTCTTAGTCGAAAAAACTGAACTTTCGGTGATTTTATTTGATATTGATGACTTTAAAATGGTCAATGATAAGTTTGGTCATCCTGTTGGTGATAAAGTTATTAAAAAAATAGCTGATCTTTGTCATGATGTCTTTCGTAATGGAGATGTCATTGGCCGTGTTGGCGGAGAAGAATTCTTATGTATTTTACCTCGTACCGACGAAAAGCAATGTAAAGTAATTGCTGAACGTTTTTTAAAAAAAATAAGTCAGCAAGTTTTCCAAGTCGAGCCAAGTTTACAGTTAACCGTAAGTATCGGTATAGCAACCTTGTCTCAACTTAGCCCAACGAGTGAAATGTTATACCTACATGCCGATGCTGCCCTTTACCAGGCAAAGCATAACGGTAAAAATAATGTGGTTATATATCAATAGAAAGCCATTATCTCATATGAATAATACAACACCGTTCGCCGTTCAAGCTATTATATTATTACAGAATTATATAAAACAGCTTGGCTTTACTCCTGTAATTCACTTTGAATTAGAAGGTTGTTATCAGCTCGATAGTAAAATAAAAAGATTTTCACTAGATTATCAAAGAATTAATCGTCAGTTAGCGCATGCAGGAATTGACGGAGAATTAGTGCCAGAGTATTGGTATAGTCAGTGGGAGTATGTTTCTTTATTTAATGGCCAGTCGCCGTTAAAAGAGGCTAATAATTTAAGCCAAGCGTTACACCTTTTACCTCGTTTTTTTGCCGAACAAGGCATAAGTAAAACATTAATCAAACCGGTTGTTTGGTCTGGTGATAAAGGCAAGTTAGCCAGTGGTAGTGGTGATATTTTCACCACAGAAACACGGGCAGTGCATATCCCTAATGCTGTTCAAATGAATATTAGTGCGCTTGATAGTGAAGGTAAAAACATTATTATTGAACGCGGCTTTGGTGAATATTTACAGCAATGCTTTCTTGATACTAGTTTAAATTGTTGTTTGATTTATTTACCTGAAGAAGAAGCTTTTGAGCGACTAGCATTAAAAACTAAATACGGTTTAGCGGCTGAGTTATGTTCACCCGTGGATATTTCAGGCGGACACCAAGGCAGTATTGCCTTGTATAAAGAAGTGGGTAAACATAATCAAGCGATGGGCGAAGAGCCGGTACTTTATAATCACAAAAATGAAGTACTAGTTAAGCGACAAAATTGGCAAAAAACTGCTCGTATCGAGCACAGAATTGGTGCTTCAAGTATGCAATATAATGCTTATTTTAATATTATTTACTCTTTATTGAACTTAATTGACGCGCTTGAAGTATATAAGGTGGATAACTGTCGCAAATTGCTCCGTAAAGAAGTTCATCATCAAAATTTACCTTTTTCATTGTATGATAATACAGAGCAAGAAAAATTGGGCGCAATATCACTATTTGCAAATGATCACTGGTTAAGCGAAAGTTTAAATAAGCTATCGGGTCAATTTATAAATGGTGAGCAAATATCAGGGCAGTTGCAGTTAGGTGACAAATTAAAGCAAATGATTTTAGCGCCGTATCAACAAAAACTTATTCTCACTCATACATCATAATTAATTTAAAAATAAAATATGACTCTTATTAATAATCAAAATATTACCCCGCAGCTTAATGGTTTATCTATAGATGATAAACGCGCCGAGCTAAAAAGCTACTTCCATAATACTTGGACGACTTACGAGTCGTTGTTTGCTTTAATCAACAAAGATGAAGCCTACTATTTACGGCCTGAGACTTTACGCCATCCACTTATCTTTTATTTTGGCCATACGGCTACTTTTTTTATTAATAAATTACTTTTGGGTAAGTACATTAATAAGCGTGTTAATACCAAGTTAGAAGCTGTTTGCGCTGTTGGTGTTGATGAAATGAGCTGGGATGATCTCAACAGTGAGCATTACGACTGGCCTAATGTTGATGAAGTAAGAGAATACCGTCAACAAGTTTTCACTGTGGTTAATAACCTTATTGATACCATGGAAATTAGCTTACCTATCAAACAAGACTCGTTAGCTTGGGTGATATTGATGGGCTGTGAGCATGAACGCATCCATCTTGAGACTTCATCAGTTATTATGCGCATGTTACCGCTAGATTGCTTAACACAGCCATCTGAAGTAGCGGGACAATGGACAAGTTGTGCTCATTTTTCAACGGCTCCAGCGAACGAATTATTACCTGTTACAGAACAATCTATTGTATTAGGGAAAAAGTTAACCGATGAAACTTACGGCTGGGACAACGAATATGGTGAGTTATCTGTTGAGGTTAGTGCCTTTTCAGCTTCTAAATATTTAGTCTCTAATCAAGAGTTTTTAGCTTTTATCGATGCAGGTGGTTACAAAAAACCACATTATTGGAGCGAAGAAGGGCAAAAGTGGCTAAGTTTCACTAAAGCTGAAATGCCGCGTTTTTGGCGAAAAAATAACGATGAATACGTGCAGCGTAACTTACTTAATGAAATGCCTTTACCTTTGAATTGGCCTGCAGAAGTGAACTACTTAGAAGCGAAAGCTTTCTGTCATTGGAAAAGTGAACAAACTCAAAAAAATATTGCTATGCCTACTGAAGCACAGTGGCATTGTCTAATCAATAATGCCAGCGATAATGAAGAACAAGTATTAGGTAATATAAACTTAGCCCGTTACGCTTCTTCATGCCCGATTGATGAATTTTCAACGGGGGATTTTTATGATGTTATTGGCAATGTATGGCAATGGAATGAGTCAGCAATAGATGGTTATGAGGGGTTTAAAGTTCATCCACTTTATGATGATTTTTCTACGCCAACCTTTGATGGTAAACATAACTTAATTAAAGGCGGTTCATGGATTTCTACCGGCAACGAAACCATTCCGTCATCTCGTTATGCTTTTCGTCGTCACTTTACTCAGCATGCTGGTTTTCGTTATGTTGAAAATATCGATGGCAAAATACCATTAACGCCGGTTAATCGATATGAAACTGATCGTGAAGTTTGTCAGCAACTCGAAAGTCATTATGGTGATCAACATTTAAGTGTTGAAAACTATTCACAACAAGTTAGCCAATTATTGCTTAATAAAGTACAAGCTCTGGGCATTAATACCGACAAGTTATTGAACTTAGGTTGTAGTGTTGGACGAACCGCTTTTGAGTTGTCAGAGCATTTTCAGCATATTGATGCGGTAGATTTTTCTGCGCGTTATATTCAATTTGGTGTGCAACTTCAACAACAGAAAACACTCCGTTACACCAACGTTATTTCTGGTGACATACAGAGTTTTCACGAGGTGTCTCTTAAGGCCTTAGCGCTAAACAACAACGCTGACCATATTGTTTTTAGTCAGGGTGATGCGAGCAATTTAAAACCCATTTTTAACGGTTATGATGCGATTTTAGTTGAGCATGCGCTAGAAAAGAGTTATCAACCTAAACAGTTGTTAGCCACACTGTCTAAGCGACTTAATAAACAAGGTTTACTTTTTGTATTAACCGACCATCAATACTCAGCGAAACACACTGAAAAAGAAAACTGGTTGGGTGGGCTTAAAGTCAATGGTGAAAATGTTATTGGCTTTGATGGTTTACAGGAAAAACTAGCAGAAGAGTTTACTTTTTTAGACGCACAGCCATTAACGCGTGTGATTAAGCAAAATCAATGCACTTTCACCGTAACCACCACCGAAATGTCGATTTGGCAGCGGAAAATATAGCAAGGATGAAAAATATTTTACCGGCACATATCGCCTTTGGCCAACAGCTTGCAGAAAATCAAAAGGTCACAATTAAGCACAATTTGAGTAACTCTTGCGGACAGTCGTTGTCCGCAGCACAATTGTGTCTACTCGGTGAAACGAGTCTTGATAATCTACTGGGTGACCAAGCGTTATCCTATGCGTCGATAAGTGGCAGCCATTATTTGCGATCACTTATTGCCGGTTTTCATCAAGACTATAATCATCATCAAGTTGAGTTAACTGCTGACAATGTTCTAACTTTTTGTGGCGCTCAAGAGGCGTTGTCAGCTATTTACCAAACAGTACTTAGCGAAAATGAACGAACGCAAGGTAATACAGTTGAGCAACAAGCAGCGATTGAAATTGTTGTTATTACACCTTGCTATCCCTCTCTAGTGACGATGGCAGAGCAGATGGGGATTAAAGTAAGGTGCCTTACGGTTGATTTTCAACAAAACTGGCAAATTAACCAAGCGGCACTTTTAGCCCTAGTAAACGAAAATACCCGACTAATTGTCTTGAATTCTCCCCATAATCCCAGTGGTAGCATAATAGACACTCAATTTTCGGAGCAAATATTAGCCATTGCAAAACAGTTCAATTGTTACCTTTTAGCCGATGATGTCTCTCAAGCGAGTAACTATAATGATCTTAAATTAGCTCATCGCTATTTAGATTATGATCGCACGATTGTTGTCTCGGTATTATCGAAAAGTTTTGGTTTGGCGGGGCTACGTATTGGTTGGGCAGTGTCTAAGGATAAATCACTGCTAAAAAAATTATTAGCGGTAAAAGCTCAAGGCTCAATTTGTACTTCAATCGTTGATGAAAAGCTGGCAGAGCTTGCTTTAGAAAACCATGTTAAAATCATCAGTAAAAATAATCTTATTATCAAAGATAATATCGCTTTATTTCAGCAGTTTATCGACAAAAACCAGTTGCATTTTAGTTGGTGTCCTCCTCAGGCAGGCTTACTAACATTAGTGAAGTGCCATAGTGATTTACCTATGCTTGAATGGGCTGAGCAACTCGCTGAACAAGCGGGAATATTCGCTTACCCATCATGCCTATTTGGCCTTACTGGGCCATATTTTCGTTTAGGGCTGGGTGCAAAAAACTTTTCAATGATACTGGAATCATTACAAGGGTTTGTTGATAGTCGCTTATCGTTGACTGTGAATTGAAAGTTGGATTGAAAGTTGGATTGAAAGCTTAATTAATTTATTTTTGCTATGAACCTATTAATTAGTAGCCGCATTCCAATTACTAAGAAAGTTGACGATAACTCGAGAATCAAGCCTAAAAGCCTGCAAAGGCCATAGCGTTTTAACGGCTGATCTAGGTATAAATTAATTTACCATCCTCACCAGCAACTATATCTCTGGTTATTTCTTTTGTCAGCCTTATCAGCGCTTATAAGTAGAAGTAAATCATAAAGAAGTGACATGCTGCGCCACCTAAAACAAATAAATGCCAAATAGCATGGTTGAAATGTATACGCTTTTGCACATAAAAAATAACCCCTAAACAATAAATAATACCGCCAAGAGCAAGTAGTGTTAAGGCTTGATTTGATAATTTGTCATTTAGCTGTTCAATAATGGTTATAGATATTAGTCCCATACCTAAGTAGGTGATCAGCGAGGTTTTTTTATAGCGGTGACCAAATTTCATTTTAAAAAACACCCCTAATATAGCCATACTCCAGATAATTGTCAGCATAATAGTACCGAGTTGGTCGTTTAAGGCAACCATCATTAAAGGGGTGTAAGTTCCTGCGATTAACAAGTAAATAGCACAATGGTCGAGTAATTTAAAAAGCTTTTTTTTGTCAGGATCTTGAAAGGCATGGTAAAAAGTTGAAGCGGTGAATAATAAAACCAAACTGGCACCGTAAACGGCATAACTCACTATTTTTACTAATGAGTTATCAGTAAAAGCTGCAGTGAGTAGCATGTAACAAGCCATAACAGACAATATTGCGCCAAGAGCATGAGTCAAGGTGTTGGCTATTTCTTCATTTTTGCTGTAACTAGCTTGGCTTGTCATTTGTTATCCTGTTATTTTTCATTGTTTCTTTAAATTTAATTTCAGTGTACACGTGTAAGCTGAGATTGAATGATAACAGAAAAAACAATTGAAACAAGAGGTCAGACCAATGAATTTAAGGTATAAAAAAAGAGCTTAGTTAAGCTCTTGATTAGATGAAAAATAGTAAAGTTACTTTCTCAACGAATAATTGGAGAAGGGTAAGTTTTAATGAAAAACGCTACAAAGCTAACTCAATCACCATAGCTTTGAGTTCTTCTTTGGAAATTGAATTATTATGATTAACATCAAATTTATTAAAAATACTCTCACACATACGGATGCCTTTATCTTGCAAAAGACAGTCAATTAATTCAACAAATTCACTTCGACTAATCGCACCGTCTTTATCTTCATCAAAAAATTCAAATAGTTCATCAACCCACTGATTAATGTCCATCAGTTATCCTTATTAGTAGTATTGCATCTACTAAATACTTTATCTTTTATTGTGCTATTTGTGAATGATTAATTGCAACATTACGTTAATAAGCGTGATTTATTATCTACTAGCGTAAAGTTTCTCCACAGCACAAGTATCAAAGCTACAATTTCTAGTAAGTAGAGTATATACTTTAACATATTTAATCATGACTAAATAAAATGACTATTATTAGGCAAGAAACAAAAACACGAATGAGCCGCATCGTTAAGCACAATGGTGTTATTTATTTATGTGGGCAAGTTTGTAAAGATGCGAGCCAAGGCATTGAAGAACAAACACGTTCAATGTTAGATAAAGTTGATGAATTACTTGAACAAGCAGGTAGCGACAATAAGCATATTCTATCGGCAACTATTTATATTAAAGATATGAATGATTTTTCAAAAATGAATGAAATTTGGGATAATTGGATCCCTCAGGGATTCGCTCCTGCAAGAGCTTGTGTCAAAGCTTCAATGGCAAGAAACGAATTACTTATTGAAATATCGGTAATAGCGGCCGAAATATAGTTATTTTTTAAACTTGTTCTCTAACATTTTTAATATATTAATCTACACTTCATTAGGTTAGCTTACCTGTAAACTAATCGATTTTAATAAAATATAAGCATGTAAAAATATAAACATGTAAAAACATAAGCACGTAAAAATACAAACTCTAAGGTGGATAATATGAAAAGTAAAATAGCGGTACTAGCGCTTGCTAGTAGCTTTATTTCCTATGCGGCTCAAGCAGATATCAATTTAAGTGGCTTTGCTTCGATAACAGGTGGTATCACTACATCGAGTGATGAAGAGTTGTATGGTTTTAACGATACATTTGACTTTAAAAATGGTTCTCTACTGGCTATTCAAGCATCAAGTAATATAGGTGAAGGCCTTGATATTACTGCACAAATTGTTTCTCGCGGTGAGAATGATTGGGATACTGAATTTGAGTGGGCCTACGTTAGCTATAACGTAAACGATAAATTTAGGGTTTTGGCTGGGCGTCAACGAGCACCTTTCTTTATGTATTCAGACTTTTTAGATGTTTCGTATGCCTACCCGTGGATAACACCACCAAAAGGTGTTTACGATTTAATTTTTAATACTTTTGACGGTCTTAGCGGCATATACAGCAGTACTCTTGGAGAATTTGATACGACTTACCACTTTATTGCGGGTAATAACTCCGATGAAATCGAAGTCTTTGATGAAAAATCATCACCTAACATGGATAATATCTTAGGTGGCGCAGCTACCTTTAATAGAGATTGGCTAACCTTGAGAGCTGCTTATTTTAATGCTGATGTAACAATACCTTCAACAGGGTTAGATGGACTTGCTAATAATTGGAACGCCTTTGGTTACCCTACATTTGCAGACAACACTAGTATTTTTGAAGATAAAGCAACGTTTACTGAACTTGGCTTTCAAATTGACTATGAAGGCATCTTAGTTGTTGGCGAATATACTACGCTTAAAATAGATAATACGTTATTAGGTGAAGAAGAGTCTTATTATGTGATGCTAGGTAAGCGCTTTGATAATTACTTAGTACACGTTACTTACGGTGTTGATGAAGACACTGCGGCGAACGATTTTACTAGCGTTATACCGTCTGGAACTCCTCTTGATGCTTTAAAAGTACCAACACAAGATGTTATAGCGAGTCAAAAAAATGATTCAAGCTATGTTACTGTTGGTTTACGTTGGGATTTTCATAGCTCTGCATCATTAAAGTTTGAATATACCGGTTTTAATGATGACCTTAATGGTGCTAATGATGCTGGTTTATTCCGCACTTCACTTGTTACTGTTTTTTAGGGGATTGATGATGAAATATATAAAAGTCACTGCGATCTTACTTTCAATAGGCTTTAGTTTAACGGCTTCTGCCGATATTGCTGTTATTGTGAATCCGGCTAATTCTAGTGAGCTTACCGACAGAGACATATCTCGGATTTTTTTAGGTAAAAATAAGAAATTTACTAACGGTGCTTCTGTCATGGCAGCCAATTTAAAAGATGAAAGTCCCGCTCGAGAAGAGTTTGAAAGCAAAGTGTTGCAAAAGACTAGCTACCAAGTTAAATCTTATTGGGCTAAGCTAATTTTCTCTGGTAAGGCGAAACCTTTAGCAGAATTTGATAATGATGCCGATGTGTTAAGTTTTGTTGCTGATAACCCTGATGCTATTGGCTATATCGATGCTGCTAATGTCAGTGATAAAGTTAAAGTGATTAAAACCTTTTAAGTAACTCTGTTATTATAAAACGAGTATCAACAGTGATTTTCAATTGACTGTTGGTACTCGTTTTTTTTTAATTCATTTATTTAATAGGTATTTCTTGTGTCATCTCTTGTTAACTCACTCAAGCAAATCTTTGGTTTTGATGCCTTTCGTGATGGACAGCAGCAAACGATTGAACAGCTCCTCAATAGCCAATCTTCTCTCGCTATATTTCCGACTGGCTCAGGTAAATCATTATGCTATCAATTAGCGGCTATAGAACTACCTCACTTAACTATTGTTGTTTCTCCCTTGCTGGCGCTAATGAAAGATCAATTAGCCTTTTTAGCGACGAAAAATATAGCAGCGGCAAGTATCGATTCAACATTAACCCCACAGCAAAATCAGCAAGTCATGGCGGATACGCGTTCAGGTAAAATAAAAATTCTTATGGTGTCGGTTGAGCGTTTTAAAAACGAGCGTTTTCGCCAATTTATTGAGTCAGTAAATGTATCTATGTTGGTTGTTGATGAGGCACATTGTATTTCTGAATGGGGGCATAACTTTCGACCCGATTATTTAAAACTCCCTAACTATCGCCAAGAACTCAACATTCCGCTGGTGCTTTTGTTGACCGCCACAGCGACCAAAAAAGTCAAGCAAGATATGGCCACTAAATTCGCTATCTTACCAGAGCACATCGTACAAACAGGCTTTTATCGTCAAAATTTAGATTTGTCGGTGTTAGCGGTTTCAACAAAAGATAAAAATCAACAATTGCTAACAAGTATCGCTGATCAAACCGGTTGTGGCATTGTATATGTGACTTTACAGCAAAGTGCTGAGTATGTGGCAAACTTTTTGACGCAACAAGGTTTGAATGCGCAACCTTATCACGCCGGATTTATAAGTGAAAAACGACAGAAAATTCAAGAAGATTTCATGTCGGGAAAAGTACAAATCATCGTGGCTACTATTGCTTTTGGCATGGGCATAGATAAAGCAGATATCCGCTTTGTTATTCATTATGACTTACCCAAGTCAATTGAAAATTACAGCCAGGAAATTGGCCGAGCAGGGCGTGATGGTTTAGCATCAAATTGCATTACCTTGGCAAATTTAGATGGGCTAAATACCGTTGAAAATTTTGTTTTTGGTGATACACCCGAACTGAGTGGTATTGAATGTGTTATAAAAAACATTCAACAAGAATGCCAAAATGATCGCTGGGAATTACAAGGTTTATCGCTGTCAAATGCCAGTAATATCCGCCAATTACCCATGAGAACCTTACTTGTTCAGTTAGAGCTGCAAGGTGTTATTAAACCACTATTTTCATATTTTGCCGATTTTAAATATAAATTCACCACCAATAAAGACGAGGTGTTAAATTTATTTGAAGGTGAGCGCAAAGATTTTCTTGCGACTATTTTTAAATACAGCGGTTTTAAAAAAGTATGGGGAGAGCCAGACTTTGATGCACTATTTCAGCATTATGGCTGTGACCGTGGCCGAGTGATTGTGGCTTTGGAATACCTTCAAGAGAAGCAACTGATCACCTTGGAAACAAAAAAAATCACTGAAGTTTTTAGTGTTAACAAAGCCTTGTTGTCAGCTAATATACTTGCTAAGTCACTACATGATTATTTTGTCGAAAAAGAAGAAAAAGAAATAAAACGTATTGCAACACTGGTGCGCTTCTTTGAATTATCCTCTTGCCTAAGTCGAAATTTATCCTTGTACTTTAATGATAAAAACACCCCTGAAAATTGTGGACATTGTTCAGTATGCCGTGGAAACGTTGCTAAGCTAAGTTACTCACAAGAAAGTATTCTGCCAGATGACACTGCGATAGTTGACATGCTAACGGCACTTATTGAACATATGTCGACCAAGCACAAAGGTGTTTTATCTTTAGAAACGATGTGCCGATTTTTAACTGGATTAACCGTGCCGCTTTTTAGCCGTAATAAAATAAAACAGTTATCTGGTTTTGGCTGTTGTGAAAATATTCGCTATCAAGAAGTGCGTGAAAAAGTGATCAGTGTGATGAATATTTAGCGGCAAATAATTAATAAAAAAGCGAAATATAAGTACTTATATTTCGCTTTTTATTTTTCAAACTCAGTTTATATGAGGATTAGTCGTGGTTGTGACCACAACCCCCTTCACCATGGACATGTCCATGTTTCAATTCATCTTCTGTGGCATCACGGACTTCTAAAATTTCTACATCAAACTTTAAATCAATGCCTGCCAAAGGGTGATTTCCGTCAACGGTTATTTCATCATCAGTGACATCAATAACAATAACTGTTTGCTCACCATCATCAGTCGTTGCACGTAATTGTGAACCAACCGCAAGATCTTCAACACTTTCGAACATACTTTTTGGTACGGTTTGTACAAACTCATCGTGGCGATCGCCATAAGCATTTTCAGCGCTAACTGCGACTTCGAATTTATCATCAACAACATGATCTGTTAAAGCATCTTCTAAGCCCGGAATGAGATAACCTGTACCGTGAATGATAGATAAAGGGCTGTGATCATAAGAGCTGTCGATGAGTGTATCTTCGCTGTCGGATACGGCATAGTGTAAAACGACAACTTTGTTTTCTGAAATTTTCATGATATGTCCTAAATTTTAAATAAATGTAACTCGCGACTATTCCGCTAAGTTATAAGGCAATTCTACTAAGCTTAATGCTGAGTTTTCGTGGTTTTTAATCCGTAAGTTTGTGGTGCTATCGATATCGCTGGCTAAAACAGCCTGCAGATAATAAATGCCATCATCACTAATATAGCTCGCTAAGATGTCACCAGCTTTACGCCAGTTTGCACCTAGCTGTTGCTCAATAATATCACCTGCTTGCAAGGTTATTAACTCATTATTTGCTGATTTACTCTTTAACGAAAATAAAGCACGTTTGTTTTTTCCTAAATACTGCATTCGAGCAACAGTCTCTTGTCCTAAGTAACAGCCTTTAGTAAAGCTTATGCCGTGAATTGCTTGTAAATTCAACATTTGTGGCACATAAGAAGCAACTGTTTCTGGTGCTAGTAAAGGAAAACCTTCATTAATTTCGATTAAATTCCACAGCGCTTGAGAATAAGTGACTAAGGCAAAGTCATTAATAATTTTTTCAGCAGCCTTCGCCTCATCAATTATAAGATAACGTTTTAATTTTCCCGCGAGGTAGACAATAGTGGTACTACCGACTTGTAAAACCGGTGTTAAACTATTAGGTAATTCAACAAACTGTTGATGGAGTATTTCTGTTGCCTTTTTTCCTGCAACCGCATAAAAAGCTAAATCTGTGGCTTGTTCAATGGTTACTTTGGCAAATACGCCAAATTTCTTCAGTTCGGCTAATGATTGGCTAATACTGGTTTTAGGTTGTAAAAGTAAATGAATATTTTGACGATTTATCAATCTAAACACTGAAAAAACTTTACCTTTAGCGTCGCAATGACCACCCAATAATAAGTTATTATCTGTCAGTATATTTACATCGCAAGTCACTTGTCCTTGTAGGTATTTACTTTGTTCTGCTCCATGTACAGCAATTGCACCATATTCAGCTAAACTAATGATACAAGCATCAGGAAGGTTATCGTAACTAGGTAAAGTATTTTCAACAGAGATTGTCATAATTAAATTGGCATTTTTGTTTTATTGATATGTTAAATAATGAGGACTTTCTTGTGAAATTCAAGGTGTATATGATATTCGTTAGTTTATTTTTCTAGATCTGATAAACAATATTGTAATGGCAAATGACTTTGTTAGAATAAGCCTAAATTTTATTTTACTGGGTGTTACATGTCTTTAACTGATAATAAACCGCGTTTAAGATGGGCTTGCCGTCGTGGAATGCTCGAATTAGATATACTTTTTATGCCTTTCGTTGAAGAGGCTTATGATTTGCTCTCAGAAAAAGAGAAGCTAGTTTTTGAACGTTTACTGGAAGAGCAAGATCCGGAATTATTTGCTTGGTTTATGGGGCATCAAGTTTGTGAAGACAAAGAACTCAACGCCATGGTGCAACTTATCCTTAAACGAGTTAAAGTTTAATATAGTTGTTGAGCATACGCATAATAAATTTAATTTTATGCGAATGTTCTATACTGAACCTAACAGTTTTACTCTTGATATAATGGGTGAATGCCAGTTTTCGGCTAAAGGTAAAAGACAGTTAAGCGCGTCTAGTCGTATTGGTTTTTGGGGGTGTTGGTTGGTCTTTGAAGATAATTTACCAGCACAAGTTACCTGGCTGAAAAATAATTTTTTAAAAAACTGTCTCGCGCAACTGAATTTACCCAGCTACTTTATTTTAAAAACGAGTTTGTCTGCTAAACATTATTCAAGGTTATGCCGTGTTATCGTCAAGTTAAATAACCCAACTTAGGGTGATTAAACCTTTGATAACTCAGCATAACACTTATTATTAAGGACGTAGAATAGTTGGGGTTGCTACCTGACTTAATTCAGGATAATCAAGCGTGTAGTGCAAACCACGGCTTTCTTTACGTTCCATCGCACATCTAATAATTAATTCAGCTACTTGTACTAAGTTTCTTAATTCTAGTAAATTATTACTGACTCGAAAATTTTGATAGTAATCTTCTATTTCTCTTTGCAACAATTCAACACGGTGCAGCGCTCTTTCTAAACGTTTTGTTGTTCTGACAATACCGACATAGTCCCACATAAATAATCGCAGTTCATGCCAGTTATGTTGTATAACAACTTCTTCATCAGAATTTGTAACGCGACTTTCATCCCAAGCGGGTAACGCAACAATACTCTGTTGACGGTCAATTTTTTGTTCTATGTCTAATGCCGCTGCGCGAGCAAACACTAGGCATTCTAATAACGAATTACTCGCCATACGATTAGCGCCATGTAAACCGGTATAAGCGACTTCGCCAATAGCATACAAGCTCTCGATATCTGTTTTACCTTGCTTATTAATCATGACACCACCACAAGTGTAATGGGCAGCAGGTACAACGGGCATAGGTTGTTTGGTAATATCGATGCCTAAAGATTGAGTTTTTTCATAGATATTAGGGAAGTGTTGCTTAATAAAATCAGCAGGTTTGTGGCTGATATCTAAATACATACAATCAGCGCCGAGGCGTTTCATTTCAAAATCAATAGCGCGGGCAACAATATCTCGAGGTGCAAGTTCGGCGCGTTCATCGAAGCTTGGCATAAATCGACTGCCGTCAGGGCGACGTAAAATAGCCCCTTCGCCGCGTAATGCTTCCGTTAACAAAAAATTTCCTGCATCAGGATGGAATAAACATGTCGGATGAAATTGGTTAAACTCCATATTAGCGACACGGCATCCTGCTCGCCACGCCATTGCTATACCATCACCGCTGGCAACATCAGGATTTGAAGTATATTGGTAGACCTTACTTGCACCACCCGTCGCTAAAATGGTTTTACGGGCAAATAT
The DNA here is from genome assembly GCF_014077275.1 of Colwellia sp. BRX8-7. Taxonomy (NCBI): domain Bacteria; kingdom Pseudomonadati; phylum Pseudomonadota; class Gammaproteobacteria; order Alteromonadales; family Colwelliaceae; genus Colwellia; species Colwellia sp. BRX8-7. The sequence continues at coordinate 328,726 of NZ_JACGVP010000001.1, read as the reverse complement.
ACGTTCAACGCATTCGCTATTTCGGTTCCAGATGTAGGCGCCAATGCAGCGCTTTTGCTGGTTATTGGTATCGTTTGGTTGTTCACAGACTAAATCAACCGCATTGTAGCGTTCAAAGATTCGAATACGGGGATGATTTTTAACTTGGTCGACTAACGTGGTTTGAATGGCTTGACCTGTGGCGTCAGCAGAATGAAGAATTCTGCGATGGCTATGACCACCTTCACGGGTTAGATGGTAACGTAACTCACCTTTTTCATCTTCTTCTTGATCAAAGTCAACACCTTGGCCAATTAGCCATTCCAAACATGCTCGCGCATTTTCAGCGGTAAATTGCACTATTTCTTGGTCACACAAGCCTGCACCAGCAATTAAAGTGTCATTTACATGAGCAGCAACACTGTCATTCTCATCAAAAACAGCAGCGACACCCCCTTGGGCGTAAAAGGTTGAACCTTCATTAACCAAGGATTTGCTGAGTACAACGATATCGGCATTATTTGCTAAATGTAAAGCAAGCGTTAAACCCGCGGCACCGCTACCAATAATTAATACGTCACAGTTGTGTTGTTTGTTCATAAAGTTATGATTTTAATGTATTCTACATATAGCAGGAATCTTAACGGTTATTCACCTGTGGTAACAGATAAAATGGGCTGTATTTAGAAATAAACACGAAATTTGGATAGTTTTATGATTTATTTTAATTTTTTTCGAACTTTTTCAAACTAGTGTAGTCCTACTTGATGTGTTTACCATGAGCCAAATGTTGAACCGGATTTTAGAAGTAAGTAATAATTAGGAGTATTGGCTCAGATGAGCGAAATAAACGTTGACCAAAAATTGGTTGAACGAGTACAACGCGGAGATAAAAATGCTTTTAACCTTCTGGTGACAAAGTATCAGCATAAAGTAGCAAATTTAGTGTCGCGTTATGTAAAAAATCACAGTGATGTACCCGATATAGTTCAAGAAGCATTTATTAAGGCATACAGAGCTTTACCTAATTTTAGAGGGGATAGTGCTTTTTATACTTGGCTTTATCGTATAGCCGTTAATTGCGCAAAGAACCATATGGTGGCGAGTAATCGAAAACCACCGGGCTCTGATATAGAAGTAGAAGATGCTGAAATTTATGATTCAGGTGAAGCTTTGCGAGAAAATGCTTCTCCTGAAAAGTTATTATTAACCAATGAAATCAAAAAAGTTATTTTTGATACCATTGAACAACTACCCAATGATTTGCGAACGGCAATTAACCTTCGAGAGTTAGAAGGGTTAAGTTACGAAGAAATAGCACATATTATGGATTGTCCTGTTGGGACTGTCCGTTCGAGAATATTTAGAGCTCGAGACGCGGTAGATAAAAAAATTAGGCCATTATTACAAAACTAGCTATTAAGAGTAGATTTTTGGTATAGAAGATAAAATTAATTTAATTCACACGAATGTAAGTGTTAATTTTTAAGGTGTATATATGAGTGAAGGTAAGTTTGAAACAGTGTCATCTTGTGTTGATAATTTTCAACATAATGATAAAACGTTTGATGATATTATCAACGATGAACATTTGTCGACTACTTGGGATCGTTATCATTTAATTGGAGATGTTTTACGTAATGACACTCCTGATGTTTTACAACTTGATTTATCTGCTGAAATAGCAAAAGCGATTGCCGCTGAGCCGACCGTTTTGGCACCGAAAACGACTAATGTTTTCATGCTTAAGTTAAAAAATAAAGTGGTCGAGTTTGCTAAACCCTTTGGCCAATTAGCGATTGCTGCTTCAGCCGCAGGTTTAATGGTTTTAGGTGTACAAAGTAATGTTGCACAAAATAATGAAACTATTTTACCTAGCCAAATAGTAAAAACTATTCCTATGGCAGGTTTCGCTGAACCGGTAAGCTTGAACTTTCAAGAACCAGACAGAGCTTCACAAAAGCAAGCTTTTATTGATCAACAACGTCGTTTTCATGCTTTGCTGTCTGATCACCAACAACAAATTAAATTAGGTTCACTGACGGTTGATACCACAAATACAGACAATGAAAGTGAAACAACTAGCATTGACAACAAAAAGGCAAATAAAAGTAATTAATGAAATTCTTAAGTTATGTTTTACTGCTGTTAAGCATCAGCTTTTCCGCGGTTGGTGAAGAAAGTGAGTCAGCAAAAGTTTGGCTCGAACGTTTATCTAGCGCATTAAATAAACTTAATTTTAGTACGTCTTTTGTTGTTGTAAAAAATAATCAAGCTCAGCCATATCACTGGTTTCATGGTGTCGATGAAAGTGGTAAAGAACTTGAGATACTTTCTTTACTCAATGGACCGCGTCGCGATATTTTGCGCAAAGGCAACGTAGTTAGCTATATCGAACCTGAACTGCCTCCTTATTCAGTAACTTCTCAACAAATTAGTGGTCCTATTCCTGCTATTTTAGCGGGAGATATTTCTCGATTAGAAAATATTTATGATTTTATTTCTGTTGGCCGAAGTCGTGTATTAGGCCGACCTGCACAATTGATCAGAATAGAAGCAAAAAATACCCACCGTTATGCCTATTGGCTTTGGTTAGACCAACAATCAAGTATGCTATTAAAGTTGTCTATTGTGACGAAACAAGGCCAACAATTAGAGCAAATTCAGTTTACGCATCTTGAAATCACAGAAAAACCTTCAGAAAGTGTCTTACAGTTAAATGAGACTGAACTTCCTGTGCTAGTTGATATTCCTGAAGAATACCAACAGCAAGAACTGCAATGGGATGTTAACTGGTTGCCAGAGGGCTTTACGCAAATTAACGCTAATCGACATAAAATATCACTAACAAAACAACCGGTTGAATTTATGCTGTTGAGTGATGGCTTAGTCGATATTTCAATTTATGTTAATGGTAGTCAAGAAAAACAACGCAATGCGGACTTTGTTATGGATGGAGCTACTTTGGTGTTAAACCAAGTGAGTGATGGTATTGAAGTGAGCATTGTCGGAAAAATACCGTTTAAAACAGCGAAAGCTATTGCCGACGCTATCACGATAAAGCCACCTCAAAAACCATGATTGAAGAAAACGCTACGGTTGTTGCCATAGAATTAACGGCGGATAAAAATGCCGGTCTAACCGCTATGCATAAAGTGACCGTGGAAAGCCAAATCAAATCAAGCTGCAGTGGCTGTAAACAGGTTGATAACTGTGGCAGTGGTCAAGTGGCTAAAGCTTTTCCACAAGCCAAACTTAGCTTAGAATTAGAAACTGAATTAGCAGTAAAAGTTGGTGACACTGTGGTCTTGGGTTTATCAGACAAGCATTTACTATTAACCGCTTGGCAAGTTTATCTATGGCCATTGTTAGGGCTAGTCATCGCGTCAGTATTTGGCCAATGGTTGGTTGAAAATAGCATATTTAGCCACGAGTTATTTGCGATAGCGTTAGGTGTATTGGGCGGATACATAGGTTTTTCGCTCGCGAGGCACCAACAAAAACGTGGTAAATATTGTAATTTGTTAATCCCAAAAATTCTCCGTATACATAACTCGATGATCAATATTGTCGAAATTACTGATTAAAATTTTTGCGACTGATTCTGTGTCCAGTACAAGTCTTTAAAGTAGACGCTTCTGCGTAATAAATATTAGCCATTAAAGAACTATTATTTGCTACTAATGCCTAGTAATTTACCTATTTTAGACTTGCTTAAACCTCTATCTCGAAGTAGAACGGCTATATACACAAGTTAACACAACATAAAGATAGCCCCAGCGCGCTAAATTCGCTAAAATCTCACCCTATTGAATTAACCACAGCATTATTTGAACTTCCATTTATGAAAAATATACGTAACTTTTCAATTATCGCCCATATCGATCATGGTAAATCTACACTTTCTGATCGCTTGATCCAACATTGTGGTGGCTTACAAGAACGTGAAATGGAAGCACAAGTCCTAGATTCTATGGACATTGAGCGCGAGCGCGGCATCACGATCAAAGCGCAAAGTGTTACGCTTGATTACCTAGCCAAAGATGGTGAGACGTATCAGCTTAACTTTATCGATACGCCGGGTCATGTTGATTTTTCTTATGAAGTTTCGCGTTCACTTGCTTCTTGTGAGGGTGCCTTGCTTGTTGTGGATGCCGGACAAGGGGTTGAAGCACAAACCGTTGCTAACTGTTATACCGCCCTTGAAATGGATCTAGAAGTTATCCCAATTTTAAATAAAATTGATTTACCTCAAGCGGATCCGGATCGCGTCAGCGAAGAAATTGAAGATATCATTGGTATTGATGCGACAGGCGCAGTGCAGTGTTCTGCAAAAACTGGCTTAGGTATCGAAGATGTTTTAGAAACTATCGTTGCCAATATCCCGGCACCAACTGGCGATCCTACGGGTAACTTACAAGCCTTGATCATTGATTCTTGGTTTGATAATTACCAAGGCGTTGTTTCATTAGTGCGTGTGATGAATGGCGAAGTGAAAAAAGGCGATAAAATGGTGGTCATGTCGACAGGACAAGTTCACCAAATTGATAAAGTCGGAATATTCACACCAAAACAAAAAGAAACGGGTATTTTAAGAACCGGTGAAGTTGGTTTTATTATTGCTGGTATTAAAGAAATACATGGCGCGCCAGTGGGCGACACTATTACCATTCATAAAAAAGAAGCTGCGAAAGCGCTTGCCGGTTTCAAAAAAGTTCAACCGCAAGTTTATGCTGGGATTTTCCCAATAAGTTCTGATGACTACGAAAATTTCCGTGATGCGTTGAACAAATTAAGCTTAAACGATGCTTCTTTGTTTTTTGAGCCAGAAAACTCATCTGCGCTTGGCTTTGGCTTTCGTATTGGTTTCCTTGGTATGTTGCATATGGAGATTGTTCAAGAGCGTTTAGCACGTGAATATGACCTTGACCTTATTACAACAGCCCCTACGGTTAACTATGAAATTGCTTGTACCAACGGTGACGTTATATCTATTGATAACCCTGGCGATTTACCAGCTATTAACAGTATTGACGAAATTCGTGAACCTATCGTTGAAGCCAATATCTTAGTACCCCAAGAACACTTAGGTAATGTTATTACTTTATGTATTGAAAAACGTGGTGTGCAAAAAGATATTATTTATCACGGAAAACAAGTAGCAGTAAGATATGAGCTACCTATGGCTGAAGTGGTCATGGACTTTTTTGATAAGTTAAAGTCAACGAGTCGTGGTTATGCTTCACTAGATTATAACTTTATCCGCTTCGAAGCTGCCGACATGGTGCGCGTTGATGTGATGATAAATGGCGATCGCGTTGATGCTTTAGCAATGATAACCCACAGAGGTAACTCGGTTGCACGTGGCCGTATGCTCGTCGATAAATTAAAAGAACTTATTCATCGTCAAATGTTTGATATTGCTATTCAAGCGGCGATTGGTAATAACGTTATTGCTCGTACTACCGTTAAGCAATTACGAAAAAATGTTACCGCAAAATGTTATGGTGGTGATATTTCTCGTAAGAAAAAACTACTTCAAAAACAAAAAGATGGTAAAAAACGTATGAAGCAAGTTGGTAACGTTGAAGTACCGCAAGAAGCGTTTTTAGCTGTACTTAAATTAGAAAGTTAGTAGGGAAGTTATGGCTGTTTATTTTTCAATCTTTCTCGTTATTATTACTAGTATCACTGGCATTGTTTGGTTAGCTGATAAGTTTTATTTAGCGCCGCAACGTAAATTAAAATTAGCTGACGCTCAAGCCCAATGTCAAGAAGTTTTGCCAGCTGAGGTTATCGCTCAATTAGTAGAGCCTTCAGCAATTGTTGATACGTCGGTACAAATATTTCCGGTTATCGCTTTTGTTTTGATTTTACGTTCTTTTTTATGGGAACCGTTTCAAATACCTTCGGGCTCTATGATGCCGACATTACTTGATGGCGATTTTATTTTAGTCAATAAATTCGTTTATGGATTACGCGATCCAGTTGCACGTAATAAATTTATTGAGATCGGGCTACCAGAACGTGGCGATGTGGTGGTATTTAAATATCCACAAGACCCAAAGATTGATTATATTAAGCGTGTTATTGGTTTGCCTGGCGATAGAATTATTTATCGTAACAAATCCATATATATCAAGCCTGCTTGTCAAGAAAGTGACGTTAAATGCCCAGACTTTGAGCAAGTAATCAACACCTTTAAAAAAGAAGATGAGTCACCTGACGGTTCATATGGCTTGAGTCGTTACACAGCTGATATGCCAAACAAGACACATGATATTTTAATGGATAATCAAATACTGCCACGCACGCAGCATTTTTATCAACAGAAAAATACCCAACGCGATGAGTTCTTTGTACCTGAAGGTCATTATTATGTGATGGGTGATAACCGTGACAATAGTCTTGATGGACGCTTTTGGGGATTCGTACCCGAAGAAAATCTTGTTGGCGAAGCCGTAGCAATTTGGATGAGTTTTGATTTTGATCGTGACGAAGATAGTTTTTTACCAAAGTGGATACCGACTAATGTCAGGTTTTCACGTTTGGGTGGAATAAACTAATCGTGAAAAGCTCAGCAGTCGCACTAACTAGACTCAGTAAAAAGTTAGGATACACCTTTAATGATAATGACTTATTGCTTCAAGCATTAACACACCGAAGTGCTAAAGGAACTCATAACGAACGTTTAGAGTTTCTTGGCGACTCCATTCTTGGTTTTGTCATTGCTGAAGTACTTTATCAGCAATTTCCTTCTCATGACGAAGGAGATTTAACACGCATGCGTTCGAGCCTTGTGCGAGGTGTTACCTTAGCTGAAATTGGCCGAGGCTTTAATTTAGGCGATTACTTAATTTTAGGCCCAGGTGAATTAAAAAGTGGGGGACATCGTCGAGATTCAATTTTAGAAGATGCCGTTGAAGCGATTATCGGTGCTGTTTATTTAGATTCAGATAACGACACGACTAAAGCATTAGTGCTTAGCTGGTTTGCTGAACGACTAGACATTATTAAACCCGGTAACGAACAAAAAGATCCTAAAACACGTTTACAAGAATATTTACAAGCACGTAAAATTGCTTTACCACTTTATGAAGTCATTCACACCAGTGGTCAGTCTCATAATCAACAGTTTACTGTGCGATGTACAACCAAGGTGATAAACACCGAAGTGGTCACTAAAGGCACTAGCCGTCGTAAAGCCGAACAAGCCGCAGCGCAACAAGTACTCGCGCTCATTTTTGATAAAAAATAACTCAGCGAAATATTATCATGACAAGTGAAAATAAACATTGTGGCTTAATTGCTATTGTCGGTCGTCCTAATGTTGGTAAATCAACATTGCTTAACAGCTTGTTAGGTCAAAAAATTAGTATCACCTCACGCAAGCCACAAACGACACGCCATCGTATTTTAGGAATTTTAACAGAAGAAAATAAACAAGCGGTATTAGTTGATACTCCTGGTTTGCATTCTGATGAGAAACGCGCGATTAATCGCTTAATGAATCGTGCTGCAAGTAGTTCAATAGCAGAAGTTGAATTAGTGGTTTTCTTGGTTGAAGGAACACATTGGACAACTGATGATGAACTTGTGCTTAGCAAGATAAAAAAATCTGGCGCACGTTGTATCTTAGTGATTAATAAAATCGATAATGTCCAAGATAAGGAATCATTATTACCTCACTTGCAGAAATTAGGCGAGAAGCACAACTTTAGTGATATCGTACCTATCTCTGCAGCGAAAGGCGATAACGTTGATACCATTCGTCAACTTTGTCTTAGTTCACTGCCTGAAGGTGATTTCTGGTTCCCAGATGATTATGTTACTGACCGTTCAAGTCGTTTTATGGCTTCTGAAATTATTCGTGAAAAACTTATTCGTTTCACCGGTGATGAATTGCCTTATTCAACAACGGTTGAAGTTGAACAATTTAAAATGGACGAAAAGGGTATCATCCATATTAATGCGCTAATTTTAGTTGAACGAAAAAGTCAAAAGCGTATGGTTATAGGTAATGGTGGAGAGCGACTTAAAACAATTGGTCAAGAAGCTCGTCGTGATATGGAAGCGCTTTTTGAACAGAAAGTGTTTCTTGAAACTTGGGTGAAAGTGAAATCTGGCTGGGCTGATGATGAACGTGCACTGCGTAGTTTAGGCTATGGGGATGAATATTCAGGTTAGACTTCGAACCGTCTACTGGACTAAAAATAATGGAAGAATTTGAGCAAAGTGCTTTTTTATTGCATTCACGACCCTATCGTGAAAATCAAATATTGCTTGAATTCTTAACCGCTCAACAAGGAAAAGTGTCTGCTATTTCTTATTTAGGTAAGTCCTTAAAATCTAATAAAAAAGCTTTATTACAACCTTTCTCTCCACTAAAAATTGTTTTGAAAGGTCAAGGCAGCCTCAAGTATTTACAACGTGTCGAACCCGAAAGAAAATCCTACCAGCTCAGTGGTAATTACCTCTACAGTGGCTTTTACCTTAATGAGTTACAAGTGCGTCTACTGGGTGAACATATCCCTTATGACGAACTTTTTTGTCAATATCAACAAAGCATTGAACAATTATCGGAACAACGTTCAATTGAATTTATATTGAGAAATTTTGAAAATAGATTACTAGAAGAATTAGGGTTAACTATTGATTATTCGCCGATATTTTCAGAAAATAATAATCGTTATCATTATTTCCCTGAACAAGGTTTTGTCCCGATAATAAGCAAGCAGGTACAGACTGGTTATAATGCTGAGCATTTAAAAGCGATAGCCGAAGAAGATTTATCATCTAAAGACGTAATGCAAACGTATAAAGTGCTGATGCGGCAAATTATTAATCATTTACTTGATGGTAAACCACTAAATAGCCGGAAATTATTTACAAAAAATTCATAAATTTAAGAGATATAAAAATGAGCGAACTATTATTAGGCGTTAATGTTGACCATATTGCTACCTTACGAGAAGCAAGGGGCACAAATTATCCTGATCCAGTCTATGCTGCATCAGTAGCAGAGCACGCTGGAGCCGATGGCATTACCGTCCATTTACGTGAAGACCGCCGTCATATTCAAGACCGTGATATCTATGTACTAAAGCAAACATTGCATACCCGAATGAATTTTGAAATGGCGGTTACTGATGAAATGTTGGCCATAGCCTGTGAGGTTAAACCGGTATTTTGTTGTCTAGTCCCTGAAAAACGTGAAGAATTGACGACTGAAGGCGGCTTAGACGTTGTTGGTAATTTTGATAAAATTAGCCGTGCAGTTTCACAACTAACTGCAGCAGGTATAGAAACAAGTTTATTTATTGATGCTGATAAAAGCCAAATTGATGCTGCTATTGCAAGTAAAGCTCCTTATATTGAAATTCATACCGGCCATTACGCTGATGCAAAAAATGAACAAGATCAAAAAATTGAATTGATCCGTTTAATTGAAGGCATTAAATATGCGCATGCCAATGGTTTGAAAGTTAATGCTGGGCACGGCTTAAATTACTTTAATGTTAAACCTATTGCGGCAATTGAAGAGATAATCGAACTCAACATTGGTCATGCTATTATTGCTCGAGCGGTGATTGACGGATTAGACAAGGCTATTCGCGATATGAAACAGCTAATGAGAGAAGCGCGTAGTTAACTTTTAGAGCACAGCGCTTAGACCCTACCCGGCAGAGCTAATAAAGTTCTGCCTTATTTAACGAAGTGAAGCTAAATTAAATGTTAAGACAACATTTATCTAGCGCTTAAAAAAGTGATTCATTATGTCTGTAGTTGGCATCGGTACTGATATTATTGAAATAAGCCGTATAGAAAAAATGGCGATTAAGGTGCGAGACCGATTAGCGCTTCGTGTGTTAACGCCAATAGAATATGAAAAATACCAATCGTTAAAAACCCCTGCATTATATTTAGCCAAGCGCTGGGCAGGAAAAGAAGCCGCATCTAAAGCGCTTGGTACCGGCATAGCCAATGGGGTTTCATTTCAAAATTTTGAAATAAAATCATTAGCTTCTGGTCAGCCACAACTACTACTAAGTGGTCGTGCAGCAGAGCTAGCAACTGAATTAGGGGCTGAAAACTGGCACATTTCGCTCTCTGACGAAGCATTATATGCTACCGCGTTCGTAGTACTTTCTCGCTAGTTAACGCAATAATAAAATCTTTGTTGGTAAAATCTGTTCTATACTTACGTTAGGCACCGCTGTTTATCTGGGCTATATTGATACAATGACGTTAGTATTTATTTAACGGGTGGGTAAGTTATGCAACAACAAAAGCAACCTTTCAATGAGAGAAGGCACGAATCTCCTGAGCATTCAGTTTGGTGGGAGAAGCTGACACTCGCTCAAAAATTTTCAGCAGGTAGTCTTGGTAAGTTTGGCTATGAATTGCTTTTTATACGTAATAATAATGGACGTAGCATTGCTGTATTATCAAATAATAGTGGTACTGTTATCATTACCGAAGATGGTGAAATTGACGGTTCACCCGATATCACTATTCGTTAACGTATCTATTTAAAGACTCCTTAGTCCGCCAATAGCAATTTATTTTGCTTTTTTTAAACCCAATAATGACAGCGTTGTCATTATTGGGTTTCAATGTTAATCTTATTAGTAGACAATTATCTTTTTTCATTTTAATGGAAATTTAATAAGGCGTATTCGACTTTAGTTGAGTAGTCGCACTAATTAACTTCCTATATGATGTTGTCACTGTTTTAAAAATAACCTCAAAATCTATTAGTGCTTAGATGAATATCAATAGCATTTAAGCAATAATCAACTTGATATAATATCAAGTCAGCAATGAAGGACTCAACATGAAAGAATTGAAAAGCTGTTATCCAGTTTTAGAACAAGCTAAAGCACACACTCATATTGATAGTGCAACATACGATGCGATGTACAAGCAATCGATTGAACAACCTGATGTATTTTGGGGTGAGCAAGCTGAAAAATTTCTTGATTGGTATAAACCTTGGGACAGTGTCAGTGATGTTGACTTGAAAACGGCTGATATTAAATGGTTTTCTGGTGGTAAATTAAATGTAAGTTATAACTGTATTGATCGTCACTTAGCTACTAAAGCCAATGATACTGCTATCATTTGGGAAGGCGATGATCCCAGCGACGACAAAAAAATTACTTATCAAGAATTACATGATCATGTTTGTCGTTTAGCGAACTTATTAAAAGCACGTGGTGTTAAAAAAGGTGATCGTGTTTGTATCTATATGCCGATGATCCCTGAAGTGGGTTATGCCATGTTAGCCTGTGCTCGAATTGGCGCGGTACATTCTGTTGTCTTTGGTGGTTTCTCAACTGAAGCTATACGCTCACGAGTTGCTGATGCTGATTGCCAAGTTGTTATCACTTCTGATGAAAGCTTACGTGGCGGTCGTGTTATTCCACTGAAAGTGAACGTTGATGAAGCTGTTGCCGAATGTCCCAATGTACATACGGTTATTGTTGTTGCTCGCACCGGTGGTGATGTTGCATGGAATGACAAAATAGACATCAGTTATGAAGAAGAAGTTGCCAAGCAATCAGCCGTTTGTGAACCAGAGGTCATGGATGCAGAAGATCCATTGTTCATTCTCTATACATCAGGTTCAACAGGCACACCAAAAGGTGTTTTACATACCTGTGGTGGTTATTCGCTCTATGCCGCGATGACTCATAAATATGTTTTTGACTATAAAGATGGCGAAATTTATTGGTGTACAGCAGATGCAGGTTGGATCACCGGTCACTCTTATATTTTCTATGGCCCGTTAGCTAACGGTGCAACTACACTAGTATTTGAAGGGGTACCTACTTACCCGGATGCTGGACGTTTCTGGCAAATATGTGAAAAACATAAAGTTAATATTTTTTATACTGCACCTACTGCGATAAGAGCCTTGATGAGTATTGGCGACGATTTAGTCCATCAATCAGATCTTTCATCGTTGCGTTTACTCGGTACGGTTGGCGAGCCTATTAACCCTGAAGCTTGGCATTGGTATTATGAAGTGGTTGGCAAGTCTAACTGTCCTATTGTCGATACTTGGTGGCAAACAGAAACGGGGGGTATTTTAATTACTTCATTACCCGGTGCTGTTGATATGAAACCAGGTGCAGCAGGTAAACCCTTTTTTGGTGTTCAGCCAGCACTGTTTGATAAAGAAGGTAATACACTTGCAGGTGCCGACCAAGGTTTGTTAATGATAACGGGTAGTTGGCCTGGGCAGTTACGTACAGTTTATGGCGATCATGATCGTTTTTATCAAACCTATTTAAGCCAATATCCTGGTAATTATTTTACTGGAGATGGTGCACGTCGTGATGAAGACGGATTTTATTGGATCACCGGGCGTGTTGATGATGTCCTTAATGTTTCGGGCCATCGTTTAGGTACTGCTGAGATCGAAAGTGCTTTAGTGCTTCATCCTGCTGTAGCTGAAGCTGCTGTTGTTGGTTATCCGCATGAAATTAAAGGCCAAGGTGTTTATGCTTATGTGACTTTAATGGCTAGTGCCAGTGAATCACCAGAGTTACTGAAAGAATTAACTGAGTTTGTTGCTAAAGAGTTAGGCCGTTTTGCAAAACCTGATTATATTCAGTATGCACCTGGCTTGCCAAAAACACGTTCTGGTAAAATAATGCGTCGCATCTTACGTAAAATTGCTGAAAACGATATTGATACCTTAGGGGATACATCGACCTTGGCAGATCCTAGCGTTGTAGAGAACTTAATAAGTAATCGAATTGTTCACGCTAGTTAGTCACTAACAAGCACTTAATTAAAAGCGCCTTAGGGCGCTTTTAATGTTTTTATTGGCGGGAAAATGGCTTGAATACGTGCACTGATCTCGTCAATAGAACATGCTGCGAAAGGCCATGCTCGACTCACCCTTGGACGCTTCGCCCTGCATTATAAATAGCCGCAGTTGTGAACAGTTACCTTCTTTGCCGTCTCGGTAAATGCTCCTACGTTACTCTACTTCCTATGTCCATTTAGTCACGGCAGCACGTTATACCGTTCACCCTGAACATAACCTAGAATAAAAACACTAAAACTACTGTACCTTCAAAAAAAACCCCTGTAAGATATTGTGTACAAACAGAGTAAATAATTCTTTACGATATAGCGATTAGCGGAACTATTATGAAAAACCAACAACATCGATATTATTACTAGCCCTTCTTTTGCTAAGTCACACTTAGTTCTTTTGTTCTATATTTACTTTAATAAACAATCTTGCGATAAATGGAAAATACAATGTCTAACTCATTACCGAACGTTCAACCTAGTAAAGGTCCTCACATAAAAACCCTTAACGATATTCATGTCAATTCAGAAGATGTATTAATAACGCCTGATCAATTAAGAGATGAACTCCCCTTGTCAGAAAGTGGACGTAATTTCGTTAAAGCTGCCCGCAAGGTGATCGCTGACATTATTCATAAAAAAGATCATCGCTTACTCGTTATTTCAGGTCCTTGTTCTGTGCATGATCTCGAGGCCGCTAAAGAATATGCCCAAAAGTTAAAAGCCTTACATGATAAGCATCAAGACAGCCTTTATATTGTTATGCGTGTTTACTTTGAAAAGCCTCGCACCACCGTTGGATGGAAAGGTTTAATAAACGATCCTCATATGGATGGTACCTTTGATGTTGAAACCGGTTTGCGTAAAGCTCGAGAATTATTGATTTACTTAACTGATTTAGGTTTGCCATTAGCCACCGAAGCGCTTGACCCCATTAGCCCACAATACTTGGCTGAACTTTTTAGCTGGTCGGCGATTGGTGCCAGAACAACTGAGTCGCAAACACATAGAGAAATGGCGTCAGGTCTTTCTATGCCTATTGGTTTTAAAAATGGCACCAATGGTAGCCTAGATGTAGCTATTAATGCTTTGCAGTCAGCAGCGTCTTCACATCGCTTTATGGGGATAAACCGTCAAGGACAAGTATCATTGATTAAAACTTCTGGAAACCCTGATGGTCATGTTATTTTACGTGGTGGTAAGAAACCTAATTATGATGCTGCTAATGTTGCGTTATGTGAGAAAGAATTGAGTGTACAAGGTTTAGAGCCTGGTATTGTTATCGATTGTTCGCACGGTAATTCAAATAAAGATTACCGTCGCCAGCCATTGGTGGCAGAAAATGTATTTGACCAAATAATTGAAGGTAATAAATCAATTATTGGTATAATGTTAGAAAGTCATATAAATGCAGGTAACCAAAGCACTAATGGCCCGAAAGAGTCATTAAAGTATGGTGTTTCAGTCACTGATGCGTGTATTGATTTTAATGATACGGCACTTTTATTAGCAAATGCGACCGATAAACTTAATGGTGTTTTAAAGAAGCGTTTATCTTAAATCAGTATGAAGGCGAGTACGCGAAACGTAAATGAGTAAATTAATGGATAAGAAAAGTATTGCTCCTCAGTTAACCGCATTGAGAAATGAGATTGATGAGATAGATACTCAATTAGTCGAGCTATTAGCCAAGCGCCGCAGAGTTACCACTAAAGTGGGAGAGCTAAAAAGCCGAGTTGGTATGCCAATTTATGCGCCTGACCGAGAAGCTCAATTACTGACTATGCGACGTCAACAGGCGATGGAGGCAGGCGTGTCTCCAGAATTAATTGAAGATATTTTAAGACGGCTAATGAGTGACTCTTACATCAGTCAAGATGCGAGTGGCTATCAATGTGTCAATACAGAGAGTGGTAAAATAGTTGTTATCGGTGGTAACGGACAGTTAGGTAAAGTGTTTGTTGATTTATTTGAGCGCTCTGGTTATCAGGTAGCCGTTCTTGAACAAGATGACTGGCCAAATAGTGACAATATCCTTGCCCAAGCCGGTGTCGTTATTGTTGCTGTACCTATTCGCTTAACATCAATGATCATTCAAAAGCTTTCTTGTTTACCCAAAGCATGCATTTTAGCTGATGTGACTAGCGTAAAAGAAATGCCACTTTATGAAATGATGAAAGTTCATCAAGGACCGGTTGTTGGTTTACACCCAATGTTTGGACCTGATGTGTCAGGGTTAATCAAACAAACAATTATTACTTGCGAAGGGCGTTTACCCGAGCAATATAATTGGTTGCTGAAACAATTTCAGGTTTGGGGAGCAAAGATTTATCCCGTCGATGCGTCGGCGCACGATCAAGCAATGTCTATGGTTCAAGTTATGAGACATTTTTCAACAATTGCTTACGGTTATCACTTAATGACTGAAGGGGCTGACATTTCTCAACTTGTTGAAATGAGTTCGCCTATTTATCGTTTAGAGTTAATTATGGTTGGTCGTTTATTTGCTCAAGATCCTGTGCTTTATACTGATATCATTTTTTCAAATCAAGATAATGTCGCGATGATGAAACGTTTCGCTTATCGGTTTCTAGAGTTGTTAGAAGATGTTGAAATGGGTGATAAAGATGCTTTTGTTACCATGTTTAGCCAAGTCTCCGATTGGTTTGGTGATTATGCTGATATCTTTTTACAAGAAAGCAAAGTCATGTTATTAAAAGCTAACGAATTAAAAAAACATTAAACATTACCGTGCTACTAAAAAATTGCTAAACAGCTAGGTTGCAGTCGCACGGATATAACATAAGCAGAGTCGCAATGATAAAAGTCCTACTCACAGTATTCACTATAGCTTTTTGCCATCTATTGTCATTATCAGTTCACGCGGAGGATAATAATGGCTTTGCCTTAGGTGTGATCAGTGAAGCTAGATTGTTGAGTGACTTTAGTGCTTTTAATAAAAACTTCAATGAGTCTTTAATTACTGAGCAAGAAAAAGAAATTGTTGCGCAGTGGCCTGAATCGTTAAAAATAGACATTTATTTTGCGACTTGGTGTCATGACAGTGAACGTGAAGTGCCTAAACTACTTAAATTACTGCAAGGCAATAAGCAAATTAGTGCCACACTTATTGCACTCGATTACCAAAAAGAAGACCCACAGCAATTAGCCAAAGAAAATAATGTCAAATACACGCCAACTATCGTTGTTTATCGAGATGAAAGTAAAACCGAAGAGCTGGGGCGAATTATTGAAAGGCCCAATACTAGTTTAGTTGCCGATATTAATCAGCTGTTACTTGATTAGCCTTTGAATATTCATAGCCTTTCAGGTCCTGCTATCAGCTTTAACCTGGTCACCTTTACCGAAGCGCTAACGCCTATATTTAACCTTAAGTAAGTCATTGAGCCAATAACCCTAGCGGTGTCACTTTTTTTTAAAGCTAAATAATCATCAAATAATTATTAGTGCTCAATGTTAGGCTTTTTATTAAAAACTTCTGGTGCTTGATTAATGACATTATCAATGTGTTCAAAGAATTCAAAAAATTCAGGTTCTAAGTCATCGATAGTGACACCACTTTTCAGTTCTGTTTCTATCTGATGAACAACACGTCCTAGGCTGGGTACACCCGAGTAACAGCAAGCACCGTTAAGCTTATGAATAAGTACTTTTAATTGCTCAACATCTTGCGAGGTCAATGCTTCAGAAATATTCAGTTTTGTTTCAGGCAGGCTTTGCACTAAACCTTTAAACATCTCTTTGGCAAGTTCTTCTTTATTGCCTGCTCGTTTTAATGCTAAAGGCCAGTCAATTACTTGATGGTTTCGTCGGTGCATAATCGTTGCGTTGTTAGTATCAAAAGCTTGTTGATTTAAATCTGTGTTATCGATATTTTTATTTTTCATTGTTTTAATATTTTGTGGCTGTGTTAAATCACAATATTCATAAATACAGTGACGTAACATAGCTTCGTCAATAGGCTTAGTCATATAAGAGTCAAAGCCCAGTTTCAACAGTTTATCTTTTTCTTCTTTAAGGGCATGGGCGGTTACTGCGATCACGGGAGTATTGTCATTAAAAGTGATTGCTTTAATGCTTTTTAGCGCGGAGATGCCATCCATTATCGGCATTTGAATATCCATGAATATCATTGCAAATTTTTCATGTTTACAAATATCTACCGCTTCTTGGCCATTGACGACAGTAGTAACCTCATTGACTTGTTCGAGTAAAAGTTCATTAATAAGCTTTAAATTGGCTTCATTATCGTCAACCGCCAAAATTTTAACTGGAATTTTATTGTCTTCTGACGTTGATCTCACGATATCTAGCAGGTGATTTCTCGGTAACAGTACCTTATTTAATCGCTCTGGCGTAATGGGTTTACTTAAACAGCTTTTCGCTCCACAAGCGATCAATGCTTCCTGTAAATTTGGCGAGTTACTGTTAATCGCTAAATGAATTTGAGTCACGTTTTTTGAGAGTGTGACGATAAGCTCTTTTAGCTCAACTAATGCTGTCGGCGTTATATCATGACTTATTAGAGCAAAATCAAAATGTACCTTTTCATTCAATAAATCGTTAACTTGTACTAAGTTTTGGACCGGATGAACAGCCAAGTTCCAATCGGTAAGAATTTCGCTGGTCGCAATACGGCTATGCGTATGAGGTTCAAAATAAAGAACACTTTTACCTGCTAACTCATGATTATCAAAAATATTATCAATAGAGATAGGATTTACTTCACAACGAAAAGTAAACCAAAATGTTGAACCTTGACCTTGCTCGGTAGAAAAACCCATATTGCCGTTCATTTCAGTGACTAAGCGTTGAGAAATAACTAAGCCTAATCCTGTGCCACCATAAAGTCGCGTAACACTTTTATCAGCTTGACCAAAAGCCTCAAAAATAGTTTTCTGTTGCTCATGGTTCATACCAATACCAGTATCTTTAATTGTTACTTTTAAAACCGCAATATTATTTTCAATGCGTTCGCTGTCGACATCAATATCAACAGAACCTTTGTCAGTGAATTTCATGGCGTTGCTGGTCAGGTTGATCAATACCTGCTTAATTCGCATAGCATCACCAATGAGAGCATCAGGTAATTGCGGATTAACACGTAAAGATAACTCAATATTTTTCTTATGAGATGTTGGCGCAAGCAATGTTAATGTTTCCTCGACCGCTGCTCGCATCGAGAAAGGAATGTTTTCGATAACCATTTTTCCAGCGTCTAATTTTGAAAAATCTAAAATATCATTAATAATGGCTAACAAGTTAGCTGAGGATCGCTCTATGGTTTGTAAATAATCGCGCTGGGTAATAGTCAGCGGTGTCTTTAATACCTGGCGAGTAAAACCAATAACACCATTAAGTGGTGTGCGCAGTTCGTGACTCATATTGGCTAAAAATTCTGATTTAACTTTATTCGCTTCTTGTGCTTTTCGTTTAGCGATATCAAGTTCAACGTTTTGTATTTCAAATTGCTCTAAACTTTCTCGTAAATCGGTCGTGGCTTGATCTATGCTGCCTTGCATTTCTTCTTGGTAATCACCTAATGATTGTGCCATCGCATTGACACCGTTTTTCAAAAAGTTTAATTCACCAATTAATTGTCCTGTGACTCGACTCTCTAGTTTTCCTTCTCTAATACGATCAACGGCAAGTACCATAGCGTCTATTGGACGCGTAAAGTTTTTAATCAATCGATAAGAGAAAAATGCACTAAAAACACTGCCAAGCAAGACAATAAGAAAAGAAAATAGCATCTGGTCTTGTTGTTTTAAACGTATATTACTGCTGTCAATCTGCATAGCAATATAGCCAATATTATCTTGAGACATTGAGCGAGTTGCCTCATTTATCAAAGTTTCATTAATAATAGGACTATGAAAAATAAAATCATCACCATTTTTAGAGAAAATAGTGCTGTTGGGAATAACTTGCCCTGCTTTTAGACGTAATAAATTGGCGTCACCGTGGTAAGAGCTGGTGACAAAAACTTGGTTATCTTTAGTAAAAACAGCAATACTTTTGATAATTGATGATTGACTGCGATGGGTGAAATTCATCAGATTACGCAGTTGAACACGATCTTTGTTTAACATACCTAAAGAGCTAGCAATTGCTAGGGGTTCAATAATACTTTGAGAGCGCTGCGTTAAAAACGTATTTAATTCCTCATAACGGCTATATGAAAAATAGCTAGCTATCGAGAAAGCGATCAAAGTGGTTGGCACTATGGTAAGTAAAATTACCCAATCTTTCAGACTTATTTTATGCATTATCTGCTGAACTTTAGTGTAAAATCATGACATTGAATAACCTTATCATGGCATATCGTCATATAAATTTATAGCACTTAACAGGTATATTTCGTTATGGCGAATTTTTTTAAAGCAACAGCTAAAAAACAAGAACTAGGTCAAGAAGTTAGTATCAAGGTTACTCGTCTTGATATTAACGGCTGTGGCGTAGGTTTACACAATAAAAAGCCTATATTTATTGATGGTGCTTTACCTGATGAAGTTGTAAAAGTGAAGGTTATTGAACAAAAAAACAAATATAGTCGTGGCAAGTTAATTGACGTATCCGTTGCTAATAAACGGCGTGTTGCCGCTAAGTGCCAGCACTTTCTCAGTTGTGGCGGCTGTGATTTACAGCATTTAGCCATTAGTACTCAGCTTGATTTTAAGCAGCAGAAGGTCAGTGATTTATTTTCGCGAAGCAACCACGAGCAGTCACTTCCTTGGCAAGCGCCTATCGTCAGCCAGCCTTGGCATTATCGCCGCAAGGCGCGTATTGGTGTGCAGTATAATAAAGCAGGCCAAGCCATTATTGGTTTTAGACAACGGGGCAGCAATCAGCTGATTAATATTAAAAGTTGCCCTGTACTTATCGAGCCGGTAAATAATATCTTTTTACCCTTAAGAACATTACTAAAAAAATTATCAGGTAAAAATGCTATCGGTCATATTGAAGTTATTGCCACAGAAAAAGTGACGGTAGTCGTGCGCCAGTTAGAGCCGCTGACCAAGCAAGATAAAAGTCACTGGCAAGCATTCAGTGATGATTTTTCTTGTGATGTTCTCTTTGACTTAGGTAAAGAGGTAGTAACGCTCGATAAAGCGACTTTAACTAGTTTGCACTATAGTTTAGCTGACAATATTGTTATTTCTTTTAGTAGCGACAACTTTATTCAGGTTAACCACCAAGTTAATAAAAGCATGATAAATCAAGCCATTCAATGGTTAAACTTGACCGAGCAAGATATTGTTTTAGATTTATTTTGTGGTTTAGGTAATTTTAGCTTACCAATAGCTAAAAAAGTTGCGCAAGTTGTAGGTATTGAAGGTGTTGAACTTATGGTCAGCAACGCGCATAAAAACGCTTTGCAAAATGGTTTAAGTAATTGTGAGTTTTATCAAGCTGACTTAAATAGTCATTGGAAAGAGGAAGCTTGGGCAAATAAAAAATATACTAAGCTGCTATTAGATCCCGCGCGTGCTGGCGCTTATCAAGCGTTACAACAATTAGTACATTTAAATATTAATAGCGTGCTATATGTCAGTTGTGATCCGGCAACCTTAGCCAAAGATAGTGAATTATTGCTAGCACAGGGTTATCGCATTGAAAAAATATCCTTAATGGATATGTTTTCTCAAACAAAGCATATTGAGACTATGGTATTGTTTGTGAAGTAGACATTCATTTTTTTTCTAAAATTTAGTAGGTTATTTTTATGGTTTCGGTACGTAAATCTCATCAAATATCGGAAATAAATTTTGAGCAATGGTTAAGTTCATTGGAGCTTAGTGAACAAAAAAATCAAGCACTTGAAAAGCTTTGGCAGCAAGTCAGTGATTTTTATGTTGACCAGCAAGAATGCCAGACTAAGTCTTTAGAGATGGTTGAGATCCTCGCCAGTTTGAATTTAGATCGCGATTCTTTATGTGCTGCATTTTTACTGCCGTTATATGAATACCAATGCATATCATTAGAATATATAGAAGAAAACTTTTCTAAGAAAATTCTAAATTTATGTAATGGCGTTAGCCAAATGCAAGCGATAAAGACATTACAGCAAGGCCAGTCTAATCAAGTGTCGGCCAATCAAGTTGATAATATTCGTAAGATGTTAGTTGCCATGGTTGACGATGTTCGTGCTGTTGTTATTAAACTTGCCGAGCGAGTCTGTTACTTAAGGCTGGTAAAAAATGCCGATGAAGAAACGCGAGTTTTAGCTGCCAAAGAAACCGCCAATATTTATGCACCTCTCGCTAATAGACTAGGCATTGGTCAATTAAAATGGGAGCTTGAAGATATTTCCTTTCGCTACCTTCATCCCAAGGTGTACAAAAATATAGCCCAACAATTAGATGAAAAACGCTTAGACCGTGAACAATATATGGCTAATTTTGTGAGTAATCTTAGTGGGCAATTACAAGATTTAAATATTGCCGGTGAAGTGTATGGTCGGCCCAAGCATATTTTTAGCATTTGGAAAAAAATGCAGCAAAAATCGCTTGGTTTTGAACAACTTTTTGATGTTAGAGCCGTGAGGGTTGTTGTTGATAAACTTCAAGATTGTTATGGCGCATTAGGTATAGTTCATACCAGTTGGCAGCATTTACCTAACGAATTTGATGATTATGTCGCCACACCAAAACCTAATGGTTATCAATCGATTCATACGGTTGTATTAGGTCCAGAAGGCAAATCAGTAGAAGTACAAATAAGAACTCAGCAAATGCACGATGATGCAGAAATGGGTGTTGCGGCTCATTGGCGTTATAAAGAAGGCAGCACTGGCAGTAAGAACACGGATAAAAAAACTGGTTTTGATGAAAAAGTTAGCTGGCTAAGAAAAATTTTACAATGGCAAGATGACGTCAGCGAAAGTGGCGATTTACTCGATGAATTACGTAGTCAGGTCTTTGAAGACCGTATTTATGTATTTACACCTAACGGCGATGTTATTGATTTACCTGCTGGCTCTACACCTTTAGATTTTGCTTACTATATTCATTCAAATGTAGGTCATTGTTGCATCGGCGCGAAAGTCTCTGGACGGATTGTACCTTTTACTTACCGCTTAAAAACAGGCGATCAAGTCGAAGTGTTAACCAGTAAAACACCTAATCCAAGTCGTGATTGGTTAAACCCTAATCTGCATTATACCCATGCACCTAGAACACGGTCAAAAATTCAACATTTTTTTAGATTACTCGACCGTGATAAACATATTGCCATAGGTAAAGAACAGTTAGAGACAGAATTATCTAAAATCGATTTGACCGAGACTGATTTAATGTCAGCGAGTAGGCGCTTTAATATAAAATCGATTGATGATTTATATGCAGCTATTGGCTCAGGTAATGCCCGTTTAATGCAAGTGATTAATCATTTGCAATATCATGACGAGAAAAACAAACCACCGGTAGATCTTGACCCACAAAGTTTGGTCAAACCTCAACAGGCACAACAAAAATCTCAAACCGATGCTAATGGCATTACGGTATCGGGTGTCGGTAATTTATTAACGCATATGGCAAAATGTTGTCATCCGGTGCCAGGCGATGATATTGCTGGCTTTATTACTCAGGGACGGGGTATCTCGGTGCATCGCAATGATTGTGACCAATTAGCGAATTCGTTAGTTCAGCAACCTGAACGAGAAGTAGAAGTACAATGGGGTGAGCAGAATCAACAGAGCTATCTAGCAACAGTGAAAGTTATAGCGAGTGACCGTCAAGGTTTAGTGCGTGATATTTCTACGATTGTTTCCAATGAACGGGTCAGTATTGTTGGCATGGAAAGCCGTTCTGATCCAAGCAAGCAAACAGTCGCTATGTTGTTAAATATTGAAATTCCAAATAATGAAATATTAGGACGTTTAATTGGCAAATTACTTCAACTTGATGATGTATTAGAAGTTAAGCGACTCTAGTTGTATTTTATCTACCTTATGGAAAATGTATTAATATGTTAACTGAACAAGCCTCAATGAATAAGCTACGTTGGATCATGACCGAGTTACGCGACCCTAAAACAGGGTGCCCGTGGGATATCAAGCAAGACTTTGCTTCGATAGTACCGCATACCATTGAAGAAGCCTACGAAGTTGCTGATGCGGTCATTGACGCTGTTGAACAGCAAGACTTCTCAGAATTAGAAAAAGAATTAGGTGACTTGTTATTTCAGATTGTTTTCTATAGTCAGCTCGGGCAAGAACAAAAACAATTTGATTTTGACAGTGTCGTCGCGGCCATTTGTGAGAAACTCATTCGTCGACACCCTCATGTCTTTGGCGATAAAAATCTAACATCTGATGCAGAGATTAATGCCAATTGGGAAAATGAAAAAGCGCAAGAAAGACAACAAAAAAACCTCAACGAACACATCAGTATTTTAGCCGATATTCCGCGAAATTTACCCGCACTTTCTCAAGCCGCTAAAATTCAAAAACGCTGCGCACATGCTGGTTTTGACTGGCATAACATTGAAGATGTCTTTGCTAAGGTTGTCGAAGAAGTCGAAGAAGTTCATCTTGAAATTGAGCAAAATAATCCGCAAGCGCTCGCTGAAGAATTAGGTGACTTAATGTTTGCCGTTGTCAATCTTTGTCGCCATGCCAAACAAGACCCTGAGCAGTTATTACGCCAAGCAAATCAGAAATTTACAAAACGGTTTCATGGTGTTGAAAAACAAGTGGCAAGCTCTGGCGTAGAATTTGAACAACATTCGCTAGAAAAACTTGAAGAATATTGGCAACAAGTCAAACTTGATGAGAAACAACGATGAAAGAAAATCTTCCCCAATTAGCCGACTGTCTACTCGCACTAGATAATAATATTGCTACGCTAACCTTTAATCGCCATGACGTACGTAATGCGCTAACAAGTACCGCAATTGCTGATGATATTGTTACCACCGTCGAGTGGGTTAATAAAACGGCTGATGTGGCTGTGCTGATTATTACCGGTGCCGGCTCTGCGTTTTCATCGGGGGGAAATATTAAAGATATGGCTGAACGTGGTGGTGATTTTGCTGGTGATGTACAAGAACTTGAAGCTCGTTATCGTCAAGGAATTCAGCGCATTCCACTAGCATTACATAAATGTGAAGTCCCTATTATTGCTGCTGTTAATGGTGCAGCAATCGGTGCCGGTTTCGATGTTGCTAATATGTGTGATATCCGAATAGCCTCAACAAAAGCTAAGTTTGGCGAAACATTTGCTAATTTAGGTCTTATTCCAGGGGATGGTGGTGCATGGTTTATGCAGCGAGTTATTGGTTATCAAAAAGCCGCGGAGTTAACTTTTACAGGCAGAATAATTAATGCCGATGAAGCGAAAGAAATGGGGGTGGTGTTAAATGTTGTTGATGCTGAGTGTTTAATGGATAACGTTATGGCTTTAGCAAATGATATTGCCAGTAAACCAACGGCGGCAATGCGTTTAACTAAGCGGTTAATGAAAATGGCACAACGTACCGACTTACCAGACTTTCTTGATATTTGTGCGGTATTTCAAGGAATGTGTCATAACAACCCTGAGCATTTAGACGCGGTAAACGTGATGATGGAAAAGCTGGCTAAATAAAGGAGCGTTCCCCTTTAACACCGATGTGAACAGCATATAAGGTTGATACATATTGATATAGTAGAAAACAGGATGTCTGATAACAGACATCCTGGACTTAATACTGTTGCAAATTACGACTCTGCAATATCGGCATTATGATAAACGTTTTGTACATCATCACAATCATCTAACATAGCGATAAATTTCTCGAAATTTGCTGTGTCATCTTCACCGGTAATTTCAGTGTAGGTTTGCGGTACCCAAGTGATTTCTTCAACTTCTAAATCAAACTCTGGCATTGAATTAGCAAATTCAGTTTTTATTTTGAAAAACTCAGTATGTGGTGCATAAACAGTAATGATACCGTCTTCAAGTTCAACATCTGTTACATCAATGTCAGCCATCATTAAGGTTTCTAATACAGTTTCATCATCTTCGCCTTGAAAAGCAAAGACAGCTTGATGATTAAACATATGAGAAACGGTGCCCGATGAACCAATTTTAGAATAGGTCTTGGTAAAACATTGGCGAACATCTTTAATCGTTCTATTACCGTTATCCGTTAAACAATCAATAATAACCATACAGTTACCTGGACCAAAACCTTCATACCTTGCGGCAACAAAATCTTCGCCTCCAGCGCCTGATGCTTTCTTTATTGCATTTTCAATGACGTGAGTAGGTACTTGATCTTTTTTAGCTCTATCGATTAAGCCACGTAGTGTTAGGTTACCATCTGGGTCAACACCGCCTTCTTTGGCACTTACATAAATTGCTTTACCGTATTTTGAATAAACTTTAGTTTTTGCGCCTGCTGTTTTCGCCATTGATAATTTGCGATTTTGGTATGCTCTGCCCATCTGAATGCATCTCGTCGTTCTTAATAAATTGATGGGCTAGATTCTACCCGCTGAAGTCAATTTTGACTAGCCTGTAGTGAATTAATCATCGATATTTTTATTTTGAACGCCATTAAATCATAGCTAAGGGACTTGAACTCTTGGTTAATTAGTGGAGCAAAATATTGCTAAAGATAAACTGACATGATTTTAGTAAAACCTTAAATAACTTCTGTCAGTAATAACAGTGAATATTGTCAGCCATTTAAATGAAATAGACACTAAGGTAATCTTTTTTTATTATCTTCATTGGAAAGTGTTATTTTTTTAGTAGTGTTTCTGCTTTTGCGCCAAGGTAAACATATAGGCCTAAACCAACAAGTAGGCCAACTGAAGTAGCCATCATAGCAACAGCATTAACTAAATATTCAGGGGAGCCAAGTACTGACTTAAACATTAGCAATAAAGCTTCTATTGAAACGGCAATTAAGATAGTGGCAATAAATCGAGTTATTGTTCGTCTTGTTGAACTATGGCGTAATATATCTTTTTGCATTAACACTTCTTCTTCTATCGTTGTTTTGCCTAAGTCGAAAATGGCCAGTGCTAAGGTCAGAAAAATAATAATACCAAAAGGTTTTATTTGTAGATCTTCAGGGGTTGGTGAGAGTAATAAATTAACTATTTCGCTACCGGCAGAATATAAAAGAATACCGACAATAAAGAATAGTCCAACGACAATACATGAATAGACACTGACGAAAAAAGGATGGAATTTTTTTCTTTTTACATCCCCCATTAAAAATTCAATGGCTTGAGCTAAGTTAATATCAATCACCAATACACCAATAACATCACCATTTTTATTAGCATATTTCATTGATGTAGAAATACATAGATTATGGCTAGAGGTTGATAAATAAGGCTCAGTAACAATGATGGTATTATTTTTATCTGCCTTTATATAATAGGGGCGATAAGAGCGGTCTATCCCAAGGCCTTCGGCAATACTTTTATTTATATTATTCTTCTTAGAAATATTTTTACTACTTTGAACGCCATCGCTATCTAAAGTGAACATCAACTCAATAAAAGGGTAATGTTTAGTTAGCCAGAGCATTGAAGTTTGTAGCAGGGTTTCGTCTTTAAAAAAGTTTTCATCAAAGGCTCCTGCGACGATTGACGCCATAAGTTCATGAATAGCATTGTGATATTCATGATATCTATCTATTACACTTATATAATTCATTAAACTCTACTTTGATGATAAATATTATTTAGGGGGGAGTAGCAAGTTGAATAGGGTTAACCTACAGGTGTTTATATTATGAATAAGCTGGGTGAGAAAGTAGCAACGCCATTGATATCCTGAAATATTTAGCGATTTTTGCTTGCGCTGCTACCGTTTATTAAATAAGCCATTCATTTACCTTGGTTGTCGAATTTCGTTAAAATTTTGGCTATTCTCTGTTTCTTCAATATCCCACTGACTCACAGATAAGTGCTTGATGTTAATGAGTAAACTGGTAAAAGATGAAATACTATTTAGCATGCGTTTGATCATGATATATCTCCTGAAATCTAGTGTTAAGTTATTGATTAATCTGCAATCAGTGGTGAGGTTTCTGAAAGTGATGCCAATCGATATGCTTTTTGCTTGATAATTTTTAAGTTACCTAACGTAATTGTGTTTTCATCAATTAATATCGCTTGGTTTAAATCAGCTAGGGCACCGCTAATATCATTGTTTTTGTACCTTGAAATACCACGATTACTGTAACTTAATGACTTAAGGTAAAGTCCAATGGTGTTATTTAAGTTCATGGCTTCAATACTGTCGATTGCTGCGGTACATGCTAACTCTGACTGTTCTGCATTATCAGCTTGCAAATAGGCAACACATAAACTCATATGGCTGTTATACGAACTTTCATCTTGATGGCGTTTGGTGAGTTTCTTAATGCTTTTATTAAAATTGCCTTTAACAATATCTTGAGTACCTCTGGCATCTTTAACTACCGCAACTTTTAATGCGGTGTCACTTTCAAAAGCTGATACAGGGTTACTTACTAGTAAAGTTATCAATAATGGGGTTAATAAAGCTAATGTAGTTTTCATTTTTTTTCTCTCTATTTAAAAGCGCATCCGGTTGATGCAGGTCTACTATAGAAATTTTCATTTCTCGAGACAAACGATTAAAATCGACGTATTGAGTGAATAAATTTCATCTATCATTGGCATCGTTATTCGTTATTATTGGCGAAGGTTTCTTTAACCCAGTCAGCAAATAAAGTTAGCTCAGTTTTATTTTCCATATTTTCATGTTGGATCAAATAGTATTTGTCATTGGTATTGAGTTCTTCATCGAAGAGTTTTACTAATAACTGTTCAGTAAACCATGTTTTACTGATCGGAAGAGGCACTAATGCTATGCCCATTCCTTGTTGAGCCGCTCGTGCAACGCCAAACATACTGTCAAACTGTATAATTTGTTTTGGATCAAAATCATTAATATTGACGTTGTCGGCCCATTGATGCCATGACCAAGGACGAGAGCGGTGTAAAATCAGTGGGGTATTTCTTAATGCCGAAGTCCCCATGCTTTTAAGTTTTTTATAAAGTTTTTTATTACAAGCTGGGGTATAACGCACAGGGAATAATTCATGAACAATACTCGCATTTGGCTTGCCATTCGCCAATACTATCGATAAATCAGCAATTTGTGAGGGTTCACTGCCTGATTTTATCGTTTCTAATTGTAAGTTTATTTCTGGATTTTTTTCAGACCATGTACTTAACTGGGGAATAAATAACTCACTGGCAAAAAACTCAGGCAAACTAATGACAATAGTTTTATTTTGTTGATTATGAGTGAACTCCGAAATTGTTGATTCAAGCTGATGAATTATCGGTTGAATAGATTGATAAAACTGTTTCCCTGAACTGGTTAGCTCTATTGAACGTGTTCCTCTTTTAAAGAGGTCAAAACCTAATTGTTCCTCTAGCTGTTTTATTTGATGGCTAACCGCTGAAGGTGTTAAAAACAATTGTGCGGCAGCATGTTTGAAGCTTAAACATTTTGAAGCCACGCAGAATGACCGTAAACCACGGATGGGTGTTTGAATAGGCATGTGAGTAAAATAAATTGATGAAGACAAATAGTAATAGCAATAGTTATACCGAAGTGTAACTAGTTGATATTATTATTAATACTGATTTTATAAGGTGGCCGTTTTTTTTGGTTTGCACCATATTGGTTCATTTGCACTATAAGAACAATCTGCTTATAGAATTATAAGCAGAAAAAAAGGACATCAATGATGTCCTTAAATGTAGCAGTTTAGCAATACAAACAGGTGTTTTTAAAGAATCTATAAATTATTATTAGAGCGACTCAACAAACAACTGCATCGTAAATTTATTTATTAGGCACAGCAAACGAGATAAATTCATTCGATGGATCAATATTTTTCACCTATAAAATTAAATGGGAATAAATCATGCTATTAAAAAGGTATTTTTTACCAATCAACATAGTGTAATCAAGGGCGTTGTAAAATTATTAGCAAGTGTCAGTATTCAGTATAATTGAGATCAATAATGCTCATTCGTTAGAAATTTATTCGCTAGGCACAGTAAGTAAGATCCATTTTATAAAAGTCAGCTTATTTAATCGCCTAGCTAAAAAAAAGCTAAAAAAAAAGGACATCAAATGATGTCCTTAAAATGAAACAATTTAACAATATAAGCAGTACTATTAAAGAATCGGGGAAGATTCAAAATACAAATGCATCGTAAATAGATTCGTCAGTCAGAGCAAACGAGATAAATTCATCTGATAGGTTAACTTTTTTCATCTATCAATTTTTATACAATTAATAAGTGTTTTCGGGCTTATAGCCCTTATGGTATTTATAACTTACGCGCTTTATTTACATTATAGATTGTTGCAGGTTATGTTCAGTTAATGACGCTATGACTACTGATAAATTAAACGTTAATATAAAGTTTTTATATATTGATGATCAATATTTTGATTGGTACGTATTTTACTATGGTGTTAAAAAAATTAAAAAAATGATTTAAAGGTCGAGGTAATAATGAAAAGTTTCGAAGTGAATTTTGATGGTTTAGTGGGCCCAACCCATAATTATGCGGGTCTTTCTGAGGGGAATGTTGCCTCATTATCAAATACTAATAACAGCTCAAACCCTAAAGAAGCAGCCTTGCAAGGTTTAAAGAAAATGAAAGCATTGCATGATATGGGGTTAAAGCAAGGCGTATTTGCTCCTCAAGAACGTCCTGACCTCTATACGCTTAAAAGATTGGGCTTTCACGGCAGCGATGCGCAAATATTGTCAGCAGCTTATAAAGCTTCGCCAACACTACTCGCCGCTTGTTGTTCTGCATCAACGATGTGGACAGCCAATGCAGCAACCGTTTCACCATCAGCGGATACGGTTGATAAAAAGGTCCATTTTACCTCAGCTAATTTAGCGAATAAGTTT
This sequence comes from Colwellia sp. BRX8-7, assembly GCF_014077275.1. Classification (NCBI taxonomy): domain Bacteria; kingdom Pseudomonadati; phylum Pseudomonadota; class Gammaproteobacteria; order Alteromonadales; family Colwelliaceae; genus Colwellia; species Colwellia sp. BRX8-7. The sequence continues at coordinate 298,978 of NZ_JACGVP010000001.1, read as the reverse complement.
CATCGTTCACTCGAACCTGAAACGACCAGTAAAATCCTTAAAGCTATGTTCAACGATGATAAGTATTTTCAGCATCATCAGCACCTTAACGATAATGAACACTTTGGTGATGAAGGGGCTGCTAACCATACGCGATTATGTGAAGGTTATGGAGATGCTGGTATAGAGATCTTTACTTATGGTCGTTATGCTTTTAATCGAAATAAACCAGCACCCGTTAAGTTTCCTGCTCGTCAAACGTTGGAGGCGAGTCAGGCGATCGCAAGATTACATGGCCTTTCTGAAGATAAAGCTGTTTTTGTTCAACAAAACCCCGATATTATCGATCAAGGTGTTTTTCATAATGACGTGATTGCCGTCGGTAACCAGAATGTTTTTCTTTACCATGAGCAAGCATATTTAAATACGGCAAAATTCAAAGCCGAAGTCACTCGAAAGTATAACGGCGATAAACTGCACTTTCTTGAAGTTTCAACCGAGCAAGTGTCGATTGAAGCAGCGGTTAATACGTATTTATTTAATACTCAAATTGTCACATTAGCTGATAATTCTATGGCTATTATTGCCCCGATGCATTGTCGGGAAAATAGTCAGGTTAATCATTACCTACAAACATTAATTGCTGGTGATAACCCAATAAATCATGTTGAGTTTTTTGATGTCAATGAAAGTATGAAAAATGGTGGTGGTCCGGCATGTTTACGCCTAAGAGTTGCGCTCACCGAGCAAGAGTTACTTGGGGTTAATCCTGACTGCTTGCTAACACCAGCATTATATAACCGATTAGTGACTTGGGTTAATCGTCATTATCGCGACAAATTAGTCATAGATGATTTACGAGACCCACAATTAATTATTGAGTCACGCACGGCATTAGATGAACTTTCACAAATCTTATCTTTAGGTGCAGTTTATCGTTTTCAACAATAATTATATACTTGCACAATAAGTGACTTTGAGCAGCCGTTTTTAACTAGAAACGTGCTGCTTTTAGTTAACCTAGGTATTTAATACACAAATAGCTAATGCCAGCGATTAATGGTAAATAGACAAGCCTAATTCTTCTGCAATACCTTCTACTAACTTCATACCAACAACAGAATTACCAAAACTGTTTAACGGTGGGCTCCATGTACAGATCACGCCATAATTTGGCACGATAGCAATTAAACCACCACCCACACCACTTTTAGCTGGTAAACCGACAGAAAAAGCGAACTCACCAGATTGATCATACATACCACTGGTTGATAATATTGCATTAACGCGATGTGCATCTTTTGGACTACAAATAACCCGTTTCGTTAATGGGTCGACACCTTTGTTGGCTAAAAATAGTAAACTTTGCGCGAGCTGCTCGCAACTCATGCTAATTGAACACTGAGTAAAATAATGGCTGAGTACATCTGGAATTTCGGCTTCAATATTACCAAAGCTTTTCATTAAGTAGGCTAGGGCAGCATTACGATTACCATGGGTGAATTCAGATTGATAAACTTCAAGGTCAACGCGAATGTCTTCATTGTTTGCTAGCTTCCTAACAAAGCCTAAAAAAGCCAACTTACTTGCTGAGTAATGACTGGTTAATACGTCAGCCACTAATAAAGCACCCGCATTTATTACCGGATTTCTGGGGATACCTTTTTCCCACTCCAACTGAATAATAGAATTGAAAGGTTGACCTGAAGGCTCCATTCTTACGCGTTGCCACAAAGAATCACCTAGGCGATTCATCGCCATCACTAAACCAAATATTTTTGAAATACTTTGAATAGAAAATGCGTGCTGATAATCACCGGCGCCAACTGTTTTTCCGTCAATGGTCGCGACAGCGATGCCGGCAAAGTCGGCTTTTACACTAGCAAGAGCAGGAATATAATCGGCTACAGCACCCTCGACAAAGCTATCACGGTAAGAAAGCAGTAATGCGTTTAGCTTACCTTGTAAGTCAACTATGTTGTTTTTCATATAACGGCTCGATGTTAAAAGTGCAGAGGCGCTATTATGCACAAAATAAATCTGAGATGTTGCCTTAAAGAGACTTATTTAACGCTTTGACCTTAAATAAGTACTCAACAATTAATGAGCTAATCATGCACTTTAGCTTTTTCTTGAGTTTATAAAATATCAATAATCATCGATCATGGGCACAAGATTATTCATCTGTGCAATTTGCAAAAAGATTCATAATGCAATGGAAATTTAAGGAGGAATAAGTGGTGTAAAAATAATAGAAAAATTATTTTTCACAATTTATTGGTTTTAATGGCCTTAGTGATATTAACCGTATTGAAATATCCTTTGCCGGTACTAAGCCAATACCCACGGCGTACCTGAACCGTCAACATGGAGTATTTTGCTTCAGGCCTTGTCGTCTTAGTCACACGCCGATTTAACTTTTAGTATTGATGATTTTTATCGCATCATTAATACTAAAAGCCCTATTTTTATGATGTTTTATTATTTTTATTCATCCAAAACCTAAGTTTTTGCTGGAGTTTATTGATATCAATGGGTTTAGCCAGGTAGTCGTTCATACCGGCACTTAAACACCTTTCTTTATCTCCTTTCATCGCATTGGCAGTCATAGCGATAATCGGAATATCTTGGTGCGCTTTCCCTGCCTCTCCGGCTCGAATAGCTTTAGTTGTTTGATAGCCATCCATTTCAGGCATCTGACAGTCCATCAAAATTAAATCGTAACTAGACGAGTTTAGTTTTTCTAGCGCGTGAATACCATTTACGGCTATGTCGGCGCTTAACGTTAATTTGGTTAGAATTTTAGTGGCAACAATTTGATTTATTCTGTTGTCTTCCACCAAAAGTATTTTGTTAAAGGATAAGTTAACCGGGTTAATTGCGATGTCTGGCTCAGTACTGTCAGTAATATCATTTTCTGGTTTTTGATAAACTAAATAAAAGGAAAAGCAGCTACCTTTATTTAAGGTGCTTTTTATATCTATATCTCCGGACATAAGTTCACATAACTGTTTTACAATCGTTAAACCTAAACCTGTACCGCCATATTTTCGAGTGGTTGAATTATCAGCTTGAGAAAATGGAGTGAAAATATTCTGCTGCTGTTCTTCTGAAAGGCCTATACCTGTGTCACTGACTTTACACGAGAAGTTAAGTTGTTCTTTATTTATTTCTGTCAGTTCAACTTCAAGGTCAATAGTGCCTTGTTCGGTAAACTTAATGGCATTACTTAGCAGATTAATCAGTATTTGTTTAAGTCTTGTAGGATCGCCAATAACGGTCTTTTGTGAAAGTGACATCGATCGAATGTTAAGTACTAATGATTTTTTTTCAGCAAGTGCATTCATTATTATGACGACTTCGTTAATAATATCAGTGACATTAAAATGAATACTTTCTATTGCTAGTTTTCCTGATTCAATTTTAGAGTAGTCTAAAATACTATTAATTAAGGTCAACAATGATTCAGAGCTCGAATTTACCAGATTAATATATTCTTTTTGTTCATCGTTTAGTGGCGTGTTAGATAATAAACTCAGCATACCCACCACACCATTCATTGGTGTTCTAATTTCGTGACTCATATTTGCTAAAAACATGCTTTTTGCTTTAGTTGCCTGTTCAGCCCTTTTTTGTGATAGAACCAGCTGTTGATTTAATTGTTGTGACTGAAGTAATAAATCATTGGTTTGTTTGTTTTTTAATTTAAATATAGTCGCCGATTTCATTAGATGACCTATCTCATCTTTGCGATTAACGTTAAGTTCAAGCTTTTCATTAATTATTTTATTTTCAGCAAGTGCATTAAATACTTGAGTTACTTTTTCTATTGGAAATATAAGCCTTTTCAAAATATAGACAGTAATAAGACTGGTCAGGAAAATACCAAGAATAAACATAATATTGCCACGAATAACAGACTCTTCAACTAGGGTGTTCAGCTGAGCGTTACTTGAATCAAGATGGGTTAAAGCAACTTCACTTAAATTTTTTGCTAAATATAAAAATTCGTTAGCAGAGCCAGACATAACCACATTGACTAAGTAATTATAATTTCGGGTTACTTGCGTCAACAAATTAAAGTCACTAGATAAAGCGGCTAATGCTGAAGTAAAACCATCGATATTGAGTGGCGCTGCGGTACTTTCTACTTGGCTAAAAATAGACTGAAAGTTGGTAATATTCTCAGTATTAGGTCGTATAAAATATTGATAAGCCGAAAGTTGTAGGGCCGAAGTCAGATCTGCAAGTCTCTTGGTTGTTACATGAGTCGTTTGAATAGATTGGTTAAGATGAATACTATTAGAGACCTCATCGGTGATGGTATTTAGATGGCTTAGGTGAGTTACTATGGTTTTATTAAATAATTCACTTTTTTTATCGATGAGTAAGACAACCGAATCAAAGTTTTCTCGATAAGCTTTTAAGTGATCACGCATACTCTCTATCGCGACTTGCTGATCGGTGCCAATGTTATTTTTTTCGATAAAGAGTGAGGTTATAGCTAATTTCCCTGTTACCGAACTCATCATGTCATTTAATCGCTGTAACACTGAAGATGCTTGGTTTTCTTTATAAATAAGCACATTGCGCTGTAAATCTAAAACATCTTTCTCTAATGCTTTAACCTGAACGACTCCATCAACTATTTCTTGATTAGAGGCTAAGCCCGTTACTAATCGTTTTTGGTTCTGATACGAAACAGTCTCCTGGCCGATAAAAAGTAAAATAATGAGGGCGAGCGAAAGCATCAATTGTGTTTTTAAACTTCGAAACATTACTGGCACCCTTGAGTTTGAATGCTTATTATATTGGCATAAAAATTTGATTGTTTAAGCATTAATAAATTCATACCACTTTTGCAGGCTATAGTCATAGGTTGGCATAACAGTATTCCAAACAGCAACATTGCTAAATCGTTTTTCATAACTGCCCCCGCGACGAATATTTCCTTTATAAACAGATACTTTATTATCAGTACCTTTTAAGTCGATCGCGGCGGGTTTTCCGTCATACCAGTAATCCCACTCTTGCGGAGAAAGGTAGCGAGCAGTACGCTCAGGGTTTGAAATATAATAGCCTTGTCTGGCAATGTAAGCACCTGGCCAACCAGACAGCCACCAATTCATATAATCATAGGCTGCGTCTTTTACCTTGCCAGTTGTCGCCTTAGATAAACACATGACTCCGTGCCAACCGCGATAACCCTCTTTAGGTGCTGCGTAAGTTACCGGTACATTCATCCCGTTTAGTGATGCTACAGCAGGAGAAAACATGCTTTCTATCACCACACGACCCGATTTCATAAATTGAATCGACTCAGGCACCGAAGTCCATAAACCACTGAAGTGACCTGCTTGTTTCAAGCCTATTAATATACCAAAAAGTTTGTCTAATTCTGGCTTGGTCATGGCGCCAATATTATTAAATGACATTAGATTCTTAGCTTGTGCGGCGAGAGCTAAGTCAAAAAGACCTATGGTCGGCGCATTGATAATACCGACACGGCCACTGTATTTTTCATCTAATAACCAGCCCCAACTTTCAGTCTCGTAAGGTATGCCTTTTTTAATAAAGTCAGTGTTGTAGCCAAAAGAGTCAACATTATGCACATAGGGTAAGAAACTTAAATCGTTGGTATGGTTTTCGCCTAATTGATTGTTTTTTTGTACGTGTAATATTTTATAAGGTGCATCGCCGTCGCCGAGTTTCGCCGACTGCGTTATTTTTCCTGTTTTACTTAGGTTATTAATTTCATCCCAATGGGTTATTCTTCTTTTGTCTATCGATTGAATAGCACCAGAGCGCCAAAGCACATTAATACTGTTTGACCATTGCTCATAGAGATCAAATGACTGAGGAAACATTGACGCTTTTTGTAAAACTGCAGCGCTACCTTTAGGCTCAAATATCAAATTTATCCCTAGGTCTTCCATCGCTTTTTGTCGTAATTCTTCTTGTAATGTTACATGCGTACCCAAAATGCGTAAGGTCACCTTATTGCGCGCAAATACATAGGGCGCTTTGGCAATGGCTATGGTTGCCGCGCCGCCTAAGGCTATTTTCTTAATCACGCTTCTACGAGACTTATCCATTTGATTTTTCGCATATAATTTATTTGATATATCGAGTATAGATAATTAATCAAAATAATCTATTACGAATAGCACAATATTTACTTTTTAGTTAAAAATTTAAGCTAAGCTCGTTAAGTGATTTTTTACCGCTGTAATAAAGCTATTAATATCTGCTTTACTAATATCTAAGTGAGTTACCAAACGCATGTTTTCGCTGGGGGATATTAGAATTTTTTTTGTTTTTAGCGCGTTAGCCATCGCATTAATATCGATAGAACTGTCGACTTTTACAAAGACCATATTAGTGGTGACTTGCTCTACATTAACAGTAAACCCGCTTATTTTATTAAGTTGCTCTGCCAAGTAATAAGCATTTTCGTGGTCAACTTTAAGTTTTTCAACATTTTCGGTTAACGCTATTTTAGCTGCTGCACAGAGAATACCGGCTTGACGCATTCCGCCACCCAGCACTTTTCGCCATCTTCTTGCCTGCTTGATGATTTGCGTTGAACCTAGCAATAATGAGCCAATTGGTGCGCCTAAGCCTTTAGATAAACAAATCGACATGCTATCAAAATATTGGGCTATTTCAGTGATATCTACGTCTAATGCGGTCGCAGCGTTGTATACGCGCGCGCCATCTAAATGCAAGCTTAATTGATGCTTATTAACAAACTCGCGCAGTTCTGCTAAATAGTGTAACGGCAGTACTTTACCATTTATGGTATTTTCAATGCTAACCAGTTTTGTGTGAGCAAAATGCGAATCATCGGGTTTAATCGCTTGGGCAAGCTTAGTTAAGCAAAGGGTGCCATCTTTCTCATTTTCTATCGGTTGCGGTTGAATTGAACCTAATACTGCCGCGCCACCACCTTCAAATTTGTAGTTGTGGGCTTGTTGGCCACACAAATACTCGTCGCCTCGCTGACAGTGTGCCATTAAGGCGAGTAGATTTGCTTGTGTCCCTGAGCTACAAAAGAGTGCAGCATCAAAGCCATGACGTTTGGCAGACCATTGCTCTAATTCGTTTACGGTTGGGTCGTCACCATAAACATCATCACCAACCTCTGCCTGTGACATTGCATTACGCATTTTCAAGGAGGGTCTTGTTACGGTGTCAGAGCGAAAATCAATCATGTTAAATCCAAATCAAATATTAATAGCAAGAAAGTATAAACGGTTATGCCGTCCTAAATATAGGTAATTAACATCATTTTAAAAATGACATACATTGATAATGTTTTTTATTAAATACCAGATAAAAATCAATCATATTAATCTTTAATTGATCGCTATAAAATCCTATTTTATATGAATATTTTCCTTGGAATAGTCATTGAACTAATATGACTTTATTGTCGTATATCTTAATATTATTCTTATTATCCATTAAATAGAGGTTTTTATGTTGTTAAAACGTACCACCATCTCAGTTGTTTTAGGCGCTATGCTTGCTAGCACGACGGTATTGGCAGAAACAATAACTTTTGCAGATTCTGTTTCAACGGTTGCAGATACCTTAGTTATCTTTCACACAAAAGAGGGGAAAAATAGTGATTTCTCTGCATTCGATAAGGAAAGTCAAGGTCACTTAAGTAGAGCTGTGAAAGCAGAAGATTTCAGCAGTGAGTACGGTAGCTTTTTACAAATTGTTGCACCTTATGGTTTACATTATGAGCGTGTGTTAATTGTTGGAACAGGCCCACAAGCACAACTGAGTAAAGATAAGTTGACCGCTTTGGGCGGTAACTTATTGGCTAAGTTAGACACTAAATTAACTCAGGTTATTAAAGTATCAACTGATGATTTAGTGTCTAGCAATACTGCCGCATCTTTATTGGCACATGGTGTAAGTTTACGTGCTCATCGTTTTGAGCAGTACCACAATGAAAAGCGTAGTGAAAAAACGTTTATGTTTGATGTTGAAAATGGCAAGCAAGCTCAAGCAGCGTATGCCCCATTAGCTAATATCGAGCAAGGTGTCTTTTTAGCGCGAGATTTAACCAGTGAAGTACCGACAGAGATGACACCTGTTGCTTTTGCTAATGCGGCAAAAGAGTTAAAAAAACTCGGTGTTGAAATAAAAGTGTTAACGCCTAAACAGATTAAAAAATTAGGTATGGGAGCACTTGAGGCTGTTGGCCGTGGTAGTAAAGAAGGGTCACGTTTAGTTGTTGCCCATTATCAAGGCAACGATGAAGCACCGATCGCTTTAGTGGGAAAAGGTATTACCTTTGACTCTGGTGGCTATAGTATTAAAACCGGCGCATCTATTGCCCGAATGAAGTCGGATATGGCCGGTGCAGCTGCAGCGTTAGGGACTATTAAGGGACTTGCTTTAAATAAAGCTAAAGTGAATGTTGTTGCTGTCATGGGGATGGCAGCTAATATGGTCTCTCAATTTTCTATAGCACCTGGTGATGTCGTTAAAACAGCAGAAGGGCTAACGGTTGAGGTGGTTAATACAGATGCAGAAGGGCGCTTGGTTTTATCTGATGCACTCTGGTATGCGCGTCAATACTACAAGCCAGAAATCATGATAGATTTAGCCACTTTAACGGGCTCAAAAGTTAGAGCATTAGGTGATCGTTATGCTGGTTTATTCTCAGATGACGAAGCGTTAGTTACCGAATTAACCTTTGCAGGTAAACAAGTGAATGAAAATTTATGGCGATTACCGCTAGGGTATAAAGATATGCTTGAAACGGACATTGCTGATTTAAAGAATACCGGTTCAGGTGGGCCAGGTGCAACCACAGCAGCTAGTTTTCTCCAGCACTTTGTTGGCGATGTTCGATGGGCTCATCTTGATATTGCCGGTAATGCGCTTAGCAGTAAAGCAAAAGATGAAGTACCCACCGGCGGTACAGGCTTTGGGGTGAGGTTATTGTCTGAATGGTTAATGACTAAAGAAAAATAGTACAGGATTATTAACTGAGCAATACAAAAATTGACTTTATTGAAAATAGACGGAGTAGGTCGAGGGTTAGCCACTTACATCCGTCTATAATTAATTGGTAGTTAATCGGTAATTAGGGGTTATTTCTCACCGTTTAATATTTTTTCTAACGTTAAATCTGTTAATTTCATGGTGCTTTTTACCACATAGAACATAATTGCAATTAGCATCACCATTGAAGGTACGGCAATCACGGGATAACTTAACAGTGTCATTTCGCCAAGTTGCTCATTAAACTCTACTGTGCCAGCGGGGCTAATAACAATCCATTTAGCTAATAGGTAATTCATCGTGGCAGAAAAAACAAAGGTTGAAGCTAAAAGATGATTTGCCCACTGAATTCTTGCTTTAAACTGATCAGTTTTGTTTTTGCTTGCTAGCGTTTGATAGATTAAATCTAAATTAAATAACAGTGGATTTAATAATATTTTAGCAATTAAGGGTTTTCCCCAAAAACCAGATATCAGCACAACTATGCCGATAACAGATGGAATGGCAGCTTCTTTGATAGCGAGCCATTCAACGTCCAGTTCAAATAAACCTATGCCACCCGTTAACAAGGTACTGAAAAATCCTAATAAGGAAATAAAATTCATCGACTTGTTTTTAATGAAATCATACAAGCCATAACCGAGTGGAAACAATAAGGCAAAAATTAAGGCCGGTACAGTGCCTAAATACTCATCTGTCGAAAGTTTCATTAAAATAATCGATGGAATAGCAATATTATATAGGAGTTCTAAAAAGGTATTCGGGCGTTTAACAGGTGTTTGAATTGGCATTATATTTCATATTTAGGCACAACTGACCATCGCCAGTTTATTTAAGTCTGCCGACATTTTATCTAATAATAGCTAAAATGTCATATTATAATCTGATAGTGCTCACAAGCTTTACATTTACTGACAAGCGCTATCCATTATTCTCCCCAAGTGCTGTTAATTAATGTGGCTTTATCGATGTGATGTTCACTAAGTAATGCAGCTAATTCTGATTTACATGAACCACAGTTTGTGCCACATTTTAACCCCTCTCCTAATTGTTCAACAGAACTACAGCCGCCTTTAATTGCGCCTACAATGTCTTTTTCACCAATATTAAAACAGCTGCAAATTTGTTTACCTTTGGAGAACTCTTCACTTGAAGTCCCTGCGAGTAAAGATTTAATATTAGCTTCGCTTAGAGATGACTGACCAAAAGCATAATTAAGCCATGCGCTTTCAATACGGGGCTGTGTTGTTGACACATAACACAAGAAAACTAATTTATTGGCTTGTAAGCAAATAATATAAGAGGTGCCTGCTTGGCTAAATTGGTGCCACTCACCAGATATATGGCTGCTTGTTTGACACCAATTTAAAAGGTCACTTTCAAGTTCAATATTAGCAAATTGATAACTAAGGCCATAATGGGTGCGTGCTTTATTCCAAAAGTCATTACTCATTTGGCATTGCACGATAAATTCTTCGCTAAGATGAAGTTGACCAAACTGGACAAAATCTGTTTTGCTTAATGCGATCGCGCCATGCTTCATTTCAGGTTGACCAGAAAACGGGTCGGTAATGCTCTCATATAAGTTGTTAACATTTGCGCTAGACGCAAATTGCTTATTCCAATGAATAGGCATAAAACATTCATTAGAACGCTGGTTTTTATCTAACTTTGCATGCACTTTTGCTTGCCCAGTGTTTGATGCAATATTGACTATCTCATCATCTACTATGCTTAATCGCGCCGCGTCATCAGGATTAATATAAAGGTAACATTTATCGGTATGAGCGGTGAGCTGAGGGGATTTGCCGGTTCGAGACATCGTATGCCATTGATCTCTTAATCGACCACTGTTTAGCCTAAAGGGAAATTTAGCGGATAATTTTTGAGTTGGCTGGCGTGGCGTAATAGGAAAAAAGACAGCTTTACCAGAAGGGGTAGAAAACTTACCCTCTTCATAAACACGTTTTTTACCTTCAGGATAGGTATCATTAACTGGCCATTGTAGAGGCTTTAAACGGTTATACTGTTTTGGAGTAATGGCTGAAAATGCAGAGATATCAAAGACTCGTTTGCCATTGTTTTCAAAACCTGACAGTTGAGCGAACTCTCTAAATACCTCACTAACGTGTGAATAGTTAAAGCCTGAAAAACCCATGGCCGTGGCAACGTCCGCAATAATTTGCCAGTCGTGCTTTGCTTGTCCGCTCGGAGCTATAGCATTAGTTTGGCGCGAAATTCGGCGCTCTGAGTTGGTAACGGTACCGTTTTTTTCTAGCCATGGCGTTGCCGGTAGTTTTACATCAGCAAAGTCTAACGTATCATTGTTTTCAGCACAGTCTGAGACCACAACATATTCACATTTATTTAATGCTTGGGCTATTTTTTTAACGTTGGGCAAGCTTACCATCGGGTTAGTTGCCATTATCCAGACCGCTTTTATTTTACCTTCATCGATAGCGTCAAACAGATCAACCGCCTTATAACCTGCTTTAACAGCGATAGTGGGGGATTGCCAAAAACGTTGCACTGTTGAGCGGTGTTCAGGGTTTTCAATATCCATATGAGCGGCTAATTGATTAGACAAACCTCCCACTTCTCTACCGCCCATAGCGTTGGGTTGACCTGTGATAGAAAAAGGCCCACAACCGTCTTTAGCTATTTTTCCGGTGGCTAAATGACAATTAATAATGCTTTGACACTTATCAGTGCCTGAGTTTGACTGGTTGATGCCCATTGAATAAAAGCTGAGTACTTTTTCAGTGTCGGCAAATAATTGATAGACACTGGCAAGGGTTTGTTGGTCAAGATCGCAATAGGCTGATACTTCAGCGAGTGACCATTTTTTTGCTGCTAATAAAGCTTGTTCGAAACCTTGGGTATGTTGCTCGATATAGTCATTATTTAAGCCATTGTTAGTGCTTAAATAATTTAATAGACCGTTAAAAAAGGCGGCGTCAGTGCCAGGCTTTATTGGTAAAAAATAATCAGCTATTTGACAGGTTGCGGTTTTACGCGGGTCAATAACCACAATTTTCATCGCTGGATTACGTTTTTTAGCACGTTCAATACGTTGAAATAATACCGGATGGGTCCAAGCGGCATTAGAGCCGGTAATTAATAAAAGCTCTGTACTGTCTAAATCGTCATAGGTACATGGTACAACGTCCTCACCGAAACTGCGCTTATAAGCGGCAACCGCTGAAGACATGCAAAGGCGTGAATTGGTATCTATATTGGCTGAACCTATATAGCCTTTCATTAATTTATTCGCCAGATAATAATCTTCAGTCAGTAGCTGTCCTGAGACATAAAAAGCCACGGCATCAGCGCCATGCTCTTTAATAATTTGTGTAAATTTATCGGCAACATGATTTGTCGCTGTTGACCAATCAACCGTTTTATTATTTATTTGTGGCTCAAGTAAGCGGTTGGTTAAATCTGTGGTGGCTAATAAATTGGTACCTTTAACACACAGTTGTCCAAAGTTGGCTGGGTGCTCTATGGTGCCGACTAATGCACTGGCCTTGCCATTGTTAACCGTAATATCAATACCACAACCTACACCACAGTATGCACAAGTTGATTGAACAGTATGTGATGATTGAGAACAACTCATAAAATTTACCTTTAAAACAGAGAATGATATACAGCCCGCTTTATATGGGATGTTTTGTTTATTTATTTATGTTCGAATTTTATTCGATGACATTTAGACAAATATCTTGTTTAACTTTCACAGCACGGCTTGCAAATTCTGCCTCAGCCAGATTTTTCAATAAAGCGCTACAACCGCCACATCCGCTACTGGCTTTAGTACAAATTTTAATATCATCTAGGGTATAAGCTCCTTGATCGATTGAGCTGATAATATTGCTTTTTGTGACCTGGTGACATGAACAAATAATTGCGCTATCAGGTAGTGCACCAACGTCTAATGTTGGCTTTTCACCTGATGAAGGCAATATCAGCGTTTCGGGTGATTCAGGTAAATCTATGGCATTAAGCATATATTGCAATAACGTGTCGTATTCACGGGTATCACCAATTAATACTGCGCCAAGCATTTTGCTTTTGTCACTAGAGATAACAATTTTCTTGTAAACGCCAGCCGGTTGATTTTGATAGGTATAGGTTATTGCCCCGGTTGTTTTTGCGTGAGCGTCACCTATTGAGCCTACTTCAACACCCATGAGTTTCAATTTGGTACTCATATCGGCACCGGTAAACAAGGTTTGTTCACCCATAATATGTTTTGCCGCCACTTTAGCCATCTGGTAACCCGGCGCCACTAAACCAAAAATGAAGTTGTTCCAAAGCGCACATTCGCCAATCGCATAGATATTTTTATCTGAGGTTTGGCAGTGGTCATTAATCACAATACCGCCTCGTTCACCCATTTCAAGCGCGAATGATTTAGCTAGATTGTCATAAGGGCGAATACCTGCGGAAAATAAAATAAGGTCAGTTTCTAGCTCGGTATTATCACTAAAACACAGTTTATAACGACAGATTTCGCCGTCTTCAATTACGCTGGTAGCTTTTGATGTATGCACCTCAACACCTAAAGCTTCAATTTTTTCTTTTAATAATCGACCGCCACCAGCATCAATTTGTACCCCCATTAATTGTGATGCAAATTCAACGACATGGGTTTTTAAGCCTAAGTGGCTTAGCGCATTTGCAGCTTCAAGGCCGAGTAAACCACCGCCGATAACTACCCCTACTTTACTGACCTTTGCGCTGGCCTGAATCTTATCTAAGTCATCTATGGTGCGATAAACCAAACAATGCTCGCGGTCTTTTCCTGGAATAGGCGGTACAAAAGGATAAGAGCCAGTGGCTAAGATGAGTTTGTCATAAGCGATAACTTGGCCGTTTTGCGTCACAACATGCTTATTACTGCGATCGATATCAACAACTTTGGCATTAGTTTTAAAATTTACCGTCCAATCTTGGTAAGTTTTTTCGTCAGCCATGGCCAGATCTGCCGCTGTTTTACCGCTAAAGTATGTTGAAAGGTGAACACGGTCATAAGCAAGGCGAGGCTCTGCTGACAAAACGGTTATCTCAATGGCTTGAGCAGCTGAGTTCATTTGAGCCAATTGCTCAACAAAATGGTGACCCACCATGCCGTTACCGACCACGACAACTTTTTGTTTCTCTATGATTTGTTGGTTACTTGAGCTAATTTTATTTACCTGCTGCAATATTGATATGGGTTTACAATTTGTGATAACGCTTAACAAACCTGTAGAGCGTTATCATTATAAGTGTGTTTGGATAGCTAAAAACTTGCACTTACCCAAAGCCAAATTTTATCTGTATCAACTTTACCTGCAGTAGAATCGCCTGCTGAGTAAGCCGCATACTTTAAGCCTGCCTTATAATTCTTAGCGAATTTTTTCGCGTAAACGGCATTAATTTCGCTACCTAAATCATCAACCGTATCGGTTGATTCATCAGCAGAATAATCATGAATTGTCACTGTCCAACCGCCGCCGAATGCTTTACCTGACACCGAGGCATAAAGATCAACCAAGCCTTCTTTTGGTGTGCCTAAAAACTGATCTGCCCAACCATTAAATTTATGCAGTGTCGCCAGTGGTGTTGAAAACCCAACCATTGAATCATCACTGCCCAGAACTTCTGCACCTAATTTAAGGGTTAGCGCATCAAAGCTATAGCCACCTTCTATGGCCATATAGCTTGCAGAGTAGTCAGTTGCGCCGCTTTCTGAATCTTGAGTAGCAAATTCGGCTGAATATGAAAACTTGTCTTTTTTACCGTTAAAACTCACCCCGAAAGTATCTAAGCTATTAGCGGTTCCTTCATCAACTTCTAAGAGATAGCTGTAAACGGTTAGTTTGCCATAACTCGTTTTGTAGGCGAGGTTAAGTAAATGGTCTTTTGCATTAAAATCTTTTTCATTGGAAAAAATACGATTACGTTTATTAATGTAGCTATAGCTCATTTTTACATTGTCTAATGCGTCATAAGTTATGGTCGCGGCATCAAATGTTTGTCTATCTTGACGCCATCCTACATGCCCAACATAACGATGATTATCTAAGGTCAGTACTTGGCGACCGACTTTAGCGGTGATCCCATCTTTTTTGTATTGCACATAAGCTTGGTCTAATTCAGTCGTTTCTGGATCGGCAATAACAGAATATTCAGTATTATTGCCCACGGCATCGTTATACCTGTTAATACCCGCTACTTGGCGTGAGTCTTCAAATTCAACAACTGCGGTAAAATTATTGTAGCTAGCACTGGTGTAATTTAGACGAGTTCTTAGCGTTAACGCTGAGGCATCTTTTTTGGTATTGTCTTGATCAACTTTTTCATATCGCAAGTTTAAATCTATACTGGCTTTAGCTTTAGTCTCGCTATTTGCGGTTGCTGAAGCACTGGCACTTGCTAACAAAACCACTGCCGTAATTTTTGAGAATGTATGAACGTTTTTCATGGTTTATCCCTTAAAGTTTTTTTAAATTATTTTTATAATTTTTCAATTTAGCGAAATGTATTAAGCAACACTGGACGTCTTTTGTTTTACTTGAGCTTTTTCAGTTGATTTAGCCGATTTAGCTGTGGGAATAACTTCAACCTTTCTTTGTTTTTCATACAAAAAAGTTAAAACAGCTGAGCGTAAACGGTTATATTCAACATCTTCTGCTAGCGCTAAACGGTTTCTTGGATGAGGTAAGTTGACGTCTAATATTTCGCCTATTGTCGCGGCTGGCCCGTTGGTCATCATGACAATGCGATCTGATAATAAAACAGCTTCATCTACGTCATGGGTGATCATGATGACGGTGTTGTTAAGCTTTTGCTGAATTTCCATTAATGAGTCTTGCATATGAGCTCGCGTTAAAGCGTCGAGCGCACCAAAAGGTTCATCCATCAAAAGTACTTCTGGTTTCATTGCTAAAGCTCTGGCAATACCAATACGTTGTTTCATACCGCCTGAAATTTCATCAGGACGCTTGTCTTTTGCATGATCCATATGAACTAAACGTAAGTTATGTTCGATCCATTCTTTCATTTCGCTTGAAGACATTTTATTTTTGAAGACTTGTTTTACCGCTAACTCAATATTTTGATAGGCGGTTAACCAAGGCAATAATGAATGGTTTTGAAAAACAACAGCACGTTCAGGGCCGGGTTCTGTTACTTCTTTGTTATTTAATAATACGCCACCTAATGTTGCTCTGTGCAAACAGGCAACAATATTCAATACGGTTGATTTACCACAACCTGAATGACCTATAAGTGAAATGAATTCACCTTTTTTTATTTGTAAATCAACACCCTTTAACGCGGTAAAATCGCCTTTAGGGGTTGGAAATACCATATCTACTTTGCTGATGTCTAAAATAATGCTCATGTGATTTCCTTAATCCTATATTGGCTAAAGTTGTGCGCTTGATTTGTCCCAAGACAATATTCTTTGCAGTTGCAGCATGGTTCTATCAAGCATGTAGCCAATAAGGCCTATGGTTAATACTGCGGTCATAATGCGACTAAGAGATTGCGAACTGCCGTTTTGGAATTCATCCCAAACGAACTTTCCTAACCCTGGATTTTGTGCCAGCATTTCAGCCGCAATAAGTACCATCCAAGCAATACCTAATGACATTCTCATGCCAGTAAAAATGGCAGGAATGGAAGCAGGTAAAACAATTTTTTGAATATGTACGTGTTTAGGCAGGCTTAATACTTTACTGACATTCACCCAGTCTTGATTTATTGAAGCCACACCAAAAGAAGTGTTGATGACCATAGGCCAAAGACTACATAAAGTTACTGTGATTAAAGAGGTGATAAAAGATTTAGCAAACATAGGATCAGGAGATACATAAAGTGCACTGACTACCATGGTTACTATCGGTAGCCAAGCCAAAGGAGATACGGGTTTAAAAATTTGTATAATAGGGTTTATTGCCGTATTTAAATTTTTACTTAAACCAATGGCAATACCTAAGGGAATAGCAACAACAGCAGCCACTAAAAAGCCACTAACTACCGTCACTAAACTGGTGAATATTTGGTCTAAAAATGTTTCTTTACCAGTATAAACTCGTATTTTAGCTTGATAGCTTGGATCTTTTGCCATTCGCACTTTATTTCGTTCGTCCTGGCGAATATAAAAAGCATCTTCTTTGGCGCGTTCAGCATTATGTTCATCAATTAAATTAACTACTTGAGTAGCCACTGCACTGGGGCCAGGGAATTTTCCGAGCGAAGTATCAATGCTACTTGCCGTAAACGACCATAGCAGCATAAAACAGAAGATACCGGCCATAGGTAATATCAACGCTTGTGCCTTTTCTGAAATAAAGGACCCGATTATTTTGTTATTACTCATTGGCACAATACCTAATGTTTTTTTATTAATTACAGCAGTCATTTTTGCTCTCCTTTATGCGCTGCCAGTTAATGGACAGCGCATAACTACTCAGTAAAGTACTGGCTAAAATACGACAAGGTTCTAAAGTTTGTCACCGGCTTTTAGGCCAATTTTAAACTTGTTTATATAGGCGTTTGGTTGAGTACCGTCATAAACAATGTTGTCAATAAAGTGTTTTTGAGGAGCACGGAAACCGTCTTCACCGACTAAGTCTGAAAAGTCGCTTTTAGACAATAACTTGTCATCAACTAATGATTGCGCTGCAGCCATGTAAATATCAGGACGATAAACTTGTGCGGCAATATCTTTGTACCAACTATCAGGTTTGTCATCGCTAATTTGTCCCCAACGACGCATTTGTGTTAAATACCAAATAGCATCAGAGTAGTAAGGATAAGTGGCGTTGTAGCGAAAGAATACGTTGAAGTCAGGTACTGAACGCACATCGCCTTTTTCGTACTCGAAAGTCCCTGTCATGCTGTTTGCGATAACGTCGTAATCAGCACCAACATAGTTCGATTGAGATAAAATTTTCACTGCTTCTGGACGGTTAGCATTATTGTTTTCGTCTAACCATTTAGCGGCACGAATCAATGCGCGTGTTAAACGAATGGTGGTATTTGGGTATTTTTCAGCAAAGGCTTTAGTAATACCAAATACTTTTTCCGGGTTGTTCTTCCAAATTTCATAATCGGTAACGACCGGCACACCAATGCCTTTAAATACGGCTTGTTGGTTCCAAGGTTCACCTACACAATAACCATAAATAGTGCCGGCTTCCATTGTGGCTGGCATTTGTGGAGGAGGCGTTACTGACAACAGCACTTGTGCGTCAATCTTTCCTGATGTATCACCTTTATGAGGAGCGTAAAATCCAGGATGAATATCACCAGCCGCTAACCAATAGCGTAACTCGTAGTTATGTGTCGATACTGGAAACACCATACCCATGTTGAAAGGTTTGCCTTCATCAAGATACTTTTCTACAACAGGCTTTAAGGCATCAGCTTTAATAGGATGAACAGGTCTTCCATCGGCTTGCTTAGGAATATTGACCTTCATTTGCTTCCAAATTTCATTAGAAACAGTAATCGCATTGCCATTTAAGTCCATTGAAAAAGGCGTGATGATTTCAGCTTTAGTCCCGTAACCAATCGTTGCTGCAATGGGTTGGCCAGCAAGCATGTGAGCACCGTCTAATCGACCATCTATAACGCCATCAAGTAATACTTTCCAGTTAGCTTGAGATTCAATCGTGACGTATAAGCCTTCATCTTCAAAAAATCCTTTCTCATAAGCAATAGCGATAGGGGCCATATCGGTTAATTTAATAAAACCAAATTTAAGTTCTTCTTTTTCTGGGTAGCCTAGCTCTGCTGCTTGCAAAGACGAAGTCAGTAGGGAGCCAGAAATACATAGTCCTGCAATAACAGTACGGCATAATTTTTTACATTCATTTTTTAAAGTCGTTTTCAAAATACCTTTCTCCAAATAAAAAAAGCCCACAGTACTTCGGATACAATCCGAGTACTGTGGGCTTCAATGCCAAACTAATAATGACTACGTCGTTGCAGTGCGATTAGTTTTAACGAAATAAGTTTTGAGTCAATTTTCACTTTATCGTTAAAACAACCGCTGTTGATTGAATTAACATGAAAACGCTATTAACTATAAAGCACAATTAGTGCCACCTATTAATTGTTTTTAAAATCAGTAACTTACTTTGTTTTATTTTTTTTGATTAAATACTTTGCTCCAACAGTGAGAAGTATTTGCACTATTTTGGTGTCTATAGGCCTGTAGGCAGATACTTCATTTTAATAAAGGCTCTACTTATTCTTATATATTACAGCTTGATAAATATCTTCCCTGTAGATCGAAGCAATGTCTAGATCCGTTATTTGTTGTCTGTTTATGTGTCCACACGCTTGCATTAATTTGGCAATGTTTTCACCGTAATGATGTGCTGGCCTATTGAATGTGGGATCACCTAATGTCGAAAATTGTTGATAGCTTTCTACTTTACGAGGTGATGTATTGTTAAGGGTTAGGCAACTCCCCATTAATGAAGGCGCAATTACGTCGATATGTGTGTCTAAATACTTTGCACGACTCAAGAACCTCGCTGCTTCAAAGCGATTGGGAATATTTTCAAGCCATTGGCATGCTTCATATAAAGCAGATACTAAAGCAAATGTTGTTTCTGGGTGCTTAACTTGCCAATCAGACATTAATCCAAGCACCTTCTCAGGTGAATCTTCCCATAAGTCAGAAGAGGTAACACCTGTGATGCCAACACCTTCTCTAACCGCTTTAGCATTCCAAGGACTACCGACACAAAAGCCATCAAGATCCCCTGAATGCATAGATGGCACCATGTTTGAAGGAGGTACAATTAATAAATTAATGTCTGATGGATCGATATCACTATTCTTTAGCCATTCAACAAGTTGATAATGATGACAGCTATAAGGAAAAACGACAGCGAAGGTTAATTTATTACCTTCTTTTTTTCGTTGCTCTATTTCATGTCTCAATATATTGGCCGAAAATGGCATACTGATCTCATTGGTATTGTGTTGTAATAATATTTTTTGGTAGAGTTTAGTCGATAACGTGATGCCATTACCGTTACGACTCAATATCATTGGGGCAATCACGGTTGACTTTTGTCCGTGTAAACCTAAGTTACAGGCAATGGGCATAGGGGCTAACATTTGGGCGGCGTCAATAACTCCGCTATGCAATTTATCTGTTAATGTGGCCCAAGAATTTTGTTTTGTTAGGTTTACGTTAAGCCCCCATTTTTCGAAAAATCCCATTTCATGAGCAATGACTAAGGGGGCACTATCTGTTAATGGCATAAAGCCAAGGGTTATATTTTTTTTTTCAATATTAAACATAATTGATATTCTCTACAATTCTTTAAAACGTCTTTAAATATCTAAAAAATGCTAGCAACAGAAAGGATGTTTTTGGCAACATCATCCATTTTCTGGCTGTTATCCATCGCTATTTTTCGAATGAAGTGATACGCATCTATTTCAGACAGTTGTTTTGTTTCCATTAACCAACGTTTAGCTTTATCGATACTTTTCTGGCTAGACAATTTTTGTTTAGTGTCAGCAAGTTCTTGTTTTAGTCCTTGAAAAAGCTCAAATCTCGCAATAGCCACATCAATAATTGACTTCACTCTTGTTTGATTAACTTCCCCTACAACATAAGCACTAACCCCTGATTTGACCATCTGATTAATGGTAGTATTGGCACATTGTTGTTCTGAAAAAACTACGATAGGTTTTGGGGCGAATTGAGAAATTTTATTGAGGTTTTCAAGCATATCTCTGTTTGGAGATTCTATATCAATAATGATAACGTCTGGGTTTAGCTGTTTAACATCTCTTAATAAAGGTACGCCAGAATGAGCAACATGATAGATATCATATTGCTCATTTATCAGTACGCTCATTAATACCTTTGCTTTTGCATGGTTTATTTCAGCAAGCAATACTTTTAATCCTGATGGAACATCCTGATATATCGTATTTTTATTAGGCAAAGACAAGGTTTTATTTTTCAATTTATTCAAATTAAAATTAAGAATTAAGTATATTTAAAATATTAAAGCACAATTCACACCAGAAGTTTAATTACATTTATATCAATTGGTTAGGGTTGCCCTTTGATTTTTTATACTCGTTTTTATTAGTTTGTGATGCAAAGATGCACCAAAATAATCTCTTCCGAGATTGAACTGTTTAAACACCTTAGCATGTAGAATTGGGATAATTAATCTTCGCGTATGCAGACTTTTTTTTAGCAGATGCTAAGTGAGTCATATTAGGCTTAAATTTAATGATGAATGGTACAAAATAAAAATCCCAGCACCGTTAACTTCGCTAGGATTTTTATGAAAATAAAGGATGAAATCCTTAACCAAATATTTCTAATTTTCCATCAGTAACACGTGTTTCATAGGTTTTAATCGCTAAAGTATCATCATCTAAACAGGCTCCTGAATTTAAAACAAAGCGTTGTTTTAATAAGGGTGAAGCAACGTAAATATTACCTTTAGTTTCACCAATTAAACCACGGTATAAAACGTTTGCTTTACCAAAGGGATCAAAGTTAGAAATAGCATAAACGGTGTCCTTACCTACTTGGAATAAAGCCACTTGTTCTTTGTTTGCTAATAATGCACAAACACCTGAGTTTTTAATTAAATCACTGGTTGAGCAAATGGTTTGCCAGCTATTTTCTGTTGTCATTTTATTTTCCTTATTCGTAAATGTATTTATGCAGGTGTTAAATCAACGGCTTGAATTTGAACGCCATATTTTTTCTCATCACCTTGAGCGGGTCTAATTTGATCACGCTCAGTAACGAATTCGATGTTGCCATCGACAGTGTCAGAGTTAACAAACTGACGAAAACGCTTTAATTGCTCTTCACTTTCGATGGTTGTTTTCCACTCACATTGATAGGTATCAACGACATTTTGCATTTGCTTTTCTAATTCAGCATTAATCCCTAAGTGATCGTCCTTAACTATTTTCTCCATGTAGGCTAAGCCGCCTTCTAGGTTTTCTAACCAGACAGAAGTACGGGTTAAGCGATCTGCGGTACGCACATAAAACATTAAGTAACGATCGATATATTTCACTAAGGTTTCATCATCTAAATCAGTCGCGAATAAGTCGCCATGGCGAGGCTTCATGCCGCCATTGCCACTGACGTATAAGTTCCAGCCGTTTTCAGTAGCAATAATACCAATGTCTTTACTTTGTGCTTCAGCACACTCGCGTGTACAGCCCGAAACCGCAAACTTAATTTTATGAGGAGAACGCAAGCCCTTGTAGCGATCTTCTAAGAAAATGGCCATTGCCATGCTGTCTTGTTGGCCGTAACGACACCAAGTGCTGCCAACACAAGATTTAACCGTACGTAACGATTTGCCATAGGCATGACCAGTTTCCATACCTGCATCAATTAAGCGTTTCCATATCGCCGGTAATTGGTCAACACGTGCGCCGAATAAGTCGATACGTTGGCCGCCTGTTACTTTGGTATATAGGTTATATTCTTTAGCGACTTCACCAATAACAATTAACTTATCTGGGGTTACTTCACCGCCTGGCATACGGGGAACGACAGAATAAGTACCATCTTTTTGCATATTACCTAGAAAAACATCATTGGTGTCTTGTAGTGATACATGGTCGGGTTTTAATATGTAATCGTTCCAAACCGAAGCGAGAATAGACGCAGCTGCTGGCTTACAAATTTCACAGCCTAAACCTGAACCGTGTTTTTCTACTAACAGGTCAAAGGTTTTAATTTGTTCTGCTTGCACAATGTGAAATAACTCAACCCGGCTGTAAGCAAAATGTTCGCAAAGGTCAGTGCTAATTTCTACCCCACGTTTTTCTAATTCGTGATCTGTTACTTTTTTCAATAAGGCGGCACAACCACCACAGCCTGTTCCTGCTTTCGTTGAAGACTTTACTTCACCGACATCAACGGCGCCACAATCAATAGCAGCAATAATATCGCCTTTGGTGACATTCAAACATGAGCAGATAGTTGCGGTATTAGGTAAGGCATCTACGCCTAAGGTGGGTTTTTCGCCTGAGCTGGGTAAAATTAAACCGTCAGGATTTTCTGGTAATTCAATACCATTTAATGCGTATTGCAATAATGTATCGTATTCACTGGTATCACCCACTAAAACCGCACCTATTAATTCTTTACCATTGGCACTGACCACTATTTTTTTATAAATTTGGTCAGGTTGATTTGAATAGACGTAGCTTTTACAACCTTGAGTACGGCCATGAGCATCGCCGATCGATCCCACATCCATACCCATTAATTTTAATTTAGTGCTCATATCTGCACCAGTGAACTGCTGTTCACCGCCAATAATGTTATCGGCAGCCACTTTAGCCATAGTGTAGCCTGGCGCCACTAAACCAAAAATAAAGTTATTCCACAAAGCACACTCACCAATAGCGTAAATATTTTCGTTAGAGGTTTTACAGTTGTTATCAACCACAATGCCGCCCCGCTCGCCAACCGCTAAATCAAATTCACGTGCTAAATTATCATAGGGGCGAATACCGGCTGAGAATAAGATGACGTCAGTTTCTAAATGTGTTCCATCGGCAAAATTCATTCGGTGAACACATTCTTCACCATCGACAATTTCATTGGTGGCTTTTTGTGTATGTACCTGAACACCAATATCTTCGATCATTGAACGCAATAAAGCGCCGCCGTCTTTGTCTAATTGCACGCCCATTAATTGTGGGGCAAACTCTACAACGTGTGTCTGCAGGCCTAGTTCTTTAAGGGCGTTAGCGGCTTCTAAACCTAATAACCCCCCACCAACCACCACACCAACTTTACCCGCTCTAGCTGACGCTTGAATGTCTTCTAAATCTTGAATAGTACGATAAACCAAACAATGGTCACGTTCTTTACCTGGAATAGGGGGAACAAAGGGGTATGATCCTGTCGCCATAACTAATTTATCGTAAGCGAAAATGTCACCCGACTCAGTCGTAACAGTTTTTGCAGCTTTATCAATATTAGTGACTTTTGCGTTAGTAAAAAAATTAACGCCTATTTCGTTGTAATATGCTGGCGTAGTCATGGCTAAATCATCAGCAGTTTTTCCAGAAAAGTACTCTGATAAATGAACGCGGTCATAAGCTAAACGGTCTTCAGCTGATAGAACGGTAATTTCATAGCCGGCATGTTTCGCCATTTCATCAACAAAGTGATGGCCAACCATGCCATTACCAACGACGACGATCTTCTGAGGTTGTGTACTCATTTTTGGAACCCTACTTCTTTAAATTACTGCTGTATTAGCAGAATTAGATAATGATTTGTTATTAGCAATAAACGAACCAAGTGGTTTTTTTAATAAATTCAATTAGATAGTGATTTAGGTGTGAGTTGTAACAGCGATTTTGCACTGCAGTGAAGGCATCAACGCACCAGAGGTGTGCACCATAATCATCAGCGGTAAGTGCAAAGGGGGAACGGGTTAATTAACTAAAGATACCATCAAGGCAATAAACAATAAGGTTGATACTAATTGCCAAAAAAAGATAGGATCACGCTTTAACAAGGGTTGGTTTTTGTATTCTTCAACGGCAGATGAACTCGGTTTATTTAAATCACTAAAAAATTCTGAAAAGGCTCTATAGCGCTGTTTTGGGTCTGCAGCCGTTGCTTTTTGAAGGCTTAAATCTAACCACAAGGGTAACTCTGGTCGAAACTGTTTAATGCTGCGATATTGCATATCGTTATAATTTTTAATAGTGACTTCAGCACGTTGCATTGGTTTGTAAGGAAGTTCACCCGATAACATTTCATAACAAATAACCCCCAATGAGAATAGGTCACTTTGATAATCAGCTTGCATATGCAATAAGGTTTCAGGCGCAATATAATTTAGAGAGCCGTGTGGTACTTGTTCTTTTATTGTTTCTTGGTTTTCATCAAGTGAAGCGACAAATACGGTGCCGTAATCAATCAATTTAATTTGACCATATTCATCGATCATAATATTGTCGGGCTTTAAGTCGCGGTGAACTAAATCTAAACGTTGAAATGATCGTAATGCGCCGATCACTTGTTTCATTATATCGCGGACCTGCGCAATGCTAGGTTTAGGGTTGTCATGTAACCATTCACCCAGGGTTTGCCCTTTAATGTATTCACATACATGGTATAAAAACTGGCTGTCTTTTTTAGCGGATAATACACGCATGACATTAACGTGTTTAATGCGTTCTCCCACCCAAGCTTCCCGCATAAAACCTTGTAAATAAAAGGCGTCATCTGAAAAGTTAGCAGAGGGTGCTTTTAACACATAAGGTTTTTCTGTTTTAACATCAACGACTAAATACAAGTGTGAACGAATACTGGCGTGTATTATTTTTTTAACAAGGTAATCATCAAGCTTCTGCCCAACTTTTAATGCTGGAGGGATCGCTTTTGAACTTAGGTCGCGTTCAATTTCTGCCAATTTTCGATTCGGTATCGCGTCAATATAAACCAGTAAGCAGGTCACATTGTCATGACTACCGCGCTCAAGTGCGGTGGCAACAATTTTTTCAGAAAGTACTTCTAAGTCAGACTTATTTGGTGATAACGGCAATGAATCAAAGAGTGTTTTAAAAGCAGCTTTACTAACAAAGTCATGAATACCATCACAACTTAGCATGAATAAATCTCCTGCCTGTAAATCGACTTGATAAACATCAACTTCTAAATGGCTATCAGCACCTAATGCGCGTGTTAATAAATCCTGTTGCCCTATTTGTTTACGATTATGATCACGGGTTATAATTTCTAATTGTTGCTGGCGATATTTTGTTATACGGGTATCGCCAACATGAAAAATATAACCGGTGTTTGATTTAGCAATAAGCGCTGAAAAAGTCGTTAGCCATTGAGGAGAGTCTTGATTAACTAAAGCATCAACAAATCCGCTTTGTGAATACAACCAGTTATTTAAACTGCTTAATACTTTAGCGGCAGATTTTTGTGTAGACCATGTTTCGGGCGTAGCAAGATACTCTTGAATAAATTGAGTGACCGCAAGTTGTGAAGCTTCAGCGGCTTTACTTGCGCTCGATACTCCATCTGCGATCGCCACAACCGCGCCTTTAGCGCGTAATTCAAGTTTTTTTGGCACAACAGCAGCAAAAGCGTCTTGGTTTTCTGCCTTTAAACCTTTATGAGAAAAACCACCAAAGCATAGTTGTAAATCTACAACCGTGCTTTGGAGCGTTTGCTTGTCTGTATTGATAACACTCATCTTAGCTTAGTGACCGACATTAATTAATTCAACTGTGCCATCTTCACGTACTTCCGTCATTGTGCCTTTTGGCTCTACCATAAAGAGTAATGTAATAAAGCCTACCACAGCGGTAGCGGCAATCACCATAAAGAAAGTCGAGTAATCAACCATAGTTAATACGGTTAAGTAAACCACCGCACCCACGTTACCGTAAGCGCCTGTCATACCTGCAATTTGTCCCGTTAAACGACGTTTAATTAAGGGGACTGCTGCAAATACAGCTCCTTCACCCGCTTGCACGAAAAAAGAACAAGCCATAGCTGTTACTACTGCTAGGGCTAATGGCCATTCTCCGGTAATTTCTGACATGGCAAAATAACCCGCAGCTAAACCTGCTGTTAAAATTAACAAGGTTTTCTTTCGGCCAAACTTGTCTGATAACCAACCACCACCGGGACGAGACATTAAATTCATAAATGCATAAGTAGAGGCTAACATCGCTGCGTACACCATGCTTAATTCGAATGTTTCAGCGAAGAATAACGGCAACATCGAAACAACGGCCAACTCAGAACCGAAAGTTGCAAAATAAAGCACATTTAACACCGCCACTTGCTTGAATTCGTAACGATGAATTTCTTCGACCGGTTTTGAAAATAAGTGACCGTTTACTTTAATGGTTTGTTTTAATTCAACGGCAAACAAAACCACCAAGCTAATATAGGCAATGACGGCACTTTGTTCTGTTAATAAACTGACACCGGCAGGAGATAATTTCCAGGTGAGTAAAGCTAAAGCGCCATACATAGGAATTTTCATAATGAGTAATAAGAAGAAGTCGCCCGTTGAGGTAACTTCCATTGCACCTGTTTGTTTAGGCTTGAAATACGTTGAACCCTTAGGTGTATCCGTTACGTTTTGATACCAGATTACACTGAAAATTAAGCTTAATGCACCGGTAAAAGCAACGGCGTATCTCCAACCATCTTCACCACCAAAGGCTAACGCTAGTGTAGGTAGTGACATGGCAGCAGCGGCTGAACCAAAGTTACCCCAACCCCCATAAATGCCTTCAGCCGTCCCTAATTCGTTAGCGGGGAACCATTCAGAAACCATACGGATACCAATAACAAAACCCGCACCAATAAAACCTATTAAGAAGCGCGAAAGTGCCGCTTGTTCAAACGTATCTGCAAGCGAGAACATAAAACAAGGGATACTACACACACCAAGCAAAACCGCGAATGTTAAGCGCGGGCCGTATTTATCGGTAAGCATACCAATGACAACACGCGCTGGAATGGTTAACGCTACGTTTAATAACATTAATGTTTTTATTTCAGCTTTTGTTAGCCCTAATGAATCAGCAATAACTGACACCAAGGGAGCAAAGTTAAACCAAACAGCAAACGTAATGAAAAACGCTATCCAACTCATATGTAATGCTTTCATCTTACCTTTGAATGAAAATATATTGAGACCTTCTTGACCGCTCATGTACCACTCCTAAAATTGAGTCAATTAAATAAGCAGGTTTATTTAATACTCATCATTGATTGAGTTACGTAGAGCAAAGGTAGTGCCATCATTATTACTTTATCTATCACATTGTTTTAAAAGCTTTTATTGTTATTTCTCTTGCGCGGATGACTTTTAGCGCACAACACAATGACGATTACGCACACATAGAGTGCAAAAACAGAGTAAGTAATCAATGCATCATAAATGAGCGCTGATATTAGGCATATACCTTTAACAAGCAGTCAATAAAACAGTAATGGTATTACGCTCCTCATAAGTACAATTCTCTAAAAAACGATTGTTATTGCGAGAGATTACTTAGATGAGCGCTTTATGGTTGAGTCAATAGTGGTGTTGATTTGAGCTTAGGTCACCAGAAAAATGGTGACGGAACTGTCCGCTTGATTAAGTCTCAGGTGATGTTATTTAAGATATAGTGGCTTGCTGTCTAAAAGTACAAAAGCCAGTTATTAGCGTATGAATTAAGAGGGTGAAAAATTGGCTGTGCTAAAACAGAACGCCGCTTAAATCTCCTTAATGACTTATCTGGAAAATTCACAACTAGGGGTTTTCCCCTGTATAAAATAGGGGCTGTTCCCGATGGTCTTATTTGCCAAAATCTAGTCAAATAATAGCGTAAATAAAATACACTTTTAAAGACGGGTAGATATAAAGTATGAAGACAATAATAAAGAACATGGCATTAACCATGTCAATCGCAGGTATCAGTCTTAGTGCAACCGCAGCTGCAGTCATTGGCTCTCAATTAGAGCAACAATTACAAAATATGACAGTAACGGACAGTGCTATGGTTGTTGTTTCCTATGATCAACTTGATGCATTAACAACTACCCAGTTGCAAAGCTTATTAAACCTTGGTTTAACTCAAGGTGTACAGTTTAAATCACTACCTATCGTTGGTGTGATGGCAAACGCCAGTCAGATTAATCACTTAGCGGCAATGCCAGGTGTTCGTTCGATATTCGCTAACCGTTCATTAGAATATTATAATGCTGAAGCACGTCAGATAACAGGTGTAGAAAAACTGCAATCTAGCACATTCGATAGTAACAATGGCATGAAATACACGGGTAAGGGCGTTACCGTTATTGTTAATGATTCAGGCATCGATGCAACATTAGATGATTTACAATATGGCGTTAAAGTGATTGAAAATGTGCAAGGCGTTACCCATGCTCAAGCGCTTTCCTTAACCGGTTTTGACGGTATGTGGCTAGAAGGTCAACGTAACACTGACTTAAATGTTGGTCATGGAACACATTGTGCCGGTACTGTCGGCGGTTGGGGGACTCACTCTGGCGGCAAATACCAAGGTGCGGCGCCTGGCGCTGATATTATTGGTTATGGCTCTGGCGCGGGTCTTTCTATTTTAGATGCGCTGGGCGGCTATGATTATGCTATTACCCACGTTTGGGATTTTAACTCTCCCATTCGAGTGATGAGTAACTCTTGGGGCTCTAGTGGTAAATATGACTCTGCAGGTCCAATATCTTTAGCGTCTTATAAAGCTCACAGAATGGGCATTATGTCGGTATTTGCTGCCGGTAATAGTGGTTCAGGCGAGGACACGCATAATCCATATGCTCAAATTCCATGGGGTATCTCTGTTGGTGCAAGTACCAAGCAAGGCGATTTAATCGATTTTTCATCGCGTGGTAAACGTGGTGAAAACGGTAATTTTAGTATGCCAGACGGTTCAGCTTGGACTTATATCAATGAAGTGACTATTGTTGCCCCAGGCGTTGATATTATTTCGACTCGTGCTAAAACCAATATCGCTTCTAATGGCGGTGCCGATGATATTGGCGTGATTGAAAACGAATACTTACCATTTTACACAAGAATTTCAGGCACTTCGATGGCAGCGCCTCATGTTGCCGGAATTATTGCCTTGATGTGGGAAGCTAATCCCAATTTAACCAATTTACAAATAAAAACTATTCTTCAAGAAACCGCTACTAATATGCCCGGTTACCAATCTTGGGAAGTGGGCGCGGGTCATGTCAATGCATATGCAGCAGTTGCTGGAGCCCTAGGTTATAACGAACAAAACAGTGCAACGGTGAACAATCTCAATACCTTTAATGCCAATGCGATTATTATTGATGATGAAGCACCTGAGCCATTTAGCGTTTTATTTACCCCAGCAGGTGAACCTGAAGTCCATCTGTTTAACGTTCAAGATGATGCCGCATGGATAAGTGCTTCCTCTGAAACATTGGCCAATCTGGTTAAACTTAAATTGGAAGCTCCAGACGGTACCGTCTATTTTGGTAACTTAACAACGCCTGTGCTAAGTAGCACCATGCGAGTTTCTGCACCAGCACAAACCGGAGAATGGAAATTATCTGCCTTTGGCATCACTTCTTTATCAGGTGTACAAGCTGATCCAACAGGTACCACTAATGGTCCTGGTATTCCTGAATATATCGAAGGTGATATTTCGATTTTAACCTCAGGTGGCTACGAGGGGTTAAACGACATTACCGGACATCCTGCAGAAAAAGCAATTGAATTTGCGGTCAGTGAGCGTTTAGTTGATAGTAAAAACGATCAATATTATCGTCCTGATGCTAAGTTAAGACGTAAAGAGCTGGCGCAATATTTAGTCATGGGTATGTCAATTAGGCAGCACCGTGGCTTCTTAAATGATAATAAAACCGTCTTTACAGATGTTAACGCAAAACACGCCCCCTTTGTTGATGCCGTCACAGAAACTGGCTCAGCGCTTAAAGATCGAGTACAAAACCAAGCACCGGTGATGATCTCTAATGGTGATAGTTTTCAACCACACGCTAAGGTGAATAAACAAGAGTTAGCTTATTCACTGGTACAGGCACTCGGATTAGAAAGACAAGTTAAAGACTTTAGTGGTGATATAACTGTCGAATATAATGGTGAACGTATTGCTGTTATGGACTCAAGCGATATTAATGAAGCGCTAAAAGGTTATGTGCAGGCTGCAATAGATATGTCATTAATCGGGGTTCGTTTCGCTATTGAACAAGGACCTTATGACCTATCGCCAACCGTTGTTGCTTACTTTGAACCAGCCAGCGATGTTAAGCGTGGAGACTATGCCATTATCATTAGTCGGTTATATGATGGATACTTACGTAAATAACTGTTAACACTTAACATTTATATAATTAACATTGATAACAAAACCAACCTGACTAGGCTTGGTTTTGTTGTTAGTAAAAGCACCATAGAACTTGCTAATTGACGTAGATCAACGTAGGTTCTAGTTAGAATAGTGTAAAAAATAATTTGATGACATTGTCAGGTTACTACCCAGAGGACAAAATATGTTGCATATAAAAAAGCTACTTACTTTAGTACTAACATCAACAGCTATGTTGGTCAGTACAATCTCATTCGCTTCTGAATCGGTGTCAGTCAACGTACAAGGTAATAAGGTCGAGGCGGTTATTCATTTACCGGGCAACATTTCTGCCGATATGACTCTACAATTTGAAAATGCGGTTGGTTTAACGAAAGAGAGTTTAGGGCTAACGGCAGAAATTATTGACGTTACCTCATTAGATTTTATTGACCGTTTACCCGATGGCTTAAATATCTCTCCCTCTGCAGCATTTCCAATGATGATTACCATTGAGCCTTTGGCGAACAGTGGCTTTTCATTTTCAGGCTTAGCTTCGGTTGATTTACACACGCATAATTTAGAATATACCGCGGGTACACCGCTGCGATTCTTTAAAGCGCCACTTAATGGTGAGTTTAAAGATATCACCATGACTATGGGGGCAGGTAGCTATAGAACACGTGGTTCAACAGGGCGTTTCTCACAATTTATTATTGTTGCCGATTTACGGGCTCCGTTAGTTGTTGTCAACCAAAAGTTTAACGATTTACAAACCGCACTCAATGATTTTTCATCCAAAATAAATGCAGCGGTTTATTCGATGTTACTGCAAGATGTAAATGAAATTAATCAACTTATTTTGTCGAACAATTACCATATGGCGAGTAGTAAGCTCAATGACTTTAATCGCCGTATTAATGATAATAAAGGCATAAATATTCCTGATGTTTGGCGTTCAAGTCGAGATATTCATAATGTTGCTGGCGAGCTTATGGCTTATGCCAACACCTTACGATTCAGCTTGCGATTAATCAAATAGTATCGACAAAATAGTGTTCAATTAAGGGTGATCTTATGCCAGCTAAAATTACGATTTGTTATCCGGACCAACCAGCGATAGAAAGTTTTCTTTATGAAGATAATGGTTACCGTTTAGGACGTTCTCACGAATGTGAGTTGTTGCTTGATCACCCAACCGTTTCTCGTCAGCATGCTAAAGTTGCTCATTTAAACGAAATTTGGCAACTTGATGATGAGCGCAGTCGTAATGGCACTAAAGTTAATGGTATAGCAATTACCCATTCCACTTTAAATGATGACGCGATTATTTCTATTGGCGAACTCGATTGCCTTTTTGAAACTAAGTCGTCAAAACAAGTTGATGCAATAATTACCCACAATGCATGGCGGTTGTCGAGTAGTCAAACACCTACTTCAATACCGTTGACCGAGCATTTAAAACAAAATCTCTCTGAACAATTGCAAAATATTATTATGTTAACGGGCACTCAACGCGGTATCGTCTTACTTGGCGATACGTTAGCTTCACTTAATGTCAGTATTGCCCATGGTATGCAGCGAAATGATTTTAAACTATCAGAGTTTGAAGGCAGTGTTGGCGCGATAACACGTTGTTTTGAAAGTGGACAAAACGTGGTTGCTATGGATGTTTCATGCCATGAACTGTTAAGTGCTCGTAAAAGCATCGAACTGAAACAAATTGCTGCTTTAGCCTGCATTCCACTATTTTATGAGCATAAAGTGGTGGGAATTGTTTATACTGACAGCAAAATGTCTGATAAAGTGCTAACCGAGTTGGATATAGAAATCTTAAACAGTATGAGCCAACAACTCGAAGCAACCGTTCAGGCGATGTTGCTGCAACAATCTATTGATTCATTGCAACTAATTCTTAATGAGAACTCGATATGGACATCTAGCGAAAAAGACTGTAGTTTGCTTAATTTGTGCCACTAATACTATATCATTAGTAAAAAGGCTGTATGAGCGATTCGAAATCACCCAAGTTAATACATAGCGATGATGATCAGCTAAATGCGACTCAAATAATACCCTTGTCTAAGCCGCTCGCTGCTGGAGAGTGCCTTGTTGGTCGTTTTGAAATTGAAAGTCTGCAAGGACAAGGCCGTTATGGTTTTGTTTACCGCGCCTATGATAAGCAGCTCGATACCCTTATCGCCATCAAAGTCCTCAATAAATCGCTGAGTCAAGATAAGCAAACCATTGCTGATTTTAAAAAAGAATTATTATTGGTTCGTCAATTAAGTCACCCCAATATTATCCGCGTTCATGAATACTACCAAGATGAAGATGTTCACTTCTTAACCATGGATTGGATTTCGGGTAGCAGCCTAGAAGAAGCTATCGCATCGAAATCACTCACAACGGAACAAACTTTTCAAATTATTGAGCAATTATTAGATGGCTTAGCCTTTGCTGAAAAAGCGGGCGTTACTCATAAAGATATTAAGCCTGAAAATATCATGTTAGACGAGTCAGGTCGGCTCTTTATTGCCGATTTTGGCTTGTCTGCTTTTAATAAAGAAAGTAACGCTGACCGTGTTTCAGGTACACCTTACTATGCGCCACCTGAGTATTTACAAACCGGTAAAATAAACTTAACCACTGATTTGTATGCCGCAGGTGTAGTGATCTTTCAATTATGTTGTCACGGTTTACCATTTAGTGGCCATTCGATTGATGAAATTTTACAGACTAAGTTGTTAGATAAACCTAAATTTAAGGCCGTTAAAGAAGAGTTTAACTTTCTAAAGTCATGGTCATTGACACTCATTTCTCCGCATCCCGCATCCCGTCCCACTAATATTAACCAAGCGCAGAATCAATATATTAGTTTATTAGCAGAAAAAGATAATAAACCCATCAGCAAAAAGCGATTAATAGTGACGGTTATGTCGATGATGGTATTTTTTACCATCGCAGTGGTTTTGTTTCTGAGTCGTCAAACACCCATTAAAGCCAATGCGGTCGATCATTACGCGGTAGCGATATTACCTTTGCAGACACAAGAGGGCGAATTTGATCAAACTTTTGCTAACTATTTGAATTACCAATTAACCGATATTAAGAACTTACGGGTGATTGAACAATCGAGATTAAGCCAGCTATTAGCGCAACTGGGTATTACGCCTCCCATTGATGACGCTAATATGGAGTTGATATCAGACTTACTGCAGATTGACGTGCTCATTAGCCCACAAACATTTATTGCCGGTTCTGAGGCTAAAGATATTCAGTTTCAGTTGGTTTCTGTCGATGGTTTTAACATTCAACGCGAAACCTTAATAAAAGCCCCTTATGACGAGAAAGATTGGCAAGAAGTGACCCGACATTTTGTTGATAAATTTAGGCAGCGTCTAGACATAGAAGTGAATGCCGAAAAAACCATTGAGATTGAAGAAAACCCTTTGGTTGATTTATTTCCTATTAAAACACTGATTTTAAAGGGTGACTTTGAGCAGGCGCAGCAAGCGTTAAGCCAAATATTAGCGAGAGAACCCAATTCTGCGCAAGCTTGGCTGCAACAAGGTGAATTAAATCTGATGATAGGTTTATTCATGGAAGCCGAACAGGCTTATAGCCAAGCGATAGCATTAAGCGCCACTAATTCTTATACGGCGAAACTAGCGAGTGCACGCTTAAATGATTTAGCGGGTAAAGTCGAACAAGCTCAAGCCGATTATTTAAGCTTAGTGAATGCCTTTCCTTACAACACTGAACTTAAGATGATGCTATCAGAGTTCTATTTTTTAATTGAACAACATAAAAAAATGGAAGTCTTATTACAAGAAGTGGTAAAAATTGATCCAAACCATCCTAGTGCATGGTTTATGTTAGGTAGAGTGGCATTTTTACAAGGTGATTTTGAAAAAGCGTTAAATGAATATTTTGTTAAGGCACTAGTCACCGCTAAAAAACTAAAAAACCGTGTTCAAGAAGGTGAGGCGCTAAATGCCTTTGGTGTTGTTTATGAACAGTTAGGAGAAACAGAGCTTGCCTTTGATTATTATCAACAATCGTTAAAAATTAGAAGACAACTAACTAACTTAGCCGATGCAGCGACCACTATGACTAACTTAGCCGCTATGCATTTAGCGGTTGGTGAATACCAGCAGACTGAACAATACCTAACAGAAAGTTTAGCTATCTATCAGAAGTTAGACGATCAAGAGGGCCTTTCGAATACTTATAATGAGTTAGGAAAATTGGCTGAAGAGCAAGCTTCGTATCAAACGGCCTTGGAAAATTATCGCCATGCGTTAAATATTCGGGTTGAACTCAATAACTTAATGCTCCAAGCAGAGAGTATGAATAATATTGGCTTCACTTATTTTATGCTTCTTGACCCAGAACATGCCTTGGTTTATTGGCGTCAATCAGAG
This sequence comes from Colwellia sp. BRX8-7, assembly GCF_014077275.1. Taxonomy (NCBI): domain Bacteria; kingdom Pseudomonadati; phylum Pseudomonadota; class Gammaproteobacteria; order Alteromonadales; family Colwelliaceae; genus Colwellia; species Colwellia sp. BRX8-7. The sequence goes on along the minus strand of NZ_JACGVP010000001.1, from coordinate 263,666 downwards.
CAGTTATATCAGCAAGTACAGTTTCCTATTGGCATTATCCATGTACGACAAAACTTGGGGCAGATGGAACTCGCTAAGGGAAACTGGCGCAATGCCTATCACCTTTTTAACAACACTTTAACCGATGCTGAAAAACTCAATATTACCGAAGAGTCGATCGTTTCGCGTAGTTACCTAACAAAACTCGCTTTTTTACAAGGTAATTTTTATGCGAGCATTGAAGAGTTAACGTTAACTTATCAAACGGCGGTTAAAGCTAATGACGTACGAGCTATGGCTGAATTTGGTCTATGGTTAGCCGATTGGTCATTGCAGCTTGGCGACCAAGAGCAAGCAGCTAAGCACTTAGCCAATATAAACGATATAGTTTCGCGTCATGGCAATAAAGAACATATGAGTAAATTTCAGTTCTTAAAAAGTCAGACGGTAGGGAATTTATTCACAGCTGTTATTGAAAATAAAAATAATAGGGTTTTAGATCATGCCCATCAATCTATTTATATTCGCCAATTAATTTATCAGGCAAAACAGTCTTTACATCAAGGTAACAAAGATATCAGTGCTTATTTGACACCACTGGCTAACGTTGATTTTAGCTTGCAACAATATCAGTATATTGAATATTTAGAGCTTTTAGCCGTGCAGCAATATTTTGCAGGAGCTTGGCTTGATTTAAAAGCCACGCTAAGGTCAGCCGATATTTTATTAAGAAAAATGGGCGATTATTGGCGCAGTTTTCAATTTGATCGTTTACGTGCTCAATTGGCGATTGTCAATCAACAAGACCCAACAAAATATTATAAAAAAGTGACTAAAAAGCTGATGCATCTTAAGGCTAATTTACCTCCAGAATTTTCTGGTAAATTCATAGAAACTCAAGATTATTTTGAATTAAATGATTCATTAATGGAGTTATCACGCCATGACCAATAATGCCAATATTGCTAAAATGGTTGACCAACTTAATGAAAAGCAAAAACAAATATCACAACAGCTTTATTCGGGTAATGAGCAAATGCGTGGTTTGGCAAAACGCGTTTGGCGAGTACAAGAAGATGAACGCAAGCATATCGCTCGAGAATTACATGACGGAGTAGGACAACTGCTTACGGCTTTGATAAATCAGCTGCAGCAAGTTAAAAAAGGAGACGCGAGTATAGCGCTTGATGAGAGTATAGATCTTGCACGTCAAGCCTTATCAGACACTCGCGTGATTTCTCGCTTAATGCGCCCAAGAATTTTAGATGATCTTGGGCTTATTCCTGCCCTTGATTGGTTAGTGCGTATTATGGCGGAACCCGAAAAAGCGACAATTGAATTTCATCATCAAGTTGACAGTATTTTAGATAGTGATACTCAAACCCTGGCGTTTCGAGTAATACAAGAAGCGCTGACCAACGCGATTAAGCATGCACAAGCACAAAATATTATTCTCAATTTAATTGCAACTGATAATCTTTTAATGATTAAAATAAAAGATGACGGTATTGGAATGAAAGCTGATCAAGAATCTAGTCCTGAGGGCTTTGGCTTAGGCGCAATGCGCGATAGAATAAGTGCCTTCGGTGGTCAATTAACAATAAATTCACAGCCAGGACAAGGCTGTGAAATAAAAATATTGGTAACGGGGAGGAATGGCCGATGATCCGTGTTCTTATTGCAGATGATCATACTATTTTACGTCATGGACTGGTCAGTTTATTAAGTAAAGATAATGATATTCAAGTGGTTGCTGAAGCCGCAGATGGACTTGAAGCTGTGAGTAAAGCGCTGGAATTAAAACCCACCGTTATCGTTATCGATATTAGCATGCCAGGATTGAACGGTATGGAAGCGGTTAAACGCCTAAATGGCCAACTGCCAGACACAAAAGTGTTAGTGCTAACTATGCATGAAGAACAAGAGTATGTCATCCATATGGTTAGAGCGGGTGCTTCTGGTTATTTATTAAAAGACAGTGCAAGTGACGAACTCATCGATGCGGTAAAAACATTAGCTGCGGGGAAAACCTATTACAGCCAATACGCGGCAAGTGTGTTGGCATCACAATACAATAAGCCGGCAGAAAATTGGCAAGACCCCTACAAAAATCTGACTAATCGTGAACGTGAAGTCTTTCATTTAATCATTGAAGGTAAAACTACCAAAGAAATTGCTCGTTCATTAGATATAAGTGTTAAAACAGCAGAAAACCATCGCGGTAAAGTGCTAGATAAATTGAGCGTTGCCAACGCTGCTGAATTGGTCCGTTATGCGGCCAAAAACAACCTACTGCTATAAACAAGGTATATTAACCTCTTCCTTGTAGGGGTTTTACCTGATTATTTTAAACCTTAATGTTTGGCATGCTCGATGTATCAAAACATATAAGGTTTATTCCAATGCTAAAAACACAATTAAAAAATAAAATATTAATCGCTGGCCTTATTGGTGCAGGCTTAACTTTCATGTCGCTAAATATTGCTGCTAAATCTATCGGACCTGAACTGAAAGGTTTGATGGCGACTGCTGAAGTACATGAGGTTTTTAACGTCATCGTTACTTTCGAAGGTAAAGGAGCTATTAATGCACAACAGCTAAACGTTATTGAATCAACGGGTGTTATTGGTGGCGTAAGCTTTAAGCAGTTTCCTATTGTCGGTATAACGGCAACAAAGGCGCAAATAGAAGCTATTTATAAATCAAATAAAGTACGCTCTGTTTACTACAACGCGCCATTATCATTAGAAAATGATAGAGCAACACAAATTACCGGTGTTGACCGCTTACGTGATGACAGCTCTTTACGTAGTAACGGTATGCCATATTCTGGACGTGGTATCGGGGTTGTGGTTAATGACTCGGGTGTCGATGGCACGCACAGCGACATTAAGTTTCCTAACCACGTTGTTCAAAACGTATTGGCACAAACTAACCTACATTCGTTATCAGATATTTTACCCATAACTTACCAAGAAGATACCGCGAACAGTGATATTGCTGGTGGTCATGGTTCTCATGTTGCGGGTATTATTGGCGGCAACGGTGCGATGTCGAGTGGTAAATATCAAGGTGTTGCTCCTGGCGCAAAAATTGTTGGTTATGGCTCAGGTGCTGGTTTATTTATTTTAGACACTATCGGTGGTTTTGATTACGCTAAGACGCATCAATATGCTTATAATATTCGCGTTATTTCAAACTCCTTTGGTAGTACAAGTGATACAGGTACTGACTTTAACCCTGATCATCCAACCAATGTTGTCACTAAAACATTATCAGATGCGGGTATTATTGTCGTTTTCTCTGCGGGTAACTCAGGAAGCGGCGAAGCGACAATCACCGGTAACTTCAAAAAAGCACCTTGGGTCATTACCGTAGCAGCGGGTGATAAAGACGGTAAATTAGCTGACTTTAGTTCACGTGGTGTTAAAGGTAAGAGTGGCGAAGTTACGGTTGATGGCGAGCTTTTTCAGTGGGAAGACCGTCCTACTGTAACTGCGCCGGGTGTTGATATTATTTCAACCCGCGCTTCATTATCTAGCTTAAGTGCCTTGAGCATTGCCGATGATAGCGACGTGATGGACGCAAATCACGTACCTTATTATACTTCTATGAGTGGTACATCAATGTCAGCGCCACATGTTGCTGGTATCGTTGCCTTAATGTTAGAAGCTGAACCTGACTTAACGTGGCGTGAAGTTAAGTCAATACTACAAAAAACAGCAACCAATATGCCTGGCCGAGAAACATGGGAAGCTGGCGCCGGTTATGTCAATGCCTACGCGGCAGTGCAATCAATCGTCGATGAAGATTTATTATTTGGGAAAACAACTAAAATCAACCGTGATTTTAATGCTAAAGCGTTAACCTCAGTACAGTCAGAAGATGATATGTCTGTGCCGTTTAGTCCTGTTGGTGATAATGAAGGTGTTGTTTTGACCGTCAATGCCGAAGCTTCTATGGTGATGGTTCGAGCAAATGTTGATGATAATACGGTAGCACTTACCTTGATTAGTCCTTCGAAAAAACGTTACGGGTCAAGTATTGCTTTACCCGTTTTAGGTCAAAACATTGCAGTGACAGCGCCAGCTGAAGCGGGTAAATGGATACTTAAAGCAGGCGGTATTGGTAGTCTTTCGGGTGTTGCGCTTGACCCTACCGGATTAACCAATGGTTATGCGGTACCTGGTGATATTGACGTAACGGTTAAGATTATAAAAACTGATGGTTATCTTGGTCTTGATGATTTGACTAACCACCCCGCTAAAGCGTTTATTGAATTCGCAGTTAGTGAAGAATTAGTCGATGCAAATGCGCTAGGTTTCGAACCAGATAATAACCTTACCCGTCAAGACCTAGCTGATTTTTTAAGCTTAGGTGCTGGTATTCGTCAATCAAATTTGGCAACAACAACCAAATTTGCTGATGTCACAGAAGATACTACTTACACTGCTGCTATTAACGCGGCTAGTGAAAAGGGTGCCGCTTTACGAAATGGTGCACAAGATCAACATGCAGTAATGTTGACTAATGGTGATTATTTTAATCCACAAGACTTAGTTAATCGCAATGAGTTAGCTTATTCTTTTGTACAGTCATTGGCTTTACAATCGACTGCAGAAAGCTTTACCGGTGATATTACCGCTATTTATGGCGAGCAACGTATAGCGATAGCAGACCAAGCTGATATTCCACAAGCAATGAAAGGTTACGTACAATTAGCCTTAGACCTAGGAATATTAGGCGCAAGCTTTGACGTTCAACAGGGTACTTATGATTTAGTCCCTACTATAACGGCGACCTTTAACGGTAAAACACGAGTTAGCCGCGCTGATTACGCAGTAGCCGCGACACGTTTTTTTAATAACTACCTATAGACTGAGTATCAGGGTAAACAAAGCCTATCGGGTAACATCGGATAGGCTTTAATTACCCACTATTATTACAATATATACCAGTATCAGATTAGTTTTTTTATTAGCACAACACATTGATGAATTATCTTTTTTAGCATTACTCATTAATATTATTTTTTGGGAATAAATAGGAATATCAAATGAAAACTAAATTTATAACAGCCAGTGTCACAAGTTTTATCTTCGCGTGTAGTTGTTTAGTTAATGTCGCATCGGCATCACTAATTACTATCGATTTTGAAAGCTTCCCTGAAAGTGATTTTAGTCAAGGTAGCGAAAACGGTTTTAATATTAGTGCTAATGGGCCAGATACTAAGATTGTAGACCCAGGGTTTAATAGCGGTAATACCGCTTTTTCTGATGGTGGCTCAACATTACTACCATCAAATTGGTTTTTCTCAACTAACGGCTTATTTACTTTTGAAAAGCTTGATATTGGTTCATTCTATAATCAGGGGGACTATGTCATTGTGACGGGGTGGCTAGGTAACGTACTTCAAGCAGAGGACAACTATAAAACGACTACCTCACAATGGAATGGTCAGTTATCAACTAAAGAAGCGATTAATTTGAAGGGTATTATGGTCGATAAAATTAGCATCTCGATGTTAAGTACCAGTAATCTTTATGGTGTTATGGATAATGTCGTAATGAATAAAGTACCAGAGCCGACCAGTTTAGCTATTTTTGCCTTAGGTATAATGGGATTAGCAGTACGACGCCTTAAGCAATAAGCGTAATGATTGTTTAGGTTGTTAACGTTTTATAAAAAACACTGATGGTAATCATCAGTGTTTTTTTATGATGTGAATTTGGGTATTAAGCCTTTAAGCTTGTTAATAGCCGAACAAGGTTATAAGTAAAGCTAATAAAATAGCTATTTGCTTTAAATATATTGGTTGCACAAGGATCACAGTGAATCAGCTGGTTGTGATTTTTTATTGTTGTTCAAGATAGACCTATAAGCTAAGGTCACTTAGTACTTAACCTCGTTCACAGAAAAATAGCTCGAATTATTCTCTGTGTATTAACATAATTATATTTTAATAAAGAAATCTTTACTTTTCTAAGGGATCGCCCGCTGGCCAGTCAATAAACTGGCGAGTATCTGCGCACTTGACATCCTTTTAGCCTAACCTTATATTTAAAACACTTTGCCTTGAAACAATCAAGGTTGCCTAAAGAGTCTCAAATGCAATATTTGGGCAGGCGAAGTCTTCAATATCGATATAAAATAAACGTATGGTAAAGTATATTACTTGCAACTTCCGGTAGTGTTATTGAATACCTTTTGCTTGAATTGTCCAACAAGGAACTATGTTAAATGGTGTTTGAACAGGATCAAAATACTACTGCGCTAGAGCAATTCGAAGTAACCCCCCATGATATAGAGATGTATCTCGATGTGGTTTTTAATAATCACGACGATCCTATATTCGTAAAGGATAATGAATGTCGATTGTTACTCGTTAACGATGCTTTTTGCCAGGCTTTTAACTTAACTAGAAACGAAATCATCGGAAAAACACTCGCTGAAACAGTACCTCCAAGCGAGCGTGATCATTTTTTAGCAATTGATAGGTTAGTACTGGATAAAGGGGAAGCGATTTTAAGTGAAGAAACCCTTACGATTAATGGCTCAGAAACTAGAGTTATATTAACTAGAAAGAATCGCTTCATAGATAGTAAAGGTGACTATTTTATCGTCGGTGTCATTAATGATATTACCAAACGAAAACTAGCCGAAGAAGAATTAAAACTCGCTGCCAGTGTTTTTACTCATGCCGGTGAAGGCATCATGATAACCGACGCCAAAGGGACCATTATTAATGTCAATAATACCTTTGTCACTTCAACTGGTTATAGCGCTGTTGAGGCGATTGGACAGAAGCCGAATTTTTTACAATCAGGAATACACACCGCCGAGTTTTATAGCGAGATTTTGGAAGTGCTGCAGAGTAAAGGGGCGTGGTCTGGTGAAATATGGAACAGTCGTAAAAACGGTGAAATTCATGCTGAAATGCTTAATATTAGTTCAGTTAAAGATGTTCATGGTCAAATAAGTAACTATGTTGGCTTATTTACTGACATCACTCCAATGAAAGAACATCAAACTCAGTTAGAGCATATTGCCCATTATGACGTACTGACTAACTTACCGAATCGGGTGCTACTGGCTGACCGATTATCTCAATCTATGTTGCAGTGTAGCCGTAATATGCAAACACTCGCCGTGGTCTTTTTAGATTTAGATGGCTTTAAACTTGTTAATGATGAGCATGGTCATGATGTGGGTGATGAACTGCTGGTTGAAATTTCCATACGAATGAAAGCGGCACTTCGCGAAGGTGATACTTTAGCCCGTATCGGTGGTGATGAATTTGTCGCGGTATTAACTAATTTAACAAAGGTTGAAGACTGTGAGCCGATATTAGATCGCTTGTTATTAGCCGCATCTGAGCCAGTGACCCTTAGTAACGTCGTGTTAAATGTATCAACCAGTATCGGTGTAACACTTTATCCACAAGACAGCGTTGATGCTGACCAACTTATGCGCCATGCTGACCAAGCCATGTATGTGGCTAAAGAATCAGGTAAAAATCGTTATCACTTATTTGATACTGCGCAAGATGATGCGGTTAAAACACAACAGGAAAGCCTTGAGGCCATTCGCAGTGCACTCGATAACCAGCAATTTGTGCTTTATTATCAGCCCAAGGTTAATATGAAAACAGGCAAAGTGATCGGTGTTGAAGCCCTTATCCGCTGGCAACATCCCTGCAGAGGATTATTAAATCCCCTCGACTTTTTGCCTATTATTGAAAATAATCCGATGAGTATCGAAATGGGCGAATGGGTTATTGATACCGCACTAACACAAATAAGCCAATGGCAAAAAATGGGTCTCGACCTTCCGGTTAGCATTAGCGTAAATATTGCCGCGGTTCAATTACAGCAGCCTGACTTTACTCAGCGATTAACAACTTTACTAGCAGCGCACCCTAATGTTAAACCTTGCTATTTAGAACTAGAGGTACTGGAAACCAGTGCCTTAGATGATGTCCATCATGTCTCAACAACCATGCTGGAATGTATCGCATTAGGCGTAAGCTTTGCCTTAGATGATTTTGGCACGGGGTATTCCTCCTTAACTTACTTGAGACGGTTACCCGCAAACTTAATTAAGATAGATCAAAGCTTTGTTCGAGATATGCTGATCGATACCGATGATTTTGCCATTGTTGAAGGTGTTATCGCCTTGGCTAAATCATTTAAACGTGAAGTTATTGCTGAAGGTGTTGAAACGATTGAACATGGTAAGGCGCTGTTGCAACTAGGCTGTAATTTGGCACAAGGTTATGGCATAGCCAAACCTATGCCAGCGCATGATGTGCCAGTATGGGTCAATAATTGGCGACCAGATGCGAGTTGGCAACTGTAAGTACTAAATATGTACGATCAAAGACAAACGTAAACAAAATAAGTGAAAAAAATGAAGATTAACGAAATAGCAGAGAAGAACTATCTTTGGGTAGAAAAAATGGGTTGGCATAATAAAACAACGCTAGAAGCATTAGCCCTTGTTGCATCAGAAGTCGGTGAGGCTATTAATGAATGTCGGCACGAAAAACCTAGTGATGCCTTTGGCGAAGAGCTTGCCGATATTATCCTAAGAGTGCTAGATATTTCCCATTGGCAAGGAATTGATATTGAAAACGAAATTTTAAAAAAAATGAGCAAAAATGAAATTAGAGGCACTAGAGGAAGGCTTAAATAAATTAAAGACTAATACTTTTTCTAGTTACTTTCGCTGCAAGTAAACGCTGACATTTAATTTATTATAACGTGCAGTAGCAACCAGGTTGTTGCTGTTAATTTAACCTACAAAGAACATCTTCTTTTTACAAACAAAAAATTACTACATCTTTACCATTCTTGCAAAACTCCTACCGAGATACTCATTATGGTAGCGCCTTAAGGTGAGTTTAAGTCCTATTTTATTTTTAAAGCTAAAAATATTAACTCAAATAGAGCAAATTTATCGCCATTATATGCGCCGGTAAACAACTAAACGATATCAATTTTTTTATCAGACTGATTAAAAAATTGATATTGAGTATTTCTATTAATGGCGCAGAATCTAGCAAATTTAGTTAGTGTTCATCAATAAAACTTTTTTGTTGATCACTAGTGACTAAATTTTTTAATGTATTTTAAATCGAATAAAAATCAGACAACCACTTATAAGAGCAATCATGAGTAACTTAATGGCAGGTAATGAAGTCATTTTTAGCGACGATAAATTATCAGTTTATAATTTTGGCGATAATTTTTTATCAGAAAAATCGAATATAGATAAACGCTTTTTTGAAGGCGGTACTCGTTATAGAGACGCTGTACAAATAATCGTGGCAACGGGAGAGTATTGGATATTTGACTATGGTGTAGTGGTTTTTTGGGCGGTAGCCGCAGGTGAACGTCAAGTATTAATCAACCGACTTAAGAGTGATAACACCCCTTACATTGAAAATATTGAAGAACATTTACGCTTTACTTTTTCTAATGAACTGATCATTAAAAAAGATACCATAGTACTACCTGATAACGATCCGTTGACACGTCTGGCGATAAGCCATGCGTTAGCGCAATCTAACAAGTTGATGGAATTTGAACTTCAAGCGCAAAATAAAATAATGGATTATTCTCATATTCCTGAAGAATTGGCTAAATTAGGTAAAATATCAATTAGCCAAAAAGAAATCGCTAAAATTAGAGGTACGCTACTGAGTACTAAAAGCGATATTATTTTACATTATGGATTACTTGATACCCCAGATTTTATTTGGGAATACCCTGAATATGAAGCGACTTACGAACGTATGGCGCGTTATATGGATATTCATCAACGCGTGGAATTATTATCTAAAAAGCTCTCAACCATTCATGAACTATTTGAAATGTTAGCGGCTGAACAAAAGCATCAACATTCATCATTTTTAGAATGGATTATTATCGTGCTAATTGGTATTGAGATTGTTTTGTTTCTTGTTCAAGAGTTGAAAAGTTTGGCGAGTTAACTCGCCAATTTTTATTGTTAACATTTATTTTTTAATGTGGGTTTTAAGTTAGTCAGCAGGTAAGTTATTGAGTAAAAATAACTGACCTGCTTTGTTATACAAGCTTATGCTTAGCGGTCCAAATATGTGCCAATTCTAACGCTATTGTTGCAGCGGCTAATGCAGTAACTTCACTGTGATCATAAGAAGGAGCGACTTCCACTACGTCCATGCCAATCAGATTAATACCCACTAAACCTCTCAATATCTTCAACACTTTATCTGTGGTTAACCCACCACATACTGGCGTACCTGTACCAGGAGCAAAGGCGGGATCTAAACAATCAATATCAAAGGTTAAGTAAGTTGGTGTATCGCCAACTCTAGCTTTAATTAATGCGGTGATATCACTGACACTCATATCATTAGCTTGCATGGCATTAATGACAGAAAAACCATGGTCTTGCTCTTTGTAATTGGTGCGAATACCGACCTGGATAGATTTATCTTTATCTATGAGATTTTCTTTAGGCGCATGATAAAACATAGTGCCATGGTCATAACAACTACCATTGCTATAAGTATCAGTATGCGCATCGAAATGTATCAGTGCCATAGTACCAAATTTTTTCGCATAAGCACGCAGTATCGGCAACGTAACAAAATGATCGCCGCCTAGCGATAAAATGGTTTTGTCTGCATCAAGTAACTGACCTACCGCCGTTTCAACTTGCATACAAAAATGTGCAGAGTCTCCAGGAGAAAAAACCAAGTCGCCAGCATCAATAATTTTACAGTGTTTTAATAAGCTAAAAGGCCAAGGAAATCGCTTACCTTCCCAAGCCAAATTAATTGAAGCTTGCCTAATCGCAGTGGGGCCCATTCGAGCGCCTGAGCGCCCGGTGGTAGCCATGTCATAGGGTAAGCCTAAAACAACAATATCAGCAGCCGACTCAATGGGATTTTGCACTAAAGGCTGACGTAAGAACGTCATTGCATTTGAGTAAATTGACTCATCAACTTGATTGAAAATATTTTTCATTGTGCTTAATCTCTACAAATCTTCAAGGTAGGTGTAGCCTTGTAAGCCATCAACTAACTCTTTAAAAATTTCTTCACCTTCGATTTTTGATAATCTAGCATCGATAAGCTCGGCATAGGTTTTTTTGAATAATTCGGCATCTAAATGCACATAATTCAGCATATCTTCTACCGTATCACCTTCATTAATTTCAGTGATTTCTGCTTCACCGTCGTCATTGATGAAGACCACAGCACTGTGAGTGTCACCGAATAAATTATGCATATCACCCAAAATTTCTTGATAAGCACCCACTAAGAAAAAGCCAAGTAAATAAGGCTCATCTTCTGTCCATGCTGGCACCGGTAATGTGCTTTCAATACCTTGTCCGTCAACATAATGGTCAATAGTGCCATCGGAATCACAAGTAATATCTAATAATACCGCTCGTTTTTCATGTGATTTTTCTAAGTTACTTAAAGGTAAAACAGGAAAAACCTGATCAATTCCCCATGCATCGGGTAATGATTGAAACAAAGAAAAATTAACAAAAAATTTATCAGCAAGTTTCTCTGTTAAATCATCCATTATTGGGCGATGAAAACGATTTTTACCATCCATTAATTGATTTAATTCATAACAAACACGTAAATTAATTTGTTCAGCCCAAGCGCGTTGGGTTAAATTTAATAATCCCATCGAAAACTGGTTGTGTACTTCAGCTAAATCACTTTGGGTGTCATGATAAATTTCAATTAAGGCGCGATCATCATTACGATCATTTAGTTGCGCTAACGAACGCCACATATTACTTAATAAAATAGATTCATCAGGCGTAGGCGCTATGATATTTTCAGGTTCGTAAGACTCAGTGCCAATAACATTAGAAATAAGTACCGCATGATGTGCGGTTAATGCTCTGCCTGATTCCGAAATAATCATTGGCATAGGTTGATGATAACTTTTACAAATATCACCGATAGTATGGACGATGTTATTAGCGTACTCAGCAACACTGTAGTTCATTGAGTTATGGGATTGGCTTCGAGTACCATCATAGTCAATGGCCAAACCGCCACCAACATCCATGCATAAAATACCTGCGCCTAGGTTGCGCAGCTCGCAATAAAAACGCGCCGCCTCACTAACACCTAATCTTACATCTCTTATATTGGCTATTTGTGAGCCTAAGTGAAAATGGACAAGTTTTAAGGCGTCAAGCATGTTTTCTGCTTTAAGGACTTTTACAACGTTAAGTACTTGCGAAGCTGACAAACCAAACTTTGACTTTTCACCACCACTGGCTTGCCATTTCCCTTTGCCTTGAGAGGCTAAACGAACACGGATCCCTAAACGAGGTTCAACATTGAGTTTCTTTGCTTCGGTTAAAATCATTTCTAATTCAGACATTTTTTCTAAAACGATATGAACTTTATGACCTAACTTTTCGCCAATTAACGCTAAGCGCACATATTCTCGGTCTTTATAGCCGTTACAAACAATAACCGATGAAACCTTTTGAGCCATAGCTAAAACAGCTAATAATTCTGCTTTACTGCCTGCTTCGAGGCCAAGTTGTGTGGATTCTTTATTATTTTGGCTCGCCAAAATTTCATCAACAACTTCACGCTGTTGATTGACTTTAATAGGATAAACTAATAAATATTTTTCCTGGTAATCATAGTCTTCTATCGCCTTATTAAAAGCTTCACATAGACTGTGAATGCGATGATGAATTATTTGCGGGAAACGCACTAATGCAGGCAGTGTTAAGCCTTTATCTTCAATCATTTTAGCGATATTGATTAAATCTACTGTGTGATCCTGACGCTCAAATTTTGGCGCGACATATACATTTCCAGCATCATTAATACCGAAATAGCCCTGACTCCAGTGACGTACGTTATAGTGTGCGCGAGCGTGAGCAAGATTATCTTTGTTCATTGATTTTCCTTTACTTATTCTACTTAATAATAGAATGGCAATTCTTCATGGGTAATTAGGGCGAATTAGAATTTAACAGCCGCTTAATGTCCAACAAAAAAAATAATGATAGGTAACAATTATTATTGATGAGTGCTGGTGATAATTCAACTTGAGACCTGAATTAGTGCACTAATTGATAGGGAGAATTTAATTTGCGGGGCTAGTGCACTGATTTTGATATTCAATATTAGTGCGTTGACCCCGCAGATTATTAGCAGGTAAATATATTTAATTACTTATAAAAATGACCAACTAATCTTTTTTATGTTGGGTAATACTGTATAAATCATGGCGTCTATCACGCATGGTATGTACAGCGCCATGACTATGTAACTGTTTCAATAAATCTAGATTTACGTCTACAATAACAGTCATTTCTGAGTTAGGTGTTGCCTCTGCTTTGATGCCCGTTGTTGGAAAAGCAAAATCAGACGGCGTAAATACCGCAGATTGGGCATATTGAATATCCATATTATTTACTTTTGGCAAATTACCTACCGCGCCAGCTATAGCAACATAACATTCATTTTCAATCGCTCTTGCCATTGCACAGTGACGCACACGTGTGTAGCCATTCTGGGTGTCTGTTAAGAACGGCACAAACAAGATATTCATCCCTTGGTCGGCAAGTATTCTAGAGTACTCTGGAAATTCAACATCATAACAAATCATGATACCAATTTTGCCACAGTCAGTATCAAACACCTTGAGGTTTTTACCACCCACCATAGACCAACTACGCACTTCTGCTGGCGTTAAATGAATTTTATCATAACGTTCCCATGAACCATCACGACGACACAAAAAGCCTGAGTTATAAAGATTGCCATCAACAAAAAACGGCATGCTACCGGTAATAATATTAATATTGTAACTTATCGCAAACTCGATAAATTTATCACGAATTTGTTCGGTATATTCCGATAGTCTGCGAATACTCTCTGTTAAACGTAAATGGTTAAATTCTGCCATCAAAGGTGCATTGAACAATTCAGGAAACAGCACAAAATCACTTTTATAATCGGATACGGCATCGACATAAAATTCCATTTGTTCAAATAAATCATCAATACTTTTCATTGAACGCATTTGCCATTGCACTAAACCTAAACGAACCTCTGAGCGCGGCGCATTGATAAGTTTTACCGATTTAGTATAAAAAATATTCGGCCATTCAAGTAACGTGGCATACTCCATTGATTCCCTATCGCCCGATAAGTAACCGGTTAGTAACTTGCGGACATAAAAATCATTGGCGAGCTGAAAGCTTAATACTGGATCATATAATTCTTTGATTTTTACTTTTTCAATATACTGTTTAGCGCTCATTTTATCTGAATGTTGCGCATAGTTTGGCATACGACCACCGGCTACAATAGCGCGTAAATTCAAGTTTTCACAAAGTTCCTTACGAGCATCATACAAGCGTCTAGCCAATCGTAAACCGCGATAATCAGGGTGAATAAAGACCTCTATTCCATATAAAGAGTCGCCTTTAGGATCATGATTATCAAAGGTCATATTGCTAGTGATTTCAGAATAAGTATGTTCATCACCAAAATCAGCATATTCAATTATTAATGAGAAGGCACAACCGACAACAATGCCATCAACAACTACACAGATTTGCCCATCTGGAAATTTAGTTAATAAGGCTTTAACCGTGGGTTCATTCCACGTTGCTAATTCTTTATTAAGGTAAACTGATTCACTCGCCTTGCGAAGCTCTGTCATATCTTGCAATGTTAAATGACGGACGGTAACGCTATTTGCTTCCATTTAAATTCCTAATTAATTTTGGTATTAATCATACTTTTCTCTCATCGTAGAGTGCAAAAAGACGATTATTGTGATTTGTATACCAAAAAATCAACTTATACAAGCATATTAAAAAAAATCAGAACAAAGATACAAACCAAAATACCTAAGCAGACACTCACTCAAAATTGAGACCTAAGCTAAAATACTTAAGCAGACACTCACTTAAAATTGAGACCTAAGTTAATAGATCTAAGCAGACATTCACTTAAGATTGAAATCCACTTAAAATTGAACAATAACAGTCTTTGCACTAAGCTAAAATAAGGTAGCTATGTTATTTAGGATGAATGATGGCAACGCCAAGGAAGCAACAAATTAGTTTAGAAGACACCCCTTATTACCATTGTGTAGCTCGTTGTGTTCGACGGGCTTTCTTATGTGGTGAAGATAAATATTCAGGCCAAAGCTATGAACACCGCCGAGGCTGGATAGAAGACAAACTTCATTTTCTTAAGCAAGTATTCGCTATCGATGTCTGTGCTTATGCTGTAATGAGTAACCATTATCATGTAGTAGTATTTATTGATGAAGCAAAAGCTAAGCAATGGAGCATGATAGAAGTTCTTGAACGTTGGCATACTTTATATAAAGGCACTTTACTGACCAAGCAATATTGTCAGGGTGAAGTCTTAGCAAAGCCATTACTTGATATAGTTAAGTCAACCGCTAAGGTTTATCGAAAACGTCTGATGAAAATTAGTTGGTTTATGGGTTATATTAATGAGGGTATTGCTAGGGCCGCTAATCAAGAAGATAACTGCACAGGTAGATTTTGGGAAGGTAGATTTAAATCACAAGCGCTATTAGACGAAGCTGCTCTTGCATCTTGTATGGCATATGTTGACTTAAATCCTATTCGAGCTAATGCCGCAGAAACACCAGAAAATTCAGAACATACCAGTGTCAAACTTCGATGTGAACAGGCAGCAAAAAGTAAACAGCCCAGCACGCTATTACCCTTTATTGGCAATCCAACAAAGGGTATGCCAAAAGGTTTACCTTTTGAACTCAAAGATTATCTTAAATTAATTGAGTTAACAGGTCGATGCATTAGAGAAGGTACATGTGGTTTCATAGAAAAAAGCCAACCTGCAATACTCAATCGATTAAATATATCCGCTGAAAATTGGTTGGTAATCACCACTGAATTTAATACCCAGTTCCATGGTGCCATTGGTCATGAAGTTGCACTGAGTGACTACTGTGAGCATCAACAGTTAAAGCGACGACAAAATTTGAGTCATTGCAACCAACTATTTTCTTAAATAGTTAATCCATAAAAATATTTTCAGATTGCTAATCAGGTTTTTCCTGTGGACGAAAATTGTCGAAATATCGATGATTTAAGGAAGATACAGTTGAAAAACTGTTTTAGTACACTTTCATATGACTAAAAATCGATATGACTGACGACAGAATATCAGTTATTAAAATATCTATGTCTTTTTGAATTAGGGTGAGTGTCTATGTTGTTTCTTCTGAATTAAAGTGAGTGTCTATGTTGTTTTTTTTTACTTTTTATATCAGAACGAAACCTTAACATTGTTGTTAAGGTTTTGTTGCTTTCTAGGGAAGGCTATTCTTAAATGCCATCAGTAGCAGCACTTTTTTGATAGCTACCGCCCCAAAAACCTATAAAATCAAAACTTAGAGCTGTTCGCTATCTGCTCTCGTGCTACTCGCTTTAGGTGCAGTTATCACTCTTTATTTTTTAACCCATTGCCCCGCGCTATTTTGGATAAAGTGGCCTGGTTGAGTTTTATCATAAGCTTTTTTACCTGCTAAAGCGGTGACTTGTTGCATGGTGATTTTATTGGTGCGCGCTAAATTCATATAAATACTTTTGCGCTTTTCGTTAACACTGGTGACTAGGCTCTTCGCGTCTGGGCTATCAATAATAAGACCTAAGTAACCATTAGACATTTCACCAACTAAACCTTGTTGTTTTGCATCGTCGAGTGAAATAGCCCAAGCGGAAAAGGCTATAGTAGAGACCAATAGAGCACAGCTTATTTTTTTTATGAATTTCTTTGTTAAATTTTTCATGGCGTTCCCCTAAAATATGTCGCTTTCAGCACTAAATATGTCGTCTAGTTGTTTATCTACCTTCACCTTTATTTCATGATCAATTTTCAAATTTAAATTAATGGTGATCGGTTCTTTTGCACTAACTTCTATCTTATGTGTACAAGCACTGATAATGAAAACAGTAAATAGCACGATTAGTATTTTACTCATACTTACTCCTTCTTTTTTTGTAAACCTTTGATAAGGCTTTCTTCAAAACGTTGTGTTATTGATAATGATTCAAGTAAGCCAAGCAAGTCGTAACTCAAATTCAAATTTAAATTAACATCGTTATCAATATCTGGATTTCGACCTTTTATTACCGTATTTAACTGCATGTAACCGTCGTCTGCCATAGTAACTGCGGAGGAAAGCTGATGATAATGCAAGTTTTGCAGTGCATCAAACGCCAGTTTTAGTTGACTGTTGTTTGCTTTAAGCTCTTCTACGGCTGGGTTATCAATGACCTGTATCAGTCCGTTGCTAATATTGTGCAGTTCACCTTTTTCAATAATATATTTATCACCATCAAAAGTAACCGGAAGTTGACCTGATATATTACCCGTTACAACAATACCTTGTTTTTCATCTAATGCTAATACTTGCTCTAAGTCTATACTATTAAGCTGAACATTAACTGAATGCCCATGTTCGACCGGCCATTGTATATTTGGAATAAAGAAGCTGCCCCCTAAAACATTCGCCTTAAGTTTGTTGGCTGAAAGCTGAAAGCTTTTATCGAATGTCCAGTTGGTGTTAATTGATAGCTTTGAAATAGGAGTCACAGTTTCAATTAATTCAACGGTTAGGTTTTCTTTAGCATTGGGCTGAGTCGTTATTTTTCCAGCAAGTAAGGAAAAATGTTGTTGCCAATTGAGCTCTTGCAACCAAATGCCATTGATTTCACCACTGAGTGAGGTAATTGCCACCGAAACGTTAAAGGGGGTGTTTTCAATATTGTTTAAAGCGTTTATTTGACCAAAAATATTGTAATCTAATAGGCCATCAATCAATTCAACTTCAGTCGGTAATTGGATATTTAACGATAATAAGTCGGTGAGTTGTAAATTTTTGGCGGCGATAACTACATTAGGTGACTTGACTGGGCCAGTCAAAACAAGGTTGCCTAGCTTCACTCCGTCAGCACTGGCTTGAGCATTAAGCTGAATATCGTCAAAGCTGCCGTTGAGTTCACTAAAAATATTAAACGAAGTTATCTTTAGTTTTTTAGGAATATTCAGCTGTGAAACGTGATTATCGACTTTTAGTTTAATGTTTAGATTGTTGTCCTCTAACAGCGCTACGCTACCCGTTAATTTTGTTGTTAATTTTTTTAGGCTCAACAGTGCTTGAGGTTTTTGTGCAGTTGACGTTTTTGTGGTGATTTTATTGTGCGTTTGATTATTATTTTTGTCCTCAGTCATCTGTTTAAGCACCACAATATTATTTAAGGTGATTGAAGAGTCTGCTGTTAAATTAATCGTTGTTGTTTGCTCGGTTTTATTTAGTGAGCCATTTAAATGTAATGCAACAGGCGCAGGAGTGTATTTCGCTATGTTAACCAGCTTCAGCTGACTATCAATAACAAAACGCTCTACTGCTAATGCATAAGGTGTTTGTGGGGTAGGTAAGGCAAAAGTAATATTATCAAATTTTACTTGGTGAGGTCGTGCACCGCTAAAGGCGCTTATTTCAAGATGACTAAGGTAGCCCTTACTATCGTTCAGCGTTAATAGCCCATTGCCTTGCGGTTTTATGGTTACGTGCGTTAACGGATTCTCTTCAAGTATTGACATCATTGTTGGCGATAGCCCGGCTTGGGTTAATTTCGCTAACAACTGTGGCTGACTATATTCCACTGATATTTCATTTTTTCCAACAAAGGTTAATGCGACTGTTATCTTGTCTTTAGCGGAAACTTCATTAGTCGTTTCTTTGGCGATTAAATCAAATTGACTATCGAAGTTCAGCGCACCTAATAGTTTAAACGGGCCGCTATTGCCTATGCCGTTTTCAGAAATTATCGAGATATTGCTTATTTGATTTTTCAAGCTAATAGCGCTCGCTCGATATTTTATCTGTGTGTTGAAATCACCTGAGATTTCGCTAGCCGTTAAGTTGTCTGTTAATCCTGCGGTAATAGGTAATCGATGGGCGCTTAAAAAGCTTTTTAGTAAACTTAATTTACTTGAGATCGCAATGGAAAAACCTTCATTCTCTTGGGTTAGCTTAGCCTCGATAAACACTACGCTTTCGGATGTTGTTAGTGTAAAAGACAAGTTGTTGGCTAATGTCGATAAATTAGCAATATATTTTGTCTCAGTTTTATTGCTAACCGTAAACGGTGAATAGAAAAGTTTAGTGACATTTGTTTTTTTCGGTAAATTAAACTGCTTAATCTGTTGTGCATAAGTTTGTAGACTTGTTGAAAGCAATTGGCTTAAGTTTTGATTTTCTTGCTCCTTGCTTAAGAGAGCATCATCTTTCTTGGAGAATAAATGATCTGTACCTTCAATCTCTGCCAACCTTATATCAATATCAGTTATATTAAGGCTAGGGGATAGTTGCCATTGTATTATCATACCGACAATTTGAATGTTAGCCTTTGGGGTCTGTAAGCATGCCTTGTTGACTCTAATGGCCATATTACTGGTAAGGCTTACATTTAGGCAAGTCAACGCTATTTTGTCTGAATTGAATTGTGTTTTTACAAGGTAATTGATAACTGAAACTCTAGCACTGTAAGTGATAGTGAAAATAATCAGTAAGGTGATAACAGCAATTAAGATAAATTTAAGAAATCGCACTTAGGCTCCCTTGCCATAGCTACTTTTTTAACCCAAGTAGAAAATATGTTAATTGCTATTAATCGTTGATGACCGTGAGTCGACCGTCTATTTATGGTCACAACAGTTAACAGGGTAGCCTAATTTTACACAATCGAACATAGCTAGTGATTGATGAATTACAGGAAAAAATAAGATTACAGGTACTTTTTACCATATCAGTAGGTGGTTTTGCTTTTCTTGAGAAGGAATGGAAGAAAGGTTGCTGACTGCCGGAGTCGAATTGCTGCATGTTAAGAGTGACTGAGTTTATCAGTAGGTGGTTTTACTTTTCTTAAGACGAAAAAAAACCTTAACATTGCTGTTAAGGTTTCGTTCCTTCCTTTCGGAATGGATGGTGCCGACTGCCGGAGTCGAACTGGCGACCTACTGATTACAAGTCAGTTGCTCTACCAACTGAGCTAAGTCGGCACACAAAGATGTGTGCGATAAATTTATTCTATTGAACTATTTATCTTGGCACCGAACAAATGTTTCTACACTATTTCTATATTAAAAAAGTAAGCAACAAATATTCAAATAGGTTGAATAGATGGTGCCTCGACCCGGAATCGAACCAGGGACACGAGGATTTTCAATCCTCTGCTCTACCGACTGAGCTATCGAGGCAGTGTCTAATCTGCTGTCTTTTCGGCTTTGCCTTGAAGACGGGGCGTATTAAACTGTTTTTCGATTTGTTCGTCAACCCTTTTTTTTAAATAAATGTTTGTTTGCTTGTTTTTTCTGCTTATTGGCGGAATAGTCAGCGTAAAATCACCATTTAATCAAAATTATCAATAAAAAAAGTTGTTGAACCCTTACTTTTTCGGTGGAACGTAACCTTCAATTTCAGGTTCTTTTCCTTCAAAAAGATAAGCAACCATAGCCGTTTCTAAAAAAGCACGGTCATTTGGCTCCATCATGTTCATTTTTTTCTCATTAATAAGCATGGTTTGTTTTTGTTGCCAGTTTTTAAATGCTTCTTGACTGATATTATCAAAAATACGTTTACCGACTTCTCCAGGATAAAGTTGAAATCCTAGTCCTTCAGCGTCTTTTTTTAAATTTTGGCAAAATATAATACGGCTCATAAGTTAATTCTCTTGTTCTAGGTTGTAAGTTGGTCTGTGCATTTATACTTTTACCACTTTAATATTCATCTGTATCTTAAAGAGGTATCGATATATAAATATCATGGCTTTAATAAGCTGATCAATTTTTGAGTTGATGCTGCTAAGCCAACCGATGCAGTTGTGGCTAAATTGTACCACTGTTGTTGGTTGTTTTCGTTGATTTCTTTTGCTGGTAATTGTTCACAATCAATCACTACTGGCGATATATCTAAATGAAAGTGACTAAAGGTATGGCGAAATTTTACTAAGGGTACAACGGACGTTTGTTTCAAGTGGAGCTTCGCTAATAATGCGGCAATCTCTTCTTCGTGCTGGACCTCTAAAAAACACCATAAACCTCCCCATATGCCACTTGGCGGACGTTTCTCTAATAATACTTGCTGGTTAATACGAGGTATCACCATAATAGTTTGTTTTTCTGGGATGGTTTTCTTTGGTTTTTTTTGTGGGTAACTACTTTGTTCATTCAGTGAAAAAGCTAAACAAGTGTCACTTAACGGGCACAGCTCACATTTAGGTTTACTGCGAGTACAAATAAGTGCGCCTAGATCCATCATCGCTTGGTTAAACTGCGCAACACCTTCTTTGGGCGTTAATACCTCAGCAATCGGCCATAACGATTTTTCATACTTACTCTGACCATTATGGCCTTCAACCATATAACAACGAGCTAATACCCGTTTTACATTACCATCTAAAATAGCGTGATGCTTATTCAATGCCAAACTTAAAATTGCACCAGCCGTTGAACGACCAATACCCGGTAGAGCAATAACTTGTTCAATGTCCTCAGGAAAAGTACCTTGGTATTGCTGAGTAATTATTTTTGCTGTTTTATGTAAATTACGAGCTCGAGCGTAATAACCTAATCCTGTCCAGTGATGTAAAACGTTATCTTCATCGGCATTAGCTAAATCGGTAATTGTTGGGAAACTGTCCATAAAACGATGATAGTACGGAATAACCGTTGCTACCTGTGTTTGTTGCAGCATTATTTCAGAGATCCATACACGGTATGGGGTTTTATTGTGCTGCCAAGGTAAGTGCTTTCTGCCTTGGGCTTGATACCAGTCGAGTGTTTGCGTGGCAAAAAACTGTGCTGATTTCGGTGTTATTTGAGTTTTATTTGTCATAGCGACTTAGTTTACCTAATAAACGGGCACGAATAAATGTGCATTTTTTATTGCAAAAATTTATAATGCCATTATGCTCTCGTCCATATTAATCTCGAGATTATCACTCGAAATATACTTGCTAAGATTTAAGGAATTAAAATGAAATTAAATGCTAAAAACCGTAACCGCCGTTTACGTAAAAAATTACGTGTTGATGAATACCAAGAATTAGGTTTTGACGTCGCTTTTAAATTAGCTGACGGTACAGACAATGATACGGTTGATACTTTTTTGAATAACTTTTTTAATGAAGTTATTCAACCTAATGGTTTAGGTTTTGGCGGTGAAGGCGATGTTTTATGGCATGGTATCGTTTGTACTCAAAATATCGGTAAGTGTACCGATGAACATCGTACCGCTGTAGAATCTTGGTTGAATGAAAATGGCGCTACAGCAGTAGCTGTTAGTGAACTTTACGATGTTTGGTGGGCTGAATAACTTTATTCATCATAAATGAACTTTACCCGGCATTGTCAGCATTTTTCAGTGCCATTACTTATGTACAATAAGTGCAGACTCTGAAAATTTTGGCTGCTTTGTTTAAAGCGCATTTATTTAGAATAAAACTTGGATTATATTGAAGAAATATATGGTAGAAAAAACTGAAAACACCCACAAAAGCATTGAAGAAGCTGAAAAAGAAGGCAAATATATTCGCAAAGTACGTAGTTTTGTTAAGCGCGAAGGGCGATTAACAAAAGGACAAGCGAATGCATTGGAGCAATTTTGGCCAACAATGGGCTTAAACCACCTTGATGGAATGATTGATTTTGCTCACTTATTTAATAACAGCAATCCTATTATCTTAGAAATTGGTTTTGGCATGGGTAAATCTTTAGTCGAAATGGCAAAAAATGCCCCAGAACTAAATTTTGTTGGTGTTGAAGTGCATCGTCCGGGTGTTGGCGCTTGTATTTCATTAGCAGATGAAGAAGGCGTTCATAATTTAAAGGTTTTTGAACACGATGCGATAGAAGTGCTTGCTGACTGTATCCCTAATGGTTCATTAACGACCGTGCAATTGTTTTTTCCTGATCCTTGGCATAAAAAGAAGCATCATAAACGTCGAATTGTATCGTTAGAATTTGTCGAAACTATTCGTCAAAAGCTAAAGGTGGGTGGTGTTTTTCATATGGCTACTGACTGGGAAAATTACGCAGAATGCATGATTGAAGATATGAACTCAGCGCCGGGCTATAAAAACTTAGCCACCGATGGTGACTTTGTGCCACGTCCTGATTCTCGGCCATTAACGAAATTTGAAAACCGTGGTCATAACTTAGGCCATGGCGTTTGGGATATTCAATTTAAACGCCAAGATTAATCTAGAATGAACAATTAATTTAAGTACTCTTGTTCAACGTGAAAAAGATGCTGGCTATTACGTAAGTTGCCGGTGTCTTTTAACCACTGCGTACTAATGATTTCTCGTTGCAAGGCGGCTTGCAAAATTCGCACTTTATACTGCGACCAATAATAAATCGTTGCCTGTTGATGAATTTCGTTATTTGGAAAAATTTCACTTCTACTTTCTTCTAATTCAGCTAAAATATTAGCAATGACTTTTGGCTTTAACTCTTTTTCTATCTGTAGCTTAAATTTAGTGAAACGTTTTGCTTTAACTAATAACCATGCCATCCACAATATTACGGCAACAGCAAAAACAAATAAAATATCTATACTCATAACTGATTTATTCTATAAAAATACTGTGGGCATCTTATCAGTCAAATTGAATTTGGCTAAAGCTTATTTTTATTTTATAACTCGGGTATTTACAAAAATTAAGCCGCTAGCCCTCTTAACTCTATGTTAGGTTAATTAAACGCTATATTGTTGCTTTTTATCGATGAGTCACTTTGCACTTTTGTTAAGCAATATAGCAATTAAACGCTGAACTGGGCTTGTTCATGCATCAGTAACTTTGCTTTTAAAGCTAAACCACCAGCATAACCTGTTAATTTTCCATTGGCGCCTATAACACGATGGCAAGGGATAATTAAAGCGATCGGGTTTTTTCCGTTTGCTGCGCCAACTGCTCTTACGGCCTTTTCATTATTAATTTTTTTTGCTATCCATAAATAGCTTTTGGTCTCACCTTGTTTGACAGTCAGCAATGCTTGCCATACTTTTTGCTGAAACGGTGTACCTTGTGGTGCAAGTGCCAAGTCGAAGACAGTACGATGACCAGAAAAATATTCTGCAAGCTGCTGAACCACCGGGGTAAAATGAGTAGTGTTCTCTGTGTAACTTTCATCAATAATCAGCGGTAAAGCGCTATCTTGAAAAGCAAGCGCCGTTAACCCTTGGTCATTAGCGGTTAATGCGATATCGCCATAAGGAGAAGGGGTGATAGTAAAGTACATACTTATTCCTTTGTTAAAGCATAACCCATCAAATATTGTGAAGATAAATAACTATTTTAAAGATAATTAACGTTAATGCACAGCACTAAAATTGTTTCTTCAGTTAAAGCGCTAAACTGAAATAAAGCATAAGCCGTTTTATCATCACCGTCAGTCGTTATTTATTAGCGGCTAACTTATTACGGTATTGTCGTGCAATAACTTTTAAAATATCACGCCAACTGATAATGCCAATAGGTTGCATTTCATCATTTACAATCGGCAGACATGAAAGGTGGTTATCATGAAACATTAATACAGCGTCATTCAAACTGACTTCTTCTTTGGCTGTTGTCAGGTCTCTTTTCATAATGAGGTGTAGCTTCTTTTGTAACATTGAATGGTCACGGGGTGTTTCGTTTTTAGTGCCAATTGTTGGACTTAAATGCTTGTATATATCTCTATCGGTCACCACCCCGACAAGTTGTTTATCACAAAGTATCAAAATGTGGTGAATGCTGTGTAGGTCAAATATTGCTTTTGCTTTACTTAAATCATCGTCAAGTTCTAAAGTAATTAAGTCTGTCGACATAATTTTACTTAAGCTCATCATTCTCTCCTAATATTTGATTTTTGTTTGTTCGTCACGATAAACAAAACTTTGCTAGTTAACAATCATCTTTTAGTCAAAACTAGCTCTTTAGTGATTTATATAAAACTAATTGTTGGCTGTCACAAAAGTGTAATACAACTGTCTTATAATTCATATCGTACTAAAGTCTCCATAATTGAAGGTGTTTAAGTGGCAATTGCATTAAAATCGACTGGCCCACGTCAGTTGAAAAATACATTAGCACAATGGTTAATAACAGTAGGCGGTATAAGTGTTTTATTTACACTGGTACTGATCTTTTTATATTTACTCTATGTGATAAAACCTATTTTTGAGTCGGCAACAATAGAGCCTGTTGGTCAATTTGAAATCAGTACCACGGCACCCACGTTATCTGTGGGTGTTGATGAACTAAAAGAAATCGCTTTTCAAATTACTCAGCAAGGTGATATTAACTTTTATCAGCTTGTCAAAAGTGCTGCTCATGAAAAAGGTACATTAGTACTCAGTGAAAACTTATTGAGTGATGATAAAACCTTAATTAATGTTGTTAATTCTGGCGTAGAAAAGAAACTACTCATTGATAGTGACGGCAACATGCAGCTTATTGCCGCTAAATTCTTTTCTAATTTTGATTCGGGTACACGAGAAATTATTCCTAGTGTTGCCTATCCGTTAGGAGAAGAGTCGATAGCCGTTGACGAAAGTGGCGAAGTTCTTACTGAACTTTCATTTGGTATGAATGATGAAAAAGCGGTTTTTGTTGCGTTTACGCAAGACCAGCGTTTAATTAAGACCAGCTTAATTGCAGAAGATGACTTTACTTACGACAGCGCTTACGAAACTATTTATCAAGAAATTGATTTTCCTGTTGATCATGTTAACGAAATCTTAGTGACTCCTGATATGGGCTTAGCTTTTGTTCGTAGTGATGATCAAGTCTTTGTTTTTGATCTTACCGATGAAGATGACGTTGAACTTAAAGCCACAATTATTCCCTCTTTAGAACAAACCAGGAATAAACCCCATCATGTTACTGCAATGGCATTACTTTCTGGTAGTAGCTCAATCTTACTAGGTAGCAGTGCGGGTAAAGTTACACAATGGTTTGAAGTAGCTACTGACGATGGTCGTCAATTTAAAAATGTTCGTAGCTTTAACGTTAGTGATACCGAAGCCGTTACTCAAATTCATACCGAACAATTTCGTAAAAGTTTCTATACTTTAACGACCTCAGGAAATATGGGGGTTTTCTACACCACCAGTGAAGCTGATTTATGGCGTGGTCAACTAACAACTACCGAACCTAGCGTATTTGCAATTTCTCCTCGTGCTGATGGTTTAGTCGTGATTGACGAAAACCAGCTGAAAATATTCAGCGTTGAAAATGAACATCCCGAAGTTACTTGGAGTGCTTTGTGGGAAGAAGTTTGGTACGAAGGTTACCCAGAGCCAGAGTATATTTGGCAGTCAACTTCCGGTTCAGATGATTTCGAAGGTAAGTTTTCTTTAGTACCCATTTCATTTGGTACTATGAAAGCGGCCATGTACGCGATGTTATTTGCTGTGCCTATTGCGTTAAGTGCTGCGATTTACACCGCTTACTTTATGACCCCTGGTATGCGCCGAAAAGTTAAGCCAACAATTGAGTTAATGGAAGCATTGCCAACAGTTATCTTAGGGTTCTTGGCGGGTTTATGGTTAGCGCCAATAATTGAAAATTATTTGCCAGCAATCGCAATGCTATTAATTATGTTACCGCTTTCAGTCTTTGTAACTGCATTTGCTTGGCATAAATTGCCTAAAGATATGAAAAACACTATTCCTGAAACATGGGCACCGATCATACTTGTTCCTGTCTTGTTAATTGCCGGTGGTAGTGCATTTTTGTTATCCCCTTTCTTTGAAACCTTGTTTTTTGGTGGCGATGTTCGTCAGTATATTACTAACGACCTCGGTATTGACTTTGACCAACGTAATTCATTAGTGGTCGGTTTAGCGATGGGATTTGCTGTTATACCGACCATTTTTTCTATGGCAGAAGATGCAATATTTAGTGTACCTAAACATTTAACCAGTGGTTCACTCGCTTTGGGTGCTACACAATGGCAAACGCTTGCGAAAGTTGTTTTGTTAACCGCTAGTCCAGGTATTTTTTCTGCAGTGATGATGGGCTTAGGCCGTGCAGTAGGCGAAACCATGATAGTGCTGATGGCTACGGGTAATACCCCAATTTTAGATTGGAGTATCTTCCAAGGTATGCGTACCTTAGCAGCAAATATTGCTGTAGAAATGCCAGAATCCGAGGTAGGGAGTTCGCATTATCGAATTCTATTTTTAGCTGCTTTTGTTTTATTTGTTTTCACCTTTATTTTTAACACGTTTGCTGAGCTGATACGTCAGCGCTTACGTGAAAAATACAGCTCGTTATAGTTAAGGAACTGAGTTTATGAATAGTTGGTTTAAATCTGGTTCTCCGTGGGTGTGGTTGTCTGCTGGCGGAGTAAGTATCAGTTTAATTTCAGTTCTAGGTTTATTGTGGTTAATTGCTTCACGTGGTTTATCCTACTTTTGGCCTGCAGACATTTATCAATTTGAGACGGTTAATGAAAAAGGCCAAGCAGTTACCGTTATTGGTGAGATATACGATCGTGAAAGCCTGCCAAGCAAGCAGTTATCGCATTTAAATTTAGGTTTAGATCCTACTAAAGAAACCATTGAGCGAATTTTAGTGAAAACGGGTAACCGTGAATTAGTTAATCTAGATTTTCGCTGGTTGTTAATGCCGCTTATTAACAAAACCACCATGCCTGAAGATGTTGTGGTGGTTGAACGTCGCACCAACGGTAATTTTTATGGCTTCATTGAAGGGATTATCTTAGATGGTCAGCCTGAAGGCCTAGACAAAATGGCTGAGTTGCTGGAACGTGTTGATAACTTTCAAGACGAAATGGACGAATTACAAAAAGTTGATATCGGCGCCATCAATTATCAAATAGAACGCTTACGGCTGAAAAAGCGTAAACATAAACTTGATGAGACCTTAACCGTTGAGCGCGAACAAGAAATTGATGCAGAAGTTGCTCGTTATAACGCTGATTACCAAGTACTAGAAAAACAGTTAATGGCTATCCGTGACAAAGTATCTCGTGATCAACTTGTGGTACGCGCTATGGGCGGAGAGGTTATTGAGATAAATTTTGAAGAAATACTCAAAGTTACTTATAACAATAAACTGTCTGTTTTTGGCCGAGCTGCGGTATTTATTCAGCAAATAGGCAGTTTCTTGATTGATGATCCTCGAGAAGCAAATACCGAAGGGGGCGTTTTTCCTGCAATATTTGGTACTGTTTTAATGGTTTTATTGATGACAGTCATTGTTTCTCCTATGGGTGTTATAGCCGCTATTTACTTACATGAATATGCGGGTAAAAATGCCTTGACTAAACTACTTCGTATCGCCGTTATTAACTTAGCAGGTGTACCGTCAATCGTTTATGGGGTGTTCGGCTTAGGTTTCTTTGTTTACATGGTGGGTGGTAGTTTAGATCAACTGTTTTATGCCGAGACACTGCCTAGTCCAACTTTTGGTACGCCAGGTGTTATGTGGTCTGCTATTACTCTAGCGATACTAACATTACCGGTTGTTATTGTTTCAACCGAAGAAGGTCTATCACGCATTCCTTCAGCTATGCGTCACGGTTCTTTAGCGTTAGGTGCAACCAAAGCAGAAACGTTATGGCGTATTATTCTACCAATTGCTAGTCCAGCAATTATGACGGGTATCATTTTAGCGATTGCTCGTGCGGCCGGCGAAGTTGCACCACTGATGTTAGTTGGTGTTGTAAAAATGGCGCCAAATTTACCGCTTGATGGTAACTTCCCATATTTACATTTAGACCGTAAGTTTATGCATTTAGGTTTTCATATTTATGATGTAGGCTTCCAAAGCCCTAATGTTGAAGCGGCAAGACCATTAGTTTTTGCAACCGCATTTTTATTAGTGACAATTATTGTCTCACTGAATATGACAGCGGTTACCATACGTAACCGTTTAAGAGAAAAATATCGCATGTTAGAGCATTAATTTTATTGAAGAATACCCTTCTTATTTTAGTTAAATAGATCGAAATAAGAAGGGTTTAAAACATAAAGTAAAAAAGTTTTAACAGTCACGAACAAAATTTAAGCATTGAAAGAGAAAACTATGATTTCAGTCAGCCCAAGAACATTAGATCCAAAAGTTAAACTTGATCTTAACAACTTATCGCCAGAACAAGTGGCGTTAGAAATTAAAAATTTAAACCTATACTATGGTGACAAACAAGCACTACAAAATATCAGCATGTCTATTCCTAAAGGACAAGTTACCGCGTTTATTGGTCCTAGTGGTTGTGGTAAATCTACGTTGTTACGTTGTATTAACCGTATGAACGACTTGGTTGATATATGTAAGATTGAAGGTGAAATTAATCTTCATGGCGAAAATATTTATGGAAAACATGTTGATGTTGCAGCGCTGCGTCGTCAAGTAGGTATGGTTTTTCAACGACCTAATCCATTTCCTAAAAGCATTTATGAAAATGTTGTCTATGGCTTACGTATTATGGGCGAAAATAATCGCCGTGTATTGGATGAAGCCGCAGAAGTTGCGCTGCGAAGTGCGGCATTGTGGAATGAAGTAAAAGACCGTTTGCACGATAGTGCACTGGGACTTTCTGGCGGTCAACAGCAACGTTTAGTGATCGCTCGCGCCATTGCGATTAAGCCAGAAGTTTTATTGCTTGACGAACCTACTTCGGCACTTGACCCTATTTCAACATTGACGATTGAAGAATTGATTAATGACTTAAAAAAGCAGTTTACTGTGGTCATTGTTACCCATAATATGCAACAAGCCGCACGTGTTTCAGATCAAACAGCATTTATGTACATGGGTGACTTAATTGAATACAGCGATACCAATACGCTGTTTACCACGCCGGCAAAAAAGAAAACTGAAGATTATATTACTGGCCGTTACGGTTAATAAAGACGATTAATATTCTACTTTTAATATAGAATAACAAGGAAAAACAATGGATAACATCAATCTTGGTCGTCATATATCAGGCCAATTTAACGAAGATTTAGAAAACGTCATCAACCATGTCATGCATATGGGTGGTTTGGTTGAAAAACAATTAAGCGATTCACTCACGGCTGTTTATGATGCGGATGAAGTATTGGCAAAAAATGTGCTAGCGAACGATTATAAAATTAATGCCTTAGAAGTCAGTATTGACGATGAATGTACACGCATCATAGCAAAGCGTCAGCCAGCTGCTGGCGATTTACGTTTAATTATGGCTATTGTAAAAACAATTGCTGATTTAGAGCGTATCGGCGACGAAGCACAGAAAATTGCTCGGGTAGCACTCGAAAACTTCTCTGGAGAGCAAAAAGCGCTATTACTTAATTTAGATAATTTAGGTCGTAAGGTTTTAGAATTTTTACAAGCAACTCTTGATGCTTTTACACGTATGGATGTCGACTCAGCTGTTTTAACTCATGGCAATGACGAGAAGATTGATCGTGAATACGAGGCGCTAATGCGCCAATTAATGACTTACATGATGGAAGATCCGCGTTCTATCCCACAAATAATGAGTGTTATCTGGTCAGCTCGTGCTTTAGAACGTATTGGTGACCGTTGTCAAAATATTTGCGAATACATTATCTATTTTGTCAAAGGAAAAGATGTTCGCCACACAACAGCTGAAGATATTAAATCTTTGTAAATTTGGAAAAAGCCGCTACGTTTAAATAACTTTCTATATACCTGTTATGTTTCGACAAATCATAGCTATATCTAGTTAAAAGCACAGGAATTGTCAGGTGATCGTGATAAAACGCTTGAAGATCGTGTTAAATGGGTTAATATCCGCGACGAATAATAACAAAGAGCAATTTGGCTCTGGGAATAAATTATGGCTAGAAATTCAATACTAGGTGTCTTTGCAAAATCACCTATTAAACCATTAGAAAAACACATTCGATTGGTCACTAAGTGTTGTAATCAACTAACTCCTTTCTTTGCTGCTTGTGCTGAACAAGATTGGTCAAAAGCAGGGAAACTTCGCAGTAAAATCTCAAAATATGAACGCGACGCAGACAAATTAAAACGCGAAATACGCCTTGAACTTCCGGGTGGCTTATTTATGCCTGTTGATCGTGCTGATTTGTTAGAGTTACTTTCACAACAAGACAAAATTGCTAATAAAGCAAAAGATATTGCCGGACGTATTTTAGGACGCAAACTGATAATACCAGAAACACTACAAGATTCTTTTGTGGCGTATGTTGCTCGAAATATTGAAGCCGCAGAAAAAGCAGCTGACGCGATTAATGAATTAGACGACTTATTAGAAACAGGTTTTCGTGGTCGAGAAGTAGCATTGGTTGAGAAGATGATTAACCAATTAGATGAAATAGAAGATGATACAGACGGCATGCAAATTAAATTGCGTAGCGACTTATTGGCGATTGAGAATGACTTAAATCCTATTGATGTAATGTTTTTATATCAAATTATTGAATGGATAGGTGATTTAGCCGATTTAGCCGAACGTGTTGGTGCTCGTTTAGAAATTTTACTGGCTAGAAAATAAGGCTTATTCATGGATATATTATTAACACATGGCCCTATGTTGGTCATTATTGCCGGCGTTGTTGGTTTCTTTATGGCGTGGGGCATTGGTGCAAACGATGTGGCTAACGCAATGGGTACATCAGTTGGCTCTAAAGCGCTAACGATTAAACAAGCTATTATCATCGCGATGATTTTTGAATTTGCTGGTGCATATTTAGCGGGTGGTGAAGTTACTTCAACTATTCGTAAGGGTATTATTGATGCTTCTTACTTTGTTGATAGTCCGGAATTACTTGTTTTTGGTATGATTTCAGCATTATTTGCTGCTGCTACTTGGTTACTTATTGCTTCTATTTTAGGTTGGCCTGTATCTACAACACACTCAATTGTTGGCGCCATTGTTGGTTTTGCTGCCGTTGGTGTTAGTGTTGATGCTGTTGAATGGGCTAAGGTTATCGGTATCGTAGGTAGCTGGATAATTACGCCACTTATCTCAGGTATTATTGCATTTATTATTTTTAACAGTGCACAAAAATTAATTTTTGATACGGATAACCCATTAATTCAAGCTAAACGTTGGGTACCTTTTTACATGTTTTTAGCGGGCTTCGTACTTGCTTTAGTCACTATTAAGAAAGGTTTGAAGCATTTAGGCTTAGACATCGGCTCTGTTGAAGGTTATGTATATGCGATTATTGCCGCAGTTATTGTAGCTCTTATAGGTAAAATATTCATAAACCGTTTAGAATTTGATGAAAGTGCTGCGAAGAAAACACATTATGCCAACGTAGAAAAAGTATTTGCGGTATTAATGATCGTTACTGCCTGTGCAATGGCATTTGCTCATGGTTCAAACGATGTTGCTAATGCGATTGGTCCACTAGCTGCGGTAGTCAGTATTGTTGGTAATGACGGTCAAATTGCAGCTAAATCAGCTATCGCATGGTGGATTTTACCACTAGGTGGTTTTGGTATTGTTGCTGGTCTTGCATTATTTGGTCACAGAGTTATTGCAACCATAGGTAATGGCATTACACATTTAACGCCAAGCCGTGGTTTTGCAGCTGAATTAGCAGCAGCATGTACAGTTGTTATCGCTTCAGGAACAGGTTTACCTATCTCAACCACACAAACGTTAGTAGGCGCTGTGTTAGGTGTAGGTATGGCTCGTGGTATTGCTGCAATTAACTTAACGGTTGTGCGTAATATTGTTGTTTCTTGGGTTGTTACCTTACCGGTTGGTGCAGGTTTATCTATCATTTTCTTCTGGGGAATGGTGGCAATTTTCACCTAGGCACACTTAGAAAATTTACTTTTAAAAAACCAACATTGATGTTGGTTTTTTTTATTTAAACTCCTGAATTTGTAAACTTTCAGTGGTAACCACTATATAATTAAAAAGTGATTAGGTAATGCTTGCCTGAACCACTATTACCCTATATTATAACGCCTCTTTGATGTTCTTTAGAATTTCAAACTGCCTTGATAGCTCAGTCGGTAGAGCAGAGGATTGAAAATCCTCGTGTCCCTGGTTCGATTCCGGGTCAAGGCACCATATTTCTCTTTATTGAGACGAAAAAGCCCACAAGCAATTGTGGGCTTTTTTTTGTTCTAACTTAAGGGAGTACATAGGTATTTGAGGCTAATGATGAAAGTACCTTTGTCATATTCCCTTCGTTAATCATCTTAACTGTTTTTTACTGAGCCAAGCGTATTCTTGACGCTTACTTAGTTATGGGTTTAATCACCCAAATTGAAAACTATCACCACTCACCGTTTTATTCAGGTTATTCATCGCAGTAAATTTTTTGAAAGTAAACTTTTGTAAAGTCATTACAGCTTTTCATTAATACTGATTACAATTAAAGCATTAAAAATACTATAAGTGGTTTCATCTTTTATGGAAAACCGTTTTCGAATACAGATCAAACACAGTGTTATAACTGTTCTAGCAA
The DNA here is from genome assembly GCF_014077275.1 of Colwellia sp. BRX8-7. Taxonomy (NCBI): domain Bacteria; kingdom Pseudomonadati; phylum Pseudomonadota; class Gammaproteobacteria; order Alteromonadales; family Colwelliaceae; genus Colwellia; species Colwellia sp. BRX8-7. The sequence goes on along the minus strand of NZ_JACGVP010000001.1, from coordinate 230,142 downwards.
CAACCCTGTTGTTGGCTTGCTCGAGTACATCTGAGCTTGATAAAAATATTAGAAATATTAACTTACCTGCGACTTGGCAACAAAGTGAACAGAATTTGCAGGTTGAAAATAACTGGCTAGAACAGCTTGATAGTCCTCAAGTTCAACAATTAGTGAGAACAGCACTAGCATCAAATCACCAATTAAAAATTCAAGCGTATAATGTTGAAATTCAAAAGCAACAACTGATCATTTCTGGCAGTACACTTTGGCCATCGCTTGATTTGTCTTTGCGTTCGGGTCGAAATAAATACAATGACTCTGATACTTACACTAATTCAAGCTCAGTTAATTTGAATTTAACTTACGAACTTGATTTATGGGGGAAACTATCTTCAGCTGACCAACAAGCTAACTTAACGTTTATGGCTGAACAGTCGAATTTTGAGCAAAGTAAACAGCAATTAGTGGTTGATGTTGTCACTACGTGGTTCGCGGTTGTTGAGGCAGAAAAGCTACTGTCACTTTATCAAGGTCGTGTAAAAAACTCCCAACAAAATTTAGACATTATTGAATCAGGCTATAACAGTGGCTTAAGTGAAGCACTTGATGTTTACCTAACACGTAATGAGCTAAACAATGAATTAACTCGTGTTTGGGAACAAAAAACAGTAAAAACTCAATTAATTAGACAGTTGGAACGTTTAGTTGGTGAGTATCCCACAGGAACATTGTTAGTTGATGCTGATTTACCGCTACTAACCTCTGATATTCCCTTAGGATTGCCATCGGAGCTTATTAGCAGAAAACCTGAGTTAAAGTCTAGTTGGTATTTATTACTTGCTAAAGATGCTGGCCTCGCTTATGCACACAAACAACGTTTTCCAAGCCTAAGTTTAACAGCGTCGGTAGGAGACAGCGGCATTGATATAGATGACTTGCTATCAGGATCATCGTTAGCATGGTCATTGTTTGGAAATATTTCTGCACCACTATTTAATGCTGGTCGTTTGGCTGCTAATGAAGAGCAAGCACGGTTAGCGTTGAAACAAAACGAACAGCAATATCTTGAGCACTTATATAATGCATTTACTGAGGTTGAGAATGCGGTGACCCAAGAAAAAAGTTTAAAAAATAGCTATAAAAGTATGTTAGCTGCACAAGAAAATGCCAAAGTTGCCGCGACACTTTCTTTTGAACAATATCAAAGTGGTTTGGTTAATTATACTACGGTGCTTGATGCTCAATCACGATCGTTTGATGCACAAAGTACCTTGATAAAGCTTAAAAATCGCTTGATTGCCAATCGCATACAACTACATTTAGCACTCGGTGGCGACTTTACTGTGCCTGAGAAAACTGCCACAACTATTAATCCAAAGGCTGAATAATAATGTCTTCACAACCAAGTTTACATACAGAAATAACACAAAAACCAAGCACGCTAAAAAAATTGATCATCCTAGCTGTTATTATTGGCGTTACATTATCATTAGTCGCTTTGATTTATAGTAACCCGCCACAATCGAAAAGGGCTAAACCCTCAAAAGCGCCCCAGATGACAGTAGCAACAAAGATATTAGCGCCGCAACGTTATCAAGTTATGGTGGAAAGTTTTGGTACGGTAAAACCTCGTACACAAAGCATACTTTTTGCGCAGGTTGCTGGCCAAATTACTCAAGTTAGTGGTCAATTTCGTGACGGTGGGTTTTTTGAAAAAGGTGATGTTTTAGTACAACTTGATGATCGAGATTACCGGTCAGAAGTCAAAGTATCACAAGCAAATCTTTTATCTGCCAACCAAGTATTACTTGAAGAACAAGCAAGAGTTCAACAAGCAGAAGCTGACTGGCAGCGGTTGGGAAATGGTAAAGTAGCCGGTGTTTTAGTATTACGTCAGCCGCAACTTGAGTCAGCAAAAGCAAAAGTACTTTCTGCACAAGCGCAATTAGATAAAGCTAAGTTATCATTAGAACGCACCCAAATAGTGGCACCTTATGCGGGACGCATTTTGAAAAAACAAGTTGATATTGGTCAAGTTGTTACCAGTAACAGTCAACTTGCCACCATTTTTGCAGTTGATTATGTAGAAATTCGCTTACCGATTAATAATAAAGATCTTTCCTTGATTAACTTACCTGAAGTATATCGAGATATTGGTGAACAGGGTAATAAGGACGATGTAAAAATAAGCTCTGATTTAATTGGCCATCAATCATGGAATGGAAAAATAATTCGCACCGAAAGTGCTATCGATGAACAGTCTCAGCAGCTCTATGTTGTAGCACAAATTAATCGCCCCTATGATGCAACAACCTCTTTGGGATCACCGATAAAAATAGGTCAATATGTTACTGCCCAGATAACAGGGAAAGAACTAAGCAATGTTTTGGTTATTCCCAGCAATGTTATTTATCAGGGAAGCTATGTCTACACAGTCGAAAATGGCTTGTTAATTCGTAAAGAGGTTTTACTAGGGTGGCAAAACGGTAAAGAGTCAATTGTTGAGTCTGGGCTCGTTGCCGGTGATGAACTTGTGCTAACTTCTTTAGGACAAGTGAGCTCTGGAACTCCCGTAGCCATTGAAGGAAATATCCCGAGTAAAGCAAGACAAAATAACCCAAAAGCTCGTCAGAATAAGGCAAAACTTGAAGGCACTAAAAGATCAAAGGGTGAAGCACAATGATCGCCTGGTTTGCTCGAAATCACGTAGCTGCGAATCTGTTATTAATTACTATTTTAATTTTAGGTTTATTTAGTCTCTCTGTACGGATACCGGTTGAGGTTTTCCCCTCATTTGCCTCTGATCGTATCAATGTGAATGTCTCGTTACGTGGTGCTACGCCAGAAGATGTTGAAAAAAGTATTTCTATTCGCATAGAAGAGGCGATACAAGACCTAGAAGGTATTAAGCAAATTGCTAGTCGTTCATCTGAAGGCTCTTCAGCGGTTAACATCGAAGTTGAAAGTGGCTACGATGCACGAGAAGTTTTGGCTGATATTAAAAGTCGTGTCGACTCTATCAATACTTTTCCATCAGATGCTGAAAAACCTGTAGTGTCGTTAGCGACTCGAAAAAGAGAAGTTATCTCGGTTAGTGTCGCCAGTATTTATGGTGAAAAAGAAACGCGCGAGTATGCAGAGAAAGTACGCGATGAGTTGTTAAAAATATCTGAAATTACTCAGGCAGAGCTTAGTGGTGTTCGTAACTACGAAGTTTCTATTGAAATACCTCAAGATAAATTACAACAATATAACTTAACTATCTCCCAAGTGTCAGCCGCGATAAATAATTCTAGTACCGATGTTTCTGCGGGCAATCTAAGAACCGAAGGAGGGGATGTTTTATTATTGTCAAAGGGGCAAGCTTATCGTAAAAATGAGTTTTCTGACATCGCGATAAAGACTCACACTGATGGTTCTATTTTACGTTTGTCTGATATTGCGTTGATCACAGATGCTTTTGAAGAAACACCGGTAAGAACCCGCTTTAACGGTAAGCAAGCCGCCTTTATCGACATCTATCGTATTGGTCCACAAAGTGCCATTGACGTTGCCGATGCAGTAAAAAACTATATTGATGAACAACAAGGAAATGTGCCGGTAGGTGTTGAGTTAAGTTATTGGGATGACGACTCTCAAATTGTAAAAAATCGTATTGCAACGTTAACAACAAGTGCGTTGCAAGGTGGTATTTTAGTCTTAGCACTACTGAGCTTATTTTTACGCCCGTCGATCGCCTTCTGGGTTTTTATTGGCATTCCTATTTCATTTATGGGAGCTTTTATAGCAATGCCTTTTTTTGGCATAACCCTTAACGTTATGAGCCTATTTGGCTTTATTTTAGTACTCGGTATTGTCGTGGATGACGCCATTGTCACCGGAGAAAATATTTATACCCATTTAAAAACAGCTAAGTCAGGGGAAGAGGCAGCCATAAGAGGTACTGAAGAAGTGGCTACACCAGTTACTTTTGGTGTATTAACCACTATTGCCGCTTTTTTACCTCTGGCATTTATTGAAGGTGCGCGAGGGGCATTGTTCGCACAAATTCCGGTCATTGTTATTCCTGTTTTATTGTTTTCTCTAATCGAGTCAAAGTTTGTTTTACCGTCACATTTAAAGCATTTAAAACTCCGTAGTCAAAAAACAAAAACATCTAAATTTAGCCAATTACAACAACGCTTTGCGGATGGCTTTGAAAACACAATTTTACGTTATTATCAGCCTTTATTAAAAAAAGCCATTAATTTTAAAACAGCGACATTTTTTGGTTTTGTTGGTGTTTTCTTAATTATCATTACCTTGGTCATGAGTGGCTGGACTAAATTTATCTTCTTTCCAAGAATACCCAGTGAGACGGTAAGAGCTTCATTAACCTTACCAGCAGGCTCACCATTTGAGGTAACGAATAAACATATCTTAAAAATGACAGAGAAAGCGGAAGAGTTACGTGAGAAATATATTGATGAGGCGACGAATGAAAGTATCATTATTAATATTTTGGCGACAACGGGTGGCAGAGGTGGCACAACCAATCAAGGCAGTGTTCGTTTTGAAATAACGCCGCCAGAGTCTAGAAGCTTATCAATTGGTTCAACACAGTTAGTTCGCGAATGGCGGGAGCTTATTGGGCCAATTCCTGGCGCTGAAAGTATGACCTTTAGAGCCGAAATAGGTCGGTCATCAGACCCTATTCAAGTACAGCTAAAAGCAAGCTCTTTGGACTCGCTTAAAGAAATTACCGATAAGGTAAAAATACGCTTAGCTACTTACCCAACCGTTTTTGACATAGAAGATAGTTTGTCTGACGGAAAAGAAGAGCTACAAATCGAATTAACTGAGCAAGGCAAAGCGCTAGGGTTAACCAGAGTAAGTATATCTAATGAAGTACGCCGCTCGTTCTTTGGCTCACAAGTTCAGCGTATTCAAAGGGGTAGAGACGATGTTCGGGTAATGGTACGCTTACCTTTGAGTGAGCGTCGCACGACTGCTGATTTAGAAAATATTCTTATTGGAACTCCCAATGGTGGTTCAGTGCCTTTGGCGCATGTTGCTCGCTTAATTCCAGGGAAAAGTCCATCAACCATCTCTAGAATCGATCGTTATAGAACGGCAAATGTCAGCGCTGATGTCGATAAAGAAAACACCAATATGACAATATTACAGGCCGATTTAAAAACTTACTTGGATGAGCTTCTTTTACAATATCCTGGTGTCAGTCATTCGCTCGAAGGTGAAGCTAAAGAGCAACGTGAATCATTTGGATCGTTAGCTTGGGCATTAGTTTTTGTTTTCTTTATTATTTATGCTTTGCTGGCCATTCCATTTAAGTCTTATCTACAACCTATTATTGTAATGAGCGTTATTCCTTTTGGTATGATAGGTGCTGTTATAGGTCACTGGATCATGGGCATGGAATTAACGATTATGAGCTTATTGGGCATGCTGGCATTAATTGGTGTGGTGGTGAATGACTCCTTGGTATTAGTTGATTTTATCAATAAAAAAAGAGCCGAAGGTATTAAGCTTATGGAAGCAGTACTTACCGCGGGCGCTTCACGTTTTCGTCCTGTGATGTTAACTAGCTTAACCACCTTTATTGGTTTAATGCCGTTACTTTTTGAGCAATCAACTCAAGCACAATTCCTTATTCCAATGGCTGTTTCTCTTGGTTTTGGTATATTGTTCGCGACATTTATTACCTTGATTTTAGTGCCGGTTAACTACTTGCTTGTTGAACAGATAAAGGCGTTTTTTGGTGTTAAGCCTACGGGGTATGTTCTAGAGCAAGTTTAGCTTTTACATTTATGGTATTTCAAGCAATAAAAAACCCAGTTAAAAACTGGGTTTTTTCATTTGAAATAAAACTAGAAATCTTCCAGCATAAATTCTAACGAGTCTTCATATGCTTTTAGCTCTTTTTCTAATTGGAATCTTTCTTTTATAAGTTCTATTTCACGCCATTTTCTTTTCTTATTAGTGCTTTCTGAGGACTTAGGTCTTTTACCAAACGAGCCCATTACTTGTTCAAGTTTATCCATAGAACACTCCTTTTTATTTAACAGCACCTTTTTAATAACACATTCAAGATGATAAGCAAATAATTAAAGCAATAAACTCCGATAATACTTGGTGATAAAGTAACTCTTTTTAGGCTTTATTTTAAACTAACCGTATGAAAAATAGCTATTAAAGTAACTCAGCAAGCTGTTTTTCTAATTTTATCTGGTCAAGGGTAAAATTTCTGATCCCTTCAGCAAGTTTTTCTGTGGCCATAGCATCTTCATTCATTGCCCAACGATAGCTACTTTCTGATAATTTTTCTTGAGCGGCTAATTTGGGGTGCTCACTAAATAATTTTTGCTCAAGCGGGTCATTACACTTTGATAGTTCGTCTAATAGGTTTGGACTTATCGTTAAACGATCACATCCGGCAAGTTGACGTATCTCATCTATGTTTCTAAAACTTGCTCCCATCACCACCGTTTTATAACCTTTACCTTTGTAATAGTTATAAATGCTAGTTACCGAGATCACACCAGGGTCTTCATCCGCTGCGTATTCACTTTTGCCGCTATCCTTTTTGTACCAATCTAAGATCCGGCCAACAAAAGGCGAGATTAAGTAAACCCCTGATTCGGCACAAGCTTGTGCTTGAGCAAAACTAAACAATAAAGTTAGGTTACAGTTAATACCAACCTTTTCTAGTTGCTCTGCCGCTTTAATACCTTCCCAAGTTGATGCCAGTTTAATAAGGATACGATCGTTATTAATACCTGCTTCTTTATACATCGCCATAAGCTTATGTGCTTTGGCAATTGAAGCTTGGGTATCAAAAGATAAACGTGAATCTACTTCTGTTGAAATACGACCTGGTACAGTTTTTAAAATTTCTAAGCCAATTAATACTGATAGTTTATCAGCGGCATCAATAACTTGTTGTTCTGTATTTGATGACTGTGCTTTTGCCCATGTTACCGCTTCGGTAAGTAAATGTTGATAACCTTCAAGTGATGCTGCTTTTAATAATAGCGATGGGTTTGTGGTTGCATCTTGTGGTTGAAAATTTGCGATTGCTTCAATATCGCCGGTGTCAGCAACTACAGTAGTCATTTTTTTTAATTGAGAAAGCTGGTTAGTCATGTCCTTTACCTTTTTACGAAAAACTTAAAATTGGAGAATTATTACAACATAAATGGCTGAAAAAGTGATAAACCTTTGATGTAATGCCTAATATGACTATATTTGTAACAAATTTTCAATATATAGCAAGTATGTTCGACATTTTTTTAACTATGACGGTAATTGGCTTATCATTTATCTTCATGTTTAGCGGATTTATTGTATTATATGGGTTATATATTTTGATATTGTATTAAACGGGACCGTTATGCTACTTGTTGTTTCTCCAGCTAAAAACTTAGACTTTGAGTCACCATTACCCACTAATAAATTTTCTCAACCTGAGCTTTTAGCGCACAGTAAAGATTTAATTGACCATTGCCAAAAATTAACACCTGCAGAGATATCAACCTTAATGGGCATTAGTGATAAACTTGCTGGGTTAAACGCTGCTCGATTTGGTGAATGGTCAATGCCTTTTACTGTTGATAATGCTCGCCCAGCGGTATTAGCGTTTAATGGTGATGTTTATACCGGATTAGACGCCAAAACATTTAATGAAGATGATTTTGATTTCGCACAAAAACACATGAGAATTTTGTCAGGATTATACGGTTTACTCAAACCTCTTGATTTAATGCAAGCCTACCGCTTAGAAATGGGTTCAAGGTTAGCGAATGATCGTGGCAGCAACTTGTATCAGTTTTGGGGAGACATTATTACTGACCATGTCAATGAAGCATTGGCCCAGCAGGGTGATAAAGTGTTAATTAACCTTGCCTCTAATGAATATTTTAAATCAGTAAACAAAAAAAAGCTTCAAGGTGAAATAATTACTCCAGCATTTAAAGATTGGAAAAATGGTCAATTTAAAATGATCAGTTTCTTTGCCAAAAAAGCACGAGGTTTAATGGCACGTTATATCATTGAACATCGCTTAACAGAGGTTGAACAACTTAAATCCTTTGATGTTGCTGGCTATCAATATAGTGAAGAAATGAGTCAAGGTAATGATTTTGTTTATACCCGTAAAGAAACGCAATAGTAGCGCTAATGCATAAGCCTGCTTTAGTTTATTTACTTAGTTATACTTAACCCACTAAGCTTTAAGTGGTAAATACATAGCAAGAGAACACAAAAAAGGAAAAGGAATGCTTACATTACTCGCTAAACTGTTCAATGCACTGAACTCAGAAAGCTCTACTCGGCAAATATCATTGGCCATAGCGTTAGGTTTTATCGTTGGACTATCACCACTGCTTACCTTGCATAATATTGCTTTTATATTCGTGGTTTTATTTTTAAGAGTCAATATCGGCGGTTTTATAGTCGCTTGGGGATTCTTTAAAGGGTTAAGTTATTTGTTGTCATCATTGATCGTCACTGTTGGTGAGTCATTACTAACAGCAAAGTCATTACACCCTTTATTTGATGCTTTATATCAGTCTTCGTTATTTAAACTAGGCCATCTTCACCATACTTATACGTTGGGTGCTTTGGTGCTTGGCTGTTTATTAGCGGTGCCGTTATATTATCTAAGTAATTTTTTAATTGAAAAGTATCGACTACATATTAAAGCCTTCTTTGAGAAGTTCCGTATTGTTAAGGCATTAAAAGCATCAAAGTTCTACCGTATTTATAGCCACGTTTCTGGCCAAGGAGAGTTGTAATGAGTCGTTTTATTCGTTGGAAAGGGCTAGTCGGTTTTTTTGTGGTCATGGGATTGATGATCGCTTTTATTTATTTATTTGCAGACGCTTTAGTTAAGAAAGGTATAGAAAAATCAGGCGAATGGTATCTAGGTGCTGAGGTTAATGTTAGTGAAGTTGAAATTAACTATTTACCCTTAACACTGAGTATTGAAGGTTTCCAAGCAACTGATCCTGAAAAACCTAGCCATAATTTGGTGAGTTTTTCACAAGCCTCAGCCGGTGTCGATGTTTGGCAATATTTATTTGGTAAGTTATATATTAGCGAGTTAAACGTTGCTGAGTTAAGAATCGATCAGCCTAGGCAGTCTGTAGGTGAAGTCTACAGACTTGGTGATGAAACTGAAAATGGCAGTGACGGTGTAGGTGATTCAATGTTACCTAAACTTGATGTTAGCCTACCTAAAGCTGAAGATTTACTCAATAATAGTGATTTGCTAACGGTCAAGCGTGGCAAAGCTTTAGAGCAAAGTTATCAAATCGAAAAGAAAAAGCTGCAAGCTGCTTATGAAACACTTCCGACTAAAGACGCGTTAGCAGACTATAAAAAGCAAGTAGAGCAACTCGCTAATATTAAGATAGAAAGTTTAGCCGATCTTGAAAAGCTTAATAAAGATTTTACTGCGCTAAAAACGAAGTTTGAAGCTGATCAAGTGCTCATGAACAAAGCAAAGCAGCAAGTTAGCGCTTCAAAAACATTATTAAGCGAACAAACTAAAGCTTTAAAAGATGCGCCAAGCGCCGATTGGAAAAACATTGAGAGCAAGTACCAACTTGACAGTGTCGATGGTGCTGATTTTGCTCACTTGTTGTTTGGTGAACAAGCAAGAGAATACTTTGGTTATGCTGATACTGTTTATCGAAATATAGCACCGCTAATTAAATCTTCAAAAGTCGACAAAGAAGCACCAGTAGCAAGCGATCAAGGTCGTTATGTGCAGTTTAATGATGAAACACCATTGCCCGACGTACTTATCGAACAAGCAAATTTTTCTTTAATATTGCCACAAGGTGAATTTGCAATTAGCGGCAAAGAATTGACACATCAGCACTGGGTACGAGGTAATAACAGTGTTATTAACGTTAAAAGTGACAATGTACAGGGATCGGGGGAATTAACCTTAGGGTTAGCTTTCTCACTAGATAAGCAAGATGTTTTAACAGGTAAGGGGCAGTGGCAACTTGCCGATGTCATCTTAAAAGATGTTTCACTACAAAAATCAAGTGCTTTTACTTTAGATCTTAACAGTGGCTTATTATCAGGTAAGGGGGCTTTTTCATTCATTGATGACCAAATTGACAGTGAAAATAAACTTAACCTGGCTAATACTCAATATAGTGGTGCTGGCACTTCGAAGTTAAGTACACTCTTTATTGACACAGTTCAGTCTCTTAAGTCGTTGGCGTTAACCATAGCTGCAAAAGGTAAAATAACGGCTCCGACGTTATCTATCTCATCACCACTTGATAACCAATTAAAAGATTCAATGGTGCAGCAAGTATCAACTAAATTAACAAGCTTCAAATCTGACATTAAAGCAGGGTTAAACACTAAGCTTACTCAAGCTTTAGGGGGAAGTAATAAGGAAGCCGAGTCTCTAATGGATGTTGAAGCACTGATTGGAGATAGCGATAAAGCATTAGATGAGCTGATTAACTCAGATATCGTCGCAGCGAAAAAGAAAGAGTTTGAAGATAAACAAAAAGATAAGCTCAAAGATAAAGCAAAAGAAAAACTAGGGAAGCTATTTGGTTAGGCTTGCTTAGCTTACTCATCATTAATGACAAGTTTACGCTCAGCTATCGTAGTTGCCAAAGGGGAGCTGAGCGGCCAAGCTAAACTCGTTTAATAAAGTCGTTTTAGTTTTTTCTGTAAAAAAAGCCTCAGCTTATTATTAAGTTGAGGCTTTTTGTTGTTAATTAGCGTGTTGTTTTTACTAAGCTTTAATGCCTAAACTGCTAAGGCCACCACTTTTCTTGCCCTTACTATTGTAGGTCATTGATGAGCGGTTATGATTCTCAAGCAAGGAGTTTTTCATGCGTTCAGCGGCAAGTGAAGATTGCTGTATGATTTGACCGTTAACCTGATTTTTGTCTTTACAACGCAGTAAAATAGCTTCAATTTCAGCAATCTCTTGCTGATGAATACCTGATTTAACTTCGTTTTTCAAAATAATATTTTGAGCGTTTTGTTCATCAAGTTGCTGTATGGCTTTTAGCAAAGCCTCTTTTTGCTCAGTCACGGCAGTTAATGCTTGTGGGCTTTGTTTTTGTAAGACTTCTTTTTCAACACTGAGCAGCTCTTCAAGCTGCTGTAGGTTATGTAACTGTTGAGCAATTAATTGCTCTGCTGCTAACGCTGTCATCAGGTGTAACTCCTGTGATTAGGTTAACAGTAAACTGTTAGCCTAGTTTAAATTCGAAATTTGCTATACTGGCAGCAAGCTTTTCAGGATCAACTTTATACTCACCATTTGCAATGGCTTTTTTGAGTTGATCGATTTTTTTCTGATCAACGGCTGGTGCGTCATTCGCTTTCTTTTGTAACTCATTTAACTGTTGAGCTTGTGGTGTTAAAGAGACTGAATCTTTACCTACAGATCTTCCTTGTTCACTACTTGCTGCATTTTGTGTGGCTTGCTGTTTGACTTGTACTTGTTGATCAAGCTTTTGCTTTACCTGACTGTTGTTTGACAAGTTATTGATATTTATAGCCATAATACTATCCTATAGATAACGGGTTGATATTCACTATCTTGTTATCGGCAAGCAGCCTAATAACTTAACCATTATTATAAATTAATTATCACTTCGTTGATAGCCGATACTCGCCCTGTTACCGTTCTACCACTGCCTTCATTTTCAACCGCTATTTGCTCGCCAAGCCCGCCGTCTTCAAGGGCTATGCCGGAGGTTTTTATTGTCAAGGTATTCGATTGCGCAATAAGCGTGACATGGCTGCCTTTGCAAACAAAACAAATATTTTTTTTAGTTAGAATGACACCCGCCCTCAACTTTCTTTTAGCTCTGGTACCAATAACGATTCTGGTATCATCTAAGCTCTCACCACGAATTCTATATTTATCGCGATATTCAATGGTGACATTTGAACTATCAACTCTACTGCCCTTACTAATGATACTTTTTGCAACAACTACCGGTATGACCACTTGAATTTTTGCAGGAATATAAAGATACCAAGACGATGGGTCGTCGCAATTTATTTTAACATTTACGTTTCTACCATTATGATTTTCAGGTATATTTGCGATTAAAGGTGTTAAACAAGGTTTAATAATAATTCTGGGATCTAAAGTAGAGACTGAAACGTTTATCTTTCCTTGCTTTGGCAATGGCGTGTTATTTTTTATAAATTGGGTAACAAAATCTTGAAGTTGCTGTCTGTCCATCGTTTGGGCAAAGGCTATATTTGAAAAAAGCGCTGAGATTAGCGAAAGAATGATAAATATCTTGAATATGCTCATAAATTTGTCAACTATTTGCTAGGGAAATTAAAATACTCGTCTATGCTTAATTTATGTATAGTTTAACAATAATTAAAAACAGACGAATACGCACTAAACGTCAAAAAATTGAACGTTCAATATGTATCTGTAAGCACAATCAAGAAGTGTGCCTTTTTGTGAATTAAGTAAAATGAGGTTTGTATGGCAGGAATTTTAGACTCAGTAAATCAACGCACTCAGTTGGTTGGACAGAATAGGCTTGAATTATTACTTTTTCGTTTAATCGGACCACAACGTTTTGGTATTAATGTTTTTAAAGTACGTGAAGTTATGCCTTGTCCGCGCTTAACCTTACTGCCAGGACAAGACCCTTTTATTAAAGGTGTTGCCCATATTCGTGGCCAAACCATTTCAGTGATCGATTTGAGCAAATCGACAGGTGGCCCAGAAATAGTGCCAGATGAAAATTCCTTTGTCATTATTGCAGAATATAATCGCAGTGTGCAGGGCTTTTTAGTTGGCGGTGTTGAGAGAATCGTCACGTTAAGCTGGAAAGATATCATGCCCCCTCCAGAAGGTGCTGGCAAATCAAGCTATTTAACGGCGGTTACAGAAATAGACAAAAAAATGGTCTCTATTTTAGATGTAGAGAAAATTTTAAATGAAATTAGTCCTATTTCAACAGAACTCAGTGAAGGTGTTGTTGATGCGAGTGTCGGAGTTAGTCTTGGCGAACGGGTAATTATGATCGCGGATGATTCAACCGTAGCTCGAAATCAGGTGAGAAGAGCTCTAGAGCCATTAGGCTTAACAATGTTGTTAGCTAAAAATGGCCAAGACGCTTTAGATCAATTACTTGCTATAGAAGCCGAGTGTCATACATCAATTACCGAAAAAGTGGCTTTACTTATCTCTGATATAGAAATGCCTGAAATGGACGGTTACACCTTAACCGCTGAGATTAAAAATAATGATCGATTGAAAGCCATGCCGGTTATTTTACATACTTCGCTAAGTGGTGTTTTTAATAATGCCATGGTTGCTAAAGTCGGTGCAGAAGATTTTATTCCAAAGTTTCATCCTGATGAGTTAGCCACAGCAGTAAAAAAATGGTTAAAGAAAGATGAACTAGCAAATAATGCTAATTAACCCATTGTTTTTAGCGTATTCTATCGTTAATTAATGATAATAATAATTTAAGGCGGAATATCGAAGTGTCAATCCGACAGCTTGATGATAGCAGTTATCATCAGTTTAGAGTCTTCCTAGAGAAGCAATGTGGCATCGTCTTAGGTGAAAATAAACAATACCTAGTAAAAAGCCGTTTAGCCCCTTTAATGGCGAAATTTGATGTTACCACATTAGGTGATTTAGTCACTCGTACTCTCAGTCCAATTGAAAGGCAGTTACGCGCCGCAGTTATCGATGCCATGACGACCAACGAAACCTTGTGGTTTCGCGATGAGTACCCCTTTGAACTATTGAAAAAACGCTTACTTCCTGAGTTTAAAAATCAAAGAACGCCTTTAAAAATTTGGTCAGCGGCAAGTTCTTCAGGTCAAGAACCTTATTCTATTGCGATGGCAGTTCAAGAATTTAAGCAAAGTAATCCTGCTGCGTTTTCGGGGGGTGTTCAAATTATTGGCACTGATATCTCCAATACTATGCTTGAGCATTGTAAGTATGGCCATTATGACAATTTAGCTTTGTCACGAGGTTTATCAGCCGAACGCAAAAGAATGTTTTTTGAAAATGGCGATAAAGGTATGTCAAAAGTCAAAGACTCGGTTAAGAAAATGGTTAGCTTTAGACAACTAAATCTTCTAAATAGTTATAGTTTAATGGGTAAGTTTGATATTGTATTTTGCCGTAACGTATTGATTTACTTCGCACCAGAAATTAAAAAGCAAATAATATCTCAAATTGAAGGCGTGCTAAATCCTAACGGCTATCTCTTTCTTGGCGCCTCGGAATCCTTAACGGGTTTAAACCAAAACTTTGATATGGTTCGCTGTAATCCTGGTATCATTTACCAGAAAAAGACTTAATATCCCCCCACTAAACTCCCCGTTGGCATAGAAATTGTATAGTTATCTTCATTGATTTGGAGGTAACACTATGGCTATCACTTTTGAAAAAGCACTTGGCATTCACCCACAAACACTTGCTGTTCGTTCTAAACGTGCAGAAGTTATTGCTAGTAATATTGCTAATGCAGATACACCCGGCTATAAAGCCAAGGGCATGGACTTTAAGTCTGCCTTAGCGCAAGCCTCTCAAAAGCAACAATCAGGTATGTCACGAACCCACGAAAAGCATTTTGATGTTCGCATTGCAACCAATAATGGTGTGCAATTTAGAACACCAGATCAACCAGATACTGGCGATGGTAATACCGTAGATGCACAAGTGGAACGAAACTTGTATCTAGAAAACTCAATGCAGTATCAAGCCAGCATTCAATTTCTTACTGGCAGGATTAAAGGCTTGAAAAAAGCCATCACCGGAGCAGGGCAATAATTATGAGCCTATTTAACGTATTTACTATATCTGGCACGGGTATGAGCGCTCAATCTGTTCGCTTAAATACCACCGCAAGTAACATTGCTAATGCTGATAGTGTTAGCAGTAGTGTTGATGCAACCTATCGAGCACGGCATCCGGTTTTTGCCGCAGAGATGCAAAAAGCTGCCGCAGGACAAGATGACTCAGGCGTAGGTGTCAAAGTTTTAGGCATTGTGGAAAGCGATCAGCCTTTAAACATTCAGCACTCTCCGGGACACCCAATGGCAGATAAAGATGGTTTCATTTATAAACCCAATGTAAACGTGATTGAAGAAATGACCAATATGATTTCAGCATCACGCTCATATCAAACAAATGTTCAATTGGCTGAATCAGCAAAAAATATGCTGAATAAAACCTTACAGCTTGGCAAGTAACAATTAAAGGTGGGATAAAATATGGAAACAGTAAGCGGAAGTAAACCTTTAGATGGCATGCGCTGGCAAAAGGAAGATGTTACAACGACGGATAATGGCAATGGTATGTTAACGCAAGAAGATTTCTTTGCGTTACTGACCAAAGAGCTTTCTCATCAAGATCCGACTAAGCCCGTTGAAAATAATGAAATGATTTCGCAAATGACTGCGTTTTCAACGACTGACGGTGTGGCAACGCTAAATGAACAATTTACATCATTTGCTGCATCCATGTCATCGAGTCAAGCATTACAAGCCTCCTCGTTAGTGGGGCGTAGCGTTCTAGTTGATGATAATGTTTTTGGTATGGCTGAAGGTGAAGCCGTTAAAGGCAAAATGATCACTGATAAAGCGGCAAGTAATGTGAATATTTATGTTGAAAACACCGCTGGAGAACTTATTCAAACAGTTCCTGTTGGCAGTGTGGCTGCAGGTGAGTTTACCTTTAATTGGGACGGCAAGATGACAAATGGCGAGCCCGCTCCACAAGGTGCTTATCGTTTTAGAATTGCAGGATTAGTGGAAGGTGAAGCATCAGAATTACAAGCGATGACCTATCGTAAAGTTGATAGTGTGACGTTAGCCGGTGCAGGTGGAAATATTTTATTAAATCTTAATGGTGGCAGTTCCATGGCACTAGCAGATGTGGTGGAAGTATCAGAAGGTTAAATTAATAGTTCTTCGAACTAAATAAATTTAAGCCACTGTTATTTCAATGAAGAGTGAATACTCGAAAATTAGAAATAATTAAGATAAACAGTTTTTTATATGAGGTGCAATTATGTCATTTAATATAGCGTTGAGCGGATTAAACGCTGCTCAAAAAGATTTGGATGTTACATCAAATAACATCGCTAACGTTAATACCACCGGCTTTAAAGAGTCGCGTGCGGAATTTGTTGATGTGTATGCAGCATCATTACTTGCTTCTGGTAAAACAAAAGTGGGTGACGGTGTTTTGACGGCAGATGTCGCTCAGCAGTTTCAGCAAGGTAGTATTCAGTTTACTAATAACGCGTTAGATTTAGCCGTTACGGGTAATGGTTTTTATGCAACAGTACCTGAACTTGACTCCTTAGAAACGTCATATACCCGAGCAGGTCAGTTTAAATTAAACGATAGTAACTTTGTTGTTAACTCTGCGGGTGAGCATTTATTAGGTTTCCCCGTTAACCCTGACGGCACCTCTGCGTCGGTAAGTTTAAGTACGGCAGAGCCTATTCGTATTCCTACGGCCTCTGGTGCTCCTCAAAAAACCAGTGAAGTAGATGTACGAATGAACTTACCTGCGGGTGATTCTTTCATTAGTAGTGCGCCAGGTAACTTTGATCCCGATGATCCTTTGACTTTTAACCATTCAACTTCAGTGACTATTTTTGATTCATTAGGTGATAGTCATATAATGACTTATTACTTTATTAAAGATAATCCTTCGTCTGATGCTAACGAGTGGATGATGTTTGCTGGCGTTGATGGCATACCGGTAGATTTAGCTGATCCAGGTGGACAGACAGATCCAGATCCAACGGCAGCTCCAGGAACGCCAATAACAAATCCACAAGGTGGCGGTAGTTCAGGTCCGTTATCAGCAAGTGGCGGTGTTACTGGCATGCGTATGTACTTTGATTCTTCAGGTGATTTTGTTGCACAATTACCTATGCCAGGTGACGGTGGTGCTATTACCGTGGCACTTGGAGCGACAATATTAGCCAATGGTGCTGATCCAACTCAAACCGTGAAAATTAATTTTAATCTAGACCCTCTTGGCCCTAATCCAAATGAACCTACGCAGTTTGCTTCAAACTTTGAAGTGACTTCGCTTGAGCAAGATGGCTTAGCGGTTGGTCGATTAACCGGTATAGATATTGGTAGTGATGGTTTAATTCGAGCGACTTACAGTAATGGTACCTCAGAACCATTATCACGCATTGCTTTAGTAAACTTTGCCAATGAACAGGGCTTAACGCAAATTGGTAATACTTCATGGAAAGAAAGTATTAGTTCCGGTGAAGCATTGGCTGGTGAGGCGGGTTCAGGTACTTTTGGTACTATTAATTCATCGGCATTAGAGCAATCAAACGTTAACTTAACCACAGAATTAATCGACTTAATTTCAGCACAACGAAATTTTCAGGCTAACTCTCGTGCACTAGAAGTTGATAACCAGCTAAACCAAACTATTCTACAGATTCGATAAATAAATCTTTAAAATAATCTAGTCTATGATAAATAAAAGAGATAAAACGTAAAATGTTTTATCTCTTTTTATGTTCAGGATGAACGGTATAGATGTAGAGCGAAACATAGCTATTCTTAGGCATCCATGTCTTCATCGCATTAATACTTCTTTATGTGTCAATGCCCGAGCAGCGGATGGTCTTTATCAAACCACCTTTCTTTCAAAACCTCAGTCGGTTCCTTTTCGTTGACGATAAAACGATTATTTTTCCATCTTCCTTTTCCTGTTCTATTTCTTCTGGCACTGTTATTGCATTTCTCATTGTAAGATACAATTTTAGAGATCTGTTATGGACAAAATGCTTTATATCGCAATGAGCGGTGCGAAACAAAATATGCATTCGCTTGCCGTTAATGCTAACAACCTTGCTAACGCTAAGACTACGGGTTTTAAAGCCGATTTAGCACAGGCGCGTTCAATGCAAGCTTTTGGCGAAGGCTTGCCTTCTCGTGTGTTTGCCATGACAGAAAATGCCAGCCAAAACTTTGACAGTGGTTCTTTGATGCAAACTTCTAGAGATTTAGATCTTGCCATTCAAGGGCCGGGTTGGTTTGCTGTTCAAGCTGAAAATGGTACTGAAGGTTATACACGTGATGGCCAATTTAGACTCAACGAAGAAGGTGCTTTAGAAACCTCTAAAGGTGAGCTTGTCTTAGGAGATACTGGCCCGATATTTATACCTCTACCAGTCAATAATATTCATATCAGTAAAGATGGCACCATCATGGTTCAGCCTGAAGGAGCACCGAGTTCTCTTCAAGAAGAAGTGGGTCGTCTAAAAATGGTTAACCCGAGGGTGCAAGAGTTAGCAAAAGGTGCTGATGGCTTGTTTCGTCGAAAAGATGGACTAAATGAGAATGCTGACGTCAATGTCAAAGTCGAAAATGGCATGCTTGAAGCAAGTAACGTAAACCCTATTGGGGAGATGACCGCGATGATTTCTTTGCAACGTCAGTTTGAAATGCAATTAAAACTCATGAAAACAGCGGAAGAAGTTGATGCAAGTTCAGCATCTTTATTACGTGCTTTCTAATTTAAATAAATAATTTTTGAGGTGATTTATGAACCCAGCATTATGGATAAGTAAAACAGGGTTAGATGCGCAAACAAAAGATATTGCGGTAATTTCTAATAATTTAGCTAACGCCAGTACCATAGGTTTTAAGAAAAGTCGTGCCGTATTTGAAGATTTACTCTATCAAACGATTAATCAGCCAGGTGGTCGCTCTGCACAAGATACAGAGATGCCTTCAGGCTTAATGCTTGGCGCGGGTACAAAAGTGGTGGCTACGCAAAAAATTCATACCCAAGGTGATATGCAAACTACCGATAACGCTTTAGATCTAATGATCCAAGGTGAAGGTTTTTTTGAAGTGCAACTCCCTGACGGTACATCGTCATATTCAAGAAATGGTCAATTTACCATGGATGAAGAGGGCAATATGGTTACACCGGGCGCGGGTTATTTAATTCAACCACAAATAACTATTCCGCCTGATGCGTTAAGTATTATTGTTTCTCAAGATGGTGAAGTCTCTGTAACTCTTCAGGGGCAACCTGATCCTGCTGTTATCGGTCAAATTAATACAGTTAACTTTGTTAACCCGACTGGTTTGCAGCCAATAGGACAAAATTTATACATTCAAACAGCGGTTAGTGGTGCTCCACAAGAAGGGGTTCCAGGTTTAGAAGGTTTTGGCATGATAGTGCAAGGCGCGCTAGAAACCTCGAATGTAAATACCACCGAAGAACTTGTTAACTTGATTGAAAGTCAACGGGTATATGAAATGAACTCAAAAGTAATTTCAGCAGTTGATGAAATGCTTAGTTATATTAATCAGCAGTTATAGCGTTAAGGAATCTCTTATGAAAATTCACTTAGTCTTAGTTATCTTTTTTTTATCAATAACGGGTTGTGCCAGTGTTGAACAGGCAAAAACGTTACCTGACGATCCTGACTTTGCGCCGATTTTACCCGAAATGGAAGAAGCCTCTATTATCCCGACGGGTTCACTGTTTAGAGCTAACTACGTTAATAATATTTATTCTGACTCAAAAGCTCATCGTGTTGGTGACATTATTTCAGTGACGTTAAGTGAAAGTACACAAGCACAGAAAAATGCTAAAACAGAGTTGAGTAAAGAAAATAGTGCCAGTTTAGATCCTATTATTGGTTTAGGCGGCGCTGCAGTAAACTTTAAAAATAATGCCATTCAATTTGGCTATAACCAAGGCTCTGACTTTAGTGGTGATTCAAAGTCTAACCAAGGTAATAGCTTAAACGGTCATATTTCTGTACATGTTTTGCGTGTTTTGCCCAATGGCAATTTGATGATCCGTGGTGAAAAATGGATGACTTTAAATAACGGTGACGAATTTATTCGCTTAACCGGTGTTATTCGCGCACAAGATATTAGCTCTAGTAACACCATTGTTTCTGGTAAAATCGCCAATGCGCGCATTGAATATGCAGGTACTGGGACTTTTGCTGATGTACAAGAACAAGGTTGGTTATCGAGTTTCTTTACTAGCTCTTGGTGGCCCCTGTAGGGTTAATTGAACATAAACTTTCAATAGGTATTATTATGAACACTTTTTTCACAAGTATGAAAGTTACTGTCTTGGTGCTAACATTTTTGTTTAGTTCGATGAGCTCTGCACAGCGAATTAAAGATTTAGCCGATGTTGCTGGTGTCCGAAGTAATCAATTGATAGGTTATGGTTTAGTGGTGGGTTTACCTGGCACAGGCGAACAAAGTCCATTTACCGAACAAAGTTTTAAAACCATGCTAAGTAATTTTGGTATTACTATGCCGGCTAATTTAAAACCAAAAATTAAAAATGTTGCTGCGGTTGCTGTTCATGCTGAGTTACCCGCATTTACTAAACCCGGCCAAAGAATTGATATTACAGTTTCTTCAATGGGCAGTGCGCAAAGCTTACGTGGTGGAACATTAATACAAACTATTCTCATGGGTATTGATGGCAATGCTTATGCCGTTGCTCAAGGCAGTTTAGTCGTTAGCGGTTTAGGTGCTGAAGGTTTAGATGGCTCAAAAGTTATTGTTAATACCCCAACCGTAGGCCGTATTGCTAATGGTGCTATGGTTGAACGTGAAGTTATTTCACCATTTACTTCTGGCGATTATATTACCTTTAATCTTAGAGATTCTGATTTCAGTAGTGCGAGAAGTTTAGAGCGAGTCATTAATAGCGAGTTTGCTAACATTAACGATCCCGCCACTTTTATTGCTCGCGCTATTGATGCAACTTCTATTCAAGTCAATGCACCAAGAGATGCGAGCCAACGAGTCAGTTTTTTGGCTGCCTTAGAAAACTTAGAATTCGAACCTTCACGTCCGGCGGCGAAAGTTATTGTTAACTCCCGTACTGGTACCATCGTGATCGGCTCTGATGTGCGCTTATTGCCTGCCGCCATTACTCATGGTGGTATTACGGTAACGATTAATGAAACACGAGATGTCTCTCAGCCTAATGCTTTTGCTGATGGTAATACGGCGGTGACGAATCAATCTATTGTTAACGTTAATAAAGATGATAACCGGATGTTTGTTTTTGATCCGGGGGTAAGCTTAGACACACTCGTTCGAGCGATTAATGAAATTGGTGCCGGCCCTGGTGATGTTATGGCTATTCTTGAAGCGCTATCACAAGCGGGTGCATTACGAGGAGAATTGATCATTATTTAATGATCAATAAAGCTTATGATTACACCGAATCAATCATCATTAACTTCATTGGCACCGCAGGCATCTGTGACCGCTAATTCTCAGAATTTTTTAGACATCAATGGCTTGAATTCTATTCGCCAACAGTCTAAAGAAACTGATAAAGGCTCAAAAGATGCGGCTTTACAAACAGCGGCCAAGCAGTTTGAAGCGATTTTTATGCAAATGCTGATGAAAAGTATGCGTAAAGCACAAGACGTTTTAGAGTCAGATAGTCCCTTTAATTCAGAAAGTACAAAATTTTATCGTGATATGCATGACCAACAAATGTCATTAGAATTATCAAATAACGGCTCTTTAGGTTTATCGGACTTAATCGTTCGCCAGCTAGGTGGTGACACTGAAAGTTTTACCCCGCAGTCATTTTTACAAAGTGATAATCGCTTCAGTAAAAGTAACGGCTTACTCAGTGAAGATAATAATAAAGGCAAGTCAATTGTCGACACAGGGATCCTTATTTCGGCAGAGGATCGTCAAACTAATGACTCGGGTGATCGTTCAACTAATAATAGACAAGCATTATTTGATATGCCACAACGAGCGCCTTCTTCGTCTAATACGGTAAATTCGTTAGATAACAAACCGTCTGTTTATGAAATGCTTGCCATGCAAGAGCCTCAGTATCAGCAACCTAAAGACTTTGTTATGGCATTAACTGAAGATGCTAAACGTGTTGAAGAAAAGTTAAATATTCCCTTTGAAGTTGTTATAGCTCAAGCCGCATTAGAAACTGGCTGGGGACAAAAAATCATCAAAACAGAAAGTGGTCAAAGCTCTAATAACTTGTTTAACATTAAAGCCGATAAACGCTGGGATGGCGACAAAATCAATAAGGAAACCCTTGAATTTGAACAAGGTGCTATGGTTAAAAAACGTGAGCCCTTTCGCGTTTATGAAACCATTAGTGACAGCGTTAATGATTACATGCAGTTTCTCTCAAACAGCGAGCGCTATAAAAATGCATTAGACAAAGCTGGCGATGTGGAACACTTCCTGCATAACCTACAGAGTGCTGGTTATGCGACGGATCCCAAATACGCAGAAAAAATTAAGGGAACACTACGAACCGTAACCAGTTTACTAAATAAGTAAATAAGCGCTCAGCATATAAATGCATTGAGTTTTGGTTAGGTTAGGAGTGAAGTCATGTCGGTTAACTTATATAACACAGGTGTTAGTGGTTTACTTGCCGCACAGCAGCAGCTGGCGACAACGGGTCATAATATTGCCAATGTTAATACAGAGGGTTATAGCCGACAACGCGCAGAACAAAATTCATCGGTAGGTTTATTCAGTGGCGGCAACTATGTTGGCTCTGGTACCTATGTTAACGATATTACTCGCCTATACGAACAATTCTCCCATAAAGAACAACTGCTTAATCAAAGTAAACTCGGTAATGCTGACTTATTACAAGGGCGTTTAACACAACTAGACCAAGTAATGAGTACCTCAGGTAACGCCGTGGTGGGTTCACTTGACAGTTTTTACCAATCACTCAATGGCGTTGCTGACAATCCTAATGATTTAGGTTTACGCAGTATTGTGCTTAATCAAGCGAATATTTTAAGCAAAGACTTTAATGAGCTGACTAATAATTTTGACAATATGACCAAAGCGGTCAACGGTGAAATTGAACAAATTGCTACTAAGATTTCTGAAATATCCAATGAATTAGCAAAAATTAATGAAACCATTATGCAAACTCAAGGATTAAATCAAACAGGGCAACCTAATGATTTACTTGATAAACGAGATCGATTAATTGGTGAGCTAAGTAAGTTTACCAAAGTGACTACCGTAGAAGATGCTAACGGTGTACTCACTGTAATGATAGGACAAGGTACGACATTGGTTGCTGGTATTACGCCAATGACAGTACAAGTTAAGGCTGGCGATCCCGATCCAAATAAAACCCAGCTAAGTTTAGTCAGTGGCAATAGTCGTGTGGCATTAAATGGTTCTACGTTAGGTGGCTCTTTAGCGGCAAACTTTGAATTTAGAGACCAGCATTTAAATCAAACGCGTAAAGAAATTGATCGCTTAGCTATGTCTATATCGTCAATATTAAACGACAGTCAAGCCAGTGGTTTAGATCTAAATGGTGTTCAAGGGGCAAATTTTTTCACCGATATTAATGCGACACAATTACAACAAGGTCGTGTGCTAGCTCCTTCATCAAACACGGGGACCACACAACCTCAAGTGGTTATCAACGACGTTTCTTTATTATCTACTGATGACTTTGAAGTACGTTACGATGGTACTGATTTTACGTTATATAATTTGACTACCGGTGGAAGCGAAAATCTAGGGATGCCTGGTACAGGTACGCCTGCAGGTACTCATACTGCCACTTCACCCGATTACGGTTTCTCATTTATTGAAACAGCGGGTGGCACGCTTCAGGCAGGTGACAAGTTTACTATTGTACCGACCAAAAACAGTGCGGCATTAATGCAAGCGACATTAACTGACGCTAATGCCATCGCAGCAAGTACAGCGATTGCGGTGACACCGTCGAGTAACAATATTAGCAATGGTAAAATAGAAATTACTAATGTGACTAACCCTGTTGCGGCGAGTGCATATGATATCACTGTTGACGTATATGAAACACCACCACCACCACTGCCAGCACCTCAAATACCTACCGGTATATATGAGTATCGAGTCTATAACACATCAACGCCACCACCTGGAACGCCGGCCATAGCATCAGGCAGTTATGCAACAGGGGCGAGTGCTATTATTGATATTCCTGCCGGCTCACCTGATTTTCAAATTGAAATTAAAGGTGATCTTGCTGGTTCAGGCGCTAATGCACGTGAAACGTTTACCTTAGGTAACGCTTTTGGCGTTGGTAATGGTAACCATGCAGTTGCTATGGCAAAGACCCAAGAAATAGGTGTGGTCAATGCGGGAAAACAAACCTTTAGCGAAAGCTTAGCCGTTTCAACCTCAATAGTAGGTTCAAAAGCGAGTAATGCTGATTTATCAGCAGATACCGCACAGGCCTTATTTACTCAAGCTTATAACCGCAATCAAGCGACATCAGGTGTAAATCTTGATGAAGAAGCTGCCAACCTTTTGAGATATCAACAAGCTTATCAAGCGGCATCACAAATAATCTCTACAGCAAATACTATTTTTGACACCATTTTATCGGCAGTCAGGTAAGGAATTTTTATGCGCGTTTCTACAGCTCAGTTTTACTTACAAAGTTCACAGCAAATGAGCCAAAAAAGCTCTGATGTTAATGATCAAATGGCTTACTTATCAAGTGGTAAACGAGTGTTAACCGCAAAAGACGATGCTATTTCTTATAGTACCTTAGCTGGCTATAACAATGACTTAGCCAACATAGAAAAATATAAACGCAATATTACTATGGCTGAAAGTCATAATAATATGCAAGAAATTGTTTTTGCTGATGCAGATCTTATTCTAGATAAAATAAAGTCTGATATGTTGCTTGCCAATAATGGTCGTATGTCAAGTGAAGACCTACAATCGCTCGCTGAACAAGTAAAAAGTAGTTTTAGTCAATTACTTGATCTTGCTAATAGTCAAAATGAAAATGGTGACTATATTTTTTCTGGCTATCAAACCGAACAAAAACCTTTCAGCCAAAATGTTGACGGCAGTGTTGCTTATAATGGTGACTCGGGTGTTAGAGAGCTACAAATTGCTAAGAATATTAATATAGCCACTAATCAAGCGGGCGATGCAGCTTTTTTAAAGGTTGAAAACCCCATAGGTAATTTTACCGCTAATTATACCGCGAACACCTCAGGTGTTGCGGTTGAAAGTGCCCAAATAACTAACCGTGATAGCTACAACTCTAGTGCGCTGCCGCACGACTACACTTTTACTTTTGACGCGGTCACTAATGATTTAACCGTAACAGGCAGTGCCGGCATAGTTTTTCCTGCTGCGCCCTATACCGCAGGTCAAACCATTTCCTTTGACGGCATCGACGTTACCCTAAACGGCAATCCTTTGCCGGGTGATAGCTTTACCATCAGCGAGCAAGATGAAGTGAGTGTTTTTGACACCATTAATGAGACAATTTCTTGGATGGAGCGAGGAAGTTCTACGATTGATCAAGAACAGCATCAAGTAGATTACAACACCTTACTTAACCAGCTTGATTCAGCGATGAACCATATAACGTCAAGGCGTGTTGACTCAGGTATTCGCTTACAAACACTTGAAAGCCAAGAGAACCGTCATCTTGATTCAGCCCTAAATCTAGCTAAAGGAAAATCTAATATCGAAGATTTAGATTTTGCCAAAGCTATTTCTGAGTTTGAACAATCAAAATTAGCCTTACAAGCATCACAACAAGCGTTTAGTAAGGTACAAGGGTTAAGCCTCTTTAATTATATCTAGAGATTAAATACCGTCATTTATTAAGTGGCACAGTTCATGCTTTATTATTAGTACGAATAAAAGACAAATAAACAACAAAAGTCGATATTAAATAACGCAGTTGTTTTTCAATAAGAGTAAAGAGGCTTTTTAAAAAAGCTTCTAATAAATAACATTAATACATTAGGAGTTTTATCATGGCTTTATCAGTAGTTACAAATACCTCATCGTTAAACGCACAGCGTAATTTAACAAAATCTGGTGAAGGCCTTGCGACATCAATGCAACGCTTATCATCAGGTATGCGTATCAACAGCGCGAAAGATGATGCCGCTGGTTTGCAAATATCTAATCGCTTAACCTCACAAATTAATGGTTTAGCAGTGGCGCAGCGAAATGCTAATGATGGTATATCTATGGCGCAAACAGCTGAAGGTGCAATGCAGGCTTCTACAGACATACTACAGCGTATGCGTGAGCTAGCTTTACAATCGGCTAATGGTTCTAATGCAGATTCAGATAGAGAAGCTTTGCAGAAAGAGGTTAGCGCCTTGCAAACTGAATTAACGCGTATATCTGATACCACTTCTTTTGGTTCTCAAAAATTATTAGATGGTACTTTTGGTACTAAAAGCTTCCAGGTTGGTGCTAACTCGAATGAAACTATCTCGATGAGTTTGAGTAGTATCGCTGCTACAGATATTGGTACAAACCAATTAACGCTTGGTGGTACTGGTTTAGGCGCTGCAGTAGCAGGTACTGGTGCTAACGGTGTTACAACTTTATCACCAGCAGTAACCATCACGGGTAAAGATGGTGTAGCGACTGCGTTTGCAACTACAGCCGATGACGGAGCAGATACACTCGCAACAGCTATTAATGCAAAAACATCAACCACAGGTATAACTGCTGATGCAAGGACCGTCGTATCGATTGACAGCTTAAGTGCCGCTGGTGCGACATCATTCACGCTAAATGGCTCAGCTATTTCAGCGACAACATCGAGTGTTACTGATTACGCATCGCTTGCGGAAGCTGTTAATGAAAAGTCAGGGGCGCACGGTATTACAGCAACAGTCGATAATGCATTAGGATTGGTGTTAACAGATGAAAGTGGTAAGGATATCACTATAGGTGGCTTAAGTGGCACTACCGCTGATATTCGTGGTGTCGAGCATGATGGAACAACAGCAAATGCCGCGGTTTTGTCTGGCGTCACTTCAGCAACTGTTGCTGGCTCAGTTAAATTAAACTCAACTGAATCATTTGCGGTAACAAGTGCCAGTGTGGTAATAGAACCAACAGCGGCTCAAATTTCAGCAAGCGTTGATGTCGGAAGTATAAATTTAGGCACTGATAAGGGCGCTCAAGATGCGTTGGACATTATTGATGGAGCGCTTTCTCAAATTGATTCGCAACGAGCGAGCTTAGGTGCTATTCAAAATAGATTTGGTCATACAATTAGTAATTTAGCAAATATTCAAGAGAATGTATCGGCTTCACGTAGCCGTATTCAAGATACTGATTTTGCTGTAGAAACTGCTGTGATGACTAAAAATCAAATCTTGCAACAAGCGGGCACCTCAATTTTAGCGCAAGCGAACCAAATACCACAAGCAGCTATTAGCTTACTTGGCGGTTAGTCTGTTTGGTTCTAGTTTTATTATTTGAAGTGTATAAAGAAGGCAGATAATTGATTGCCTTCTTTTTTTTGTTTAAAGGAGAATATTATGGGAATTAAAGAAAAACTTAATCGTGCTGGTGTTCTTTATAAACAACAAAACTTTGAACCTGCCGTTGATATATTAGAAAAAATATTGAAAAAAAAGCCAAACCTTTTTGATGCTTGCCAACTGTTGGCGCTTACGTTACATGGAATGGGCCATAATGAAGCTGCAATTAAATTGTTTCATAAAACGATTATAAATAACCCAAACCATGCTAGCAGTGTTAGCAATTTAGCTAATGTCTATAGTGATAATGGGCAATTGGAACTTGCGGAAAGTACTTATTTAAAAGCATTAAAAATAGATGGTAATCATAGTGACGCTTTTAATAATTTAGCTAATGTGCAGCGAAAATTAGGTAGGTATTTTGAGGCAGAAAAAAACTATCGGAAAGCTATTTTTTGCGATGCAAGCAAAGCCGAATACTTCTTTAATTTGAGTATATTGCTAAGTGAGCAAGGAATGTTTAAGCAAGCTATTGATATACAATTAAAAGTGCTCGAATTAGATTCAAACTATTCAAATGTTTATATTCATATTTTTAATAACTTCATGCTATTACATCGCTATCAGGATGCATTAGAGTTTGCTGATATCGGTTTATTGAGTAACCGTTTAAATGAGTTTCAGTTATGCGAGCTATTGATTGGTAAAGCTATTTTGTTTTGGCTTTTTGATAATGAGGGAGAGGCGCAGCAAGCAATAATTTTAAGTGAGATAATACATAATATAGAAAATAATCACTTGAACTTGAAAAACCACAAGGTGTTTCATTTATTTATCAAGGGATTACTTGAGTATCGTCAGCGCAACAGATCGAGTTATCAAACAAGTGAAACCCCACCCATTTATTTTATTTCTGAAAGTCATGGCTTTGCTGCTAACGGTATGACGGTCGATTACAAAAGTAGTAAACATGTTATTAAATCCCTTCTTATAACTGGCGCTAAAATATTTCATTTTACGCAAGATAGAGAAAATCAGTCCAAAGCAAGTTTAAATGTGTTATTTAATGGCTTAGCGAAAGGCAGCACTATTGTTCTTGGTTTTGGGGAGATTGACTGTCGAATAAATGAAGGTATTTTTAAATACTGCACTAAATATAATAAAGACTATCATCATATTGTTGATGACATGGTTGAAAAATATATATATATGCTAAAATCAACGGCAAAGACGAATGATTTTAATCTTATTGTTTATGGTGTTCCTGCGCCGCATCCATTTGTTTTGGATCAACTTACAGAGGCGCAAAGAGAAAGTTTTAAGTCATTACTTGCTTATGTTAATCTAAAGCTATCTGTTCATTGTGAAAATAATGATTTACCTTTTTTGGATGTTTATAAGCTTACTAACCTAAATGGAGTCAGTAATTTAAATTATCATAGCGATATTTTTCATGTCAAACCTTCGACTGTACCTGATCTTTTTAAGCAATTAATAGAAAAGATAAAATAAAATAAAAAAAATTAAAGTTAATTCTGTTGTTGCCGTTAAAGGGTGTAGAACGGGAACTTGATGACACATTTGATAGTTCTAAATCTAAAACCTATTTAACGCATTACATAAAAGTAATCAGGAGTTTTAACATGGCTATTTCAGTAAATACTAATGTATCATCATTAAATGCTCAACGTAACTTATCAAAGTCAGGTAACAATTTAGCTACTTCAATGCAACGTTTATCATCAGGTATGCGTATTAACAGCGCGAAAGATGATGCCGCAGGTCTTCAAATTTCAAACCGTTTAACCTCACAAATTAATGGTTTAGGCGTAGCACAACGTAATGCTAATGATGGTATTTCTATGGCGCAAACCGCTGAGGGTGCTATGTCAGCCTCTACTGATATCTTACAACGTATGCGTGAATTAGCATTGCAATCAGCAAATGGTTCAAACTCTGATTCAGACAGAGAGGCACTACAAAAAGAAGTAGGCGCTTTGCAAACTGAATTAACACGTATATCTGACACTACCTCGTTTGGTTCTCAAAAATTACTGGATGGTACTTTTGGTACTAAAAATTTCCAAGTCGGCGCTAATGCAAATGAAAGTATTTCTATGAGTTTGAGTAGTATTGCGGCAGCAGATATTGGAACTAATCAGGTAACACTTGGTGGTACTGGTTTAGGTGCGGCAGTAACAGGTACTGGCAATAATGGTGTGGCTACAGCTGCAACCGCGTTAACCATAACAGGTAAGGATGGTTTAGCAACAACGTTTGCTAGTACTGCGGATGACGGTGCAAACACAATTGCTTCAGCTATTAACGCAAAAACAGCAAATACTGGTGTGACAGCGGATGCAAGAACTGTAGTATCAATAACTGCTTTGAGTACAGCAGGAGCTACATCATTTAGCTTAAATGGCTCAACTGTTTCTGCAACAACCTCAAGTATTACCGACTATGCTTCACTTGCAGCAGCTGTAAATGAAAAGTCAGGAGCTCACGGTGTTACAGCCACTGTTGATGATACCTTAGGTTTGGTACTAACAGATGAAAGTGGTAAAGATATCACTATCGGTGGCTTGAGTGGTCCTACAGCCACAATCCAAGGTGTTGAACATGATGGCAAAACACTTAATGCTACAGCAGCGCTAACTACAGCGACTACAGCAACAGTTGCAGGGTCAATTAAATTAAACTCTACAGAATCATTTGGAGTTTTAGGTGGGGATGCTTCTATAGAACCAACAACTGGACAAATTTCAGCAAGTGTTAATGTTGGGAGTGTAAATTTAGGTACAACCAAAGGCGCTCAAGATGCGCTGGATATTATTGATGGAGCATTAGCTGAAATTGATTCACAAAGAGCTAGCTTAGGTGCTCTGCAAAACCGTTTTGGTCATACGATTAGTAACTTATCTAATATCCAAGAAAACGTTTCGGCATCACGTAGTCGTATCCAAGATACTGACTTTGCGGTAGAAACAGCACAAATGACTAAAAACCAAATATTGCAGCAAGCAGGTACATCAATCTTAGCGCAAGCTAACCAATTACCACAAGCGGCATTAAGCTTAATCGGTTAAGTGAGTAATCGCTAAAGTATAGTTGGGCTTAGTCCAGCCTAAAATGTAAGAAAGGAAGAGGCTATTACACCTCTTCCTTATTTTGTTTAAATTAGTAGTATATTTAGAGTCGTTATTTTATGTTGATACAGGTTTTTTTCTTAACCTAGAGCAATAATAAAATAACCTAAGGAGTCTATAATGAGTGTAATAGAAAGTAGTACAAACGTAAGTTTGACTAACTTAACTCCTGAGTTTAAAGGAACAGGCGAATCGGCGAAGGCGATAGATGATTCAACTGTAAATAAACTCATAGAAAAAAATAACAAAGAGCAATCGGCTACTTCTGTTAATGAGCAAGTTAAAGAAGACAACCAAGCACCATTAACACCACAACAACTTGAGAAAGTGGCGCAGCAATTGCAGGATTTTGTTGGTGAAATGAACCGGGGCTTAGAGTTTATTGTTGATAAAGATTCAGGACGAGATGTTATCAAGGTTATTGATAAAAATAGTGGTGATTTAGTCAAACAATATCCATCAGAAGAGGTCTTAACCTTAGTGACTAAACTTTCTGATATGGTTGGTAGTTTTGTTAACGCGAAAGTGTAGGTTTTTTTTGTTGTAGTATACTTGTGTTGTTATAGTTAATTTAGTTACATTTATAGAGAAATAGAGGAGGTCTTATGCCTGACTTAACGTTTACAGGAATAGGTTCTGGATTACAGGTTAGCGAAATTGTTAGTGCAATTGTTGGTGCTGAAACTGCTCCTTATGTTTCTAGGTCTAATAAACAGCAAGCAGAGATCACCACTGATATCTCTGCTATTGGTGCATTAAAGTCCGCCTTAGAGAGTGTCTCTAACTCTATTGCTGATTTGGCTGATGCTGATAAATATCAACAACGAAGAGCTAGTGGCGCTGATGGTTTTGTTGAATTATCGGCAAGTAAAGATGCTCAAATGGGTAATTACTCTGTAAAAGTTGATGCTTTAGCGCAATCTCACAAACTAATATCTGGTGCTATTGGTGATGCTGAAGCTGTTGGTGAAGGGACATTAAATATTGCTGTAGCAACCAGTAATTTTGATATTGCCGTTTCAGCCACCGATACCTTAAGTGACATTCGTGATGCTATTAATGACAGTGTTGACAACGATTCT
Source organism: Colwellia sp. BRX8-7 (assembly GCF_014077275.1). NCBI lineage: Bacteria > Pseudomonadati > Pseudomonadota > Gammaproteobacteria > Alteromonadales > Colwelliaceae > Colwellia > Colwellia sp. BRX8-7. Next base: position 198,615 of record NZ_JACGVP010000001.1, on the reverse strand, counting down.
GTTATTGCCACTATAGTGACCGATGATCTTGGTCAACACCTTATTATGACCAGTAAAGAAACGGGTGTTGCTAATGCTATTACTACTACCGTTAGTGATGTTAGTGATGGGAATGATACTGATAATCTCGGCTTGTCTCGTCTTGCTTATGATGTTTCAGATGTCGATCCGCTTAATCATATTACAAATTTAGCAGAAGTTGATAAAGCTGTAGATGCGCAAATTACCATTGATGGTACTTTGGTTGTTTCTAGTAGTACGAACGAATTTAAAAATGTTATTGACGGTGTTGATATCACTGCAAAAAAAATGCATGACGTTGATGATGATATAAGCAAAATTAGTTTCAGTGCTAATAATGCTAATATACAATCTGGTGTTGAAAAATTTGTTGAAAGTTATAATGAATTACAAAAGTTAAGTAAGCAATTGGGAGCAGCTGGAGAGGGGGGAACAGGCCCTTTAGCTGGAGATTCTTTATTACGTGGGGTTATGGGTAAATTACGTCAAGAGCTCAGTAAAAGTTTTGATGCTGGTAATGGCAATAGTATGTCTTTATCTGAACTCGGTGTGCGAAGTGATCGCTTTGGTGTGTTGACTTTAGATACTGAAGATTTAAATGAGTTTATTGAAAGTGATGTTGGTGGTGTACAGCAATTTTTTGTTGGCAGCGATTCAAATAATGGTTTTGCTAGTTCACTAAAAGAGCTTACTAGTTTTTATACTGACTCAGACGGTATTATTCAAAACCGTATAGACAGTAGAACCAGTCAATTAGATAGAATAGATGATGACCGTATAGCGTTTGGCCGTAAGATTGAATCATTAGAGGCGCGTTTATATGCTCAGTATAATGCGATGGATTTAATTGTGGCGGGCTTGAATTCTACTAGCTCTTATTTAATGGCCCAATTAGACAATATGCCAGGAGTGGTTAGAAAAAATAACTAATAAGTTATGAAGTGAAGCATGAGTCAATAAACCAATTAAACTTTAACTCTCGATAATTAACATGGCTAATTGATAGTAAATATCATTCAATGTTTGTGTAGGGTGGGATCCAAAACTAAACAATTGGAACTTCGAAAAAAACTCTAAGAAGATGATTATCAGTAAATGTTAAGATAACTGCTCTCAGTAAATTACTCAGTAAACAGTCTAGTCACCAAAAGTAATTAGTGAAATAGTCACCAGCTAAGGACTAGTGCCATTTAATGGATTTATAAGTTGCATATCCTTCGATAAAATAATAACAAGCGATTTTATAGCAATGATGCTATTTTTATAAAGGTTAGTCGATTGGCTATTGGTTAAATTACCCTTTGTCTTTACTCTACCAATGGTTGAACTGCTCCTAATGACTTCGTTGGCATTACCTTCTATTTTTCTATTTGCGTTTTGTTTTGTTGTCTTGCAAGGCCAGGTATTGATATTTCGACAATATTCTTCAAACGATCACTTAAATCAGGCGCCAACGTCTTTTTCCAATTGCAGTGTCCTTTTGGACAACAAGTCTTCGCTGTATAACACTACTAGTAGTTAATGGATTAGCTATTGATATAAGATTACCAGCATTTTTTATGTAGGTAATGTTGTTTACCTCAAATTAACCATCATAAAGCTAAGTATAGTTACCATTGGTTAAAAATTAAACGTGTTATTTGTGGGTGTGGAATGTTAATTATACAAAATGGATGCTAATTACACCGAGCTTTAGATAAGAGTTTTACAAATACTTAAAATAAAATAAAATGAAGTCATAGCACTTAATATTCCGGTGAAGAAACTTTTGTAGGTGTTAGGCGTTTTTACGAACCAATATTTGGCTATTAGGAGTAAAAATAACGCAGATAAACACTTAAGGATCGTTATTGGGAAAATTTGATTATCAAACTTTAGTTTAACTAATACTGTTGATAGGACTTAGCCACTTTTTTGCTTTTTTTAAGTTTGATGGCTTGATCATAAATGCCTTGTTTACATAGCTCAGATTTAGTTGTTAATTTGTTATCGAGGTCAAGCATTTCTTGTACTAACTCAGGTTGAGCACTTATTTCTTGAGCTTTATGCTGTTTAAATAAGCGCGTAATTAATAGCTCTCGTTTAGACATTAATTCAGTTATTTCTTTATTGGAAGGGTGTACTTCAGTGTTTTCTAAATCTTGAAGAGTGGCCTGCGAGATCGTGTTAATTTCTAGTATACGCGACAATATTTGTCGCGATATTTTATTAATTGTATCAAGTGATTTTTTGGTGCTATCAACCATTAAAAACTCACCTGATTTTGGCTTTCAAGTGGAATAGAGTCCCAACCTGATTTTATCGGTAAAAGGATTTGGATAACCTCCTCTAGTTTGTCAGAGTCATTATTACTGCTAGCAATTAGTAACTGTTCTGAACAATATTTATAAAGTGAAGCTAGGTTTTCTGAAACTTCACCACCTTGTTTAAAATCAAGAGATCCCTCTAAAACACCAATAATAGCGATAGCGTTTGATAGTTCAGTGCCTTTTTTTTCAAAGTTTTTTTGTGAAATTGCGCCTTTAGCTGTAGCTATATTACCTAATAACTTTTGAAATAGCATAGCAACTAATTGATAAGGTGATGCCTGCTGAGCAGTACTTTTATTGGTTTGTTGGTACTTTTTAAGTGATGCATGTGTCATAGACACCTCCTAGTTAGCTATACCTTCAGTATAGAAAACTTGTAGAATTGAAACAATAGCTGTAGTTGATAACGTTAAAAATTCGCTAATTTAAACTAATGGCTGGTTATTTACGGTGACCGCAAAGCCTTCATTTTTTGCTTTTTGATAAGCCTTTAGTAACACATCATGAGTTATATCTTCTTTGTTATTTAAGACACCGTTACTTATTACCTCAATATTATCCCAACCGCGAGTGACTAAATACTCTTCTATTTGAGTGATTTGTTGTTCAAAAGGCATTTCTTTTGAAAACATATTGAACTCATGACGGGTTCCTTTAGTAAACTCTTTATTATCATGCATTAATTCAGCAGTGCCATTTATGATCAACATCTCATTTCCTATTATGTAAAATATGGTTATTAATACCAACTATGCTTTTTTTATGCCAAATATTTAGATTGATTTTATTAATATTATTTATTTTATTAAGTGATTGAAGTTAAATGTAAATTATGAACTTTAGATAATGGTGCTAACCGTGATAATTATAAAAATAAATAAATTCAGCGTGAGCGGATGGCAAATTTTTGACACTCGCTTTAGCCTAGTAATTTTAATATAGACTCTGCTGCTATGTTGCTCTGTGCGAGTAAAGCAGTTGTTGCTTGCTGCTTAATTTGTAAAGAGGTTAATTGCGCTGTTTCTGTTGCAAAATCGGTATCTTGTATTCGAGAACGACTTGCAGAAACGTTTTCACTAATATTGCTTAGATTTGAAATGGTGTACTCTAACCTGTTCATAAAAGCACCTAAGCCCGAACGTTGTTGACCTATATAATTAAGTGCATCATCAATTTTTTTGATTGCTGATTGGGAATCTTCAACAAGATCTACATTAGCGAGCCCCATATTTTTACTGGAAAATCCGGCAATTGCTAAATCTATAGTTTGGTTAGCATCTGCACCAATTTGAAAGTTAGTTTTTGAGCCTGCTAATGTAAATGCCGTATTATAACTTTCTAAGGCTACTTCGTCGAAAACATGACTATCCCAGTTAACACCAGCGCCATAATCACCAGCGTTATTATCGTCATCTCCACTTACAAAAAAAGCACTGAAATTAGCCGTTGTCGGAGCACCGTTTGCGCCGACGATAGTTTCTGCTCTGCTTGGGCCGCCCGATGCATCTAAACCACCAAAAGCGCCGTTGTCAGCATTACTGGTATTTATATCACTGGTAATAAAATCTTCAAAAGTAGTGCCCGCCATAATTTCAGACCTGAGCGCCTCAGTATTTGCATAACTTGTGGTAGAGTTTAAAGCAGCATCAAACGTTTGTCCGCCTGCAAGTGCGCCCATAAAAGATTTTATGCCCGTACTGCCAATCTGATTTTCTAGGTAACGCATAGCAATATAGCCGCCAGAATAGACCCCTGCCACTTCAGTTGGCGTTGAAAGTGGAGCACTATTATTGGAAAATATTGAGTTTAACTGTGATTTTATTGCAGGAACGCCTAGGTTTGATATATCAGCAGCGACTCTGGAATCAGCACCACTAACAGCTTCAGCGGTACCCTCTACAAACCAAGTAGGCGTGTTAGATAAGTCCATTTGGTTTGCCATAACGGCATGGACCACTTCATGCAACAATGTCGATTTTAAAAGTTTTGTTTTATCAGCATCAAGTGAAGAAAAATCAGCTAAATCTATAGTCATAGTTAAATTGGCGCCTGTGCCACTAGCATAGGCAACTGAAGCTAATACGCCGCCAATAGCGTCAAATTCTAGATCTATTTTAAATTTAGCCCCATCACCTGTTAAGCCTAATACATCTTGAATGATGTCTTCAGATTCGGCTAAAACACCACTTTGAAGAATTTGAAGAATATTTCGTTCAGCTTCAGTTCCTCCACCTGAAGCAACTTGATCCGTTTGCTCAAAAATATTATTACCCCCAAAAGAGGTGGTACTATTAATTCTGTCTAATTCTAGCTTTAATTGCTCTGATTCTTTATTTAGAGCGCCCTTATCGTCTGTAGATAAAGACCCATTACTCGCTTGTAGTGATAAGTCGCGCATTCTAAAAAGAATATTTGTTGATTCTGTTAAAGCACCTTCAGCGGTCTGAGCCATGGAAATACCATCATTAGCATTTCGTTGTGCCACCGCTAAGCCATTAATTTGTGAAGTTAGTCTATTAGATATTTGTAAACCAGCTGCATCATCAGCTGCTGAATTAATGCGCATACCAGATGACAGTCGAGCAAAGGTGACCGATAACTTATTCGTGTTATCGGTGAGTTGTCGTTGTAAAAACAAGCTTGTTACATTGGTATTTATGCTAACCATAGCACTCTGCTATCAACAAATTATCCTAGAGTATTTATCGGCAAATTTTTACTTATCTTTAGACATTTTATATTTATATGAAGATAGCGATATTTATCATTGAGATAGAGACTCGGTACCTGACTTGATTTATCGAGTGAAAAATTCCTATACTATTTAAGTCAATTTTATGACGTTACAGTGTCAATTTATTGTTGCTTATTTACTATATCTCGCTAGAATAAAATTATAGATAACAAAAATATGGTTTTTTTAGATATATGCAGGGTCAAAAACATGTACTTGTCGTTGATAACGACATTGCCAGACGCGATCAAATAGCGACCGTATTATCATTTGTCGGTGAACATTTTTATGTGTGTCCTGAAGATGATATTGAGCAGTATTTTAAAGAAACTGATAATATTCTTACGGTGGTTTTGTGTGGCAAGGTCAGTGATTTACTGGTCGATTTTGTTAAAAAACACCCTGAAACACCTTTTATCCTCCATGATGTACTCGACGCGACTTTATTAAGTGGTGCTGTTAATGTTTTAGGCAGTTTAGCTGTGCCTTTAAATTATGCTCAGCTTACCGAGCAAGTACACCACTGTCATCAATACCATAACCAATTACCCTCGAAGCGAAATCACAACGGTCCTAATTTGTTATTCCGCTCTTTAGTGGGCGCCAGTGAACCTATGTTACAAGTGCGCTTTTTAATTGAACAAGTGGCTAGTACGCAAGCGAGTGTCTTGGTTTTAGGTGAGTCAGGTACGGGTAAAGAAGTTGTCGCACGTAATATTCATAATTTATCTGACCGCGCTAAGGGGCCTTTTGTTCCGGTTAACTGTGGCGCTATACCCGGTGAATTATTGGAAAGTGAATTATTTGGTCATGAAAAAGGTGCCTTTACGGGCGCTATTTCTACCCGTAAAGGGCGTTTTGAAATGGCCGAGGGTGGCACGTTATTTCTTGATGAAATAGGTGACATGCCTCAACCCATGCAAGTTAAGCTACTTCGTGTTCTGCAAGAACGTACTTTTGAGCGTGTCGGTGGCGCAAAGAGTATTAAAACCAATGTGCGTATTATTGCTGCAACCCATCAGCACTTAGAAGATATGATCACCGCGGGCACATTCCGCGAAGATTTATTCTATCGTCTTAATGTTTTTCCTATCGAAACACCGGCATTACGTGATAGAAAAGAAGATATTCCATTACTGATTAAAGAACTTATTTCTCGTTTTGAAGCAGAGCAAGGACAAAGCGTTCGTTTTACTGAGCAAGCGATTGAATCTTTAAAATTACATGCTTGGGCAGGTAATGTTCGAGAATTATCTAACTTAATTGAACGTATGATCATTATGTTTGCTGAGCAAGTGGTTAATGTCAGTGAATTACCAGCAAAGTATCGTCATATTGATGTTGAAGAGTATCAACCTGAATACCCTGATGAGTTGCAAGAACGTGATGCGATAAATGAGCTATTTTCTGGCTTTGATTATGATGACGAAGAAGATACCAGTAGTTTTGCTGACCAACCAGAAGAAGCATCTGTGGTTGATGTTTTGCCAAACGATGGCTTGAATTTAAAAGAATACTTAGCGGAACTTGAAGTGTCGATGATAAACCAAGCACTTGAGAAAAATGACTGGGTTGTTGCACGCTCGGCAGAACTATTAGGGATGCGTCGAACCACATTAGTTGAAAAAATGCGTAAGTATAACTTACAAAAAAACACGAACTAATATCCTACGTTAACCAGGTGTATTGATTGTTATATCCGTTATTACACCAGCCGTTGTACTGGAAAGTATCGCGACGGTTAGCGTCTTTGTCTTTGGTTGAACTGAATATTATTAGACAGTAAAGCCAAATCTTTGACGGCAAGAATTGTTCTAAAAATCGCTTCTAACATCATGTAAATTAATATAAAACCTCTTTGGCATAATTAATGCTTTATTCAGTTGGTATTTTTAAATTGAGTAAAGTATATGGCCGTTGCAGTTTCACATTCATCAGCATCTTCTAAATTGTCTACACCCATTCATTGTGTGGAAGATAATCTGTTTCATAAAGCTAAATTTGCTTTTACTCCGCAGTCATTTGCTCATAGCGATACGTTAGAAAGTGAAGCATACCGTGGCGAGCTATCGTTACTTCGTCAAAAGTCTAATCAACTTGAGCAAATTATTGATGTTATGCCGACCGGGATGATAATGCTTGATGGTAACGGTATTGTTATTAAAACCAATAAAATTGCTAGTTTGTTACTCGATGAACCGATTCTTGGTCAAGCTTGGTTTGATGTTATTAAACGCTCGTTTAAACCTCGTGCCGACGATTGGCATGAAGTGTCATTGAAAGACGGCCGCCGGGTTAAATTAGAAATTACTGCTTTAGGTGATCAACCTGGCCAGTTAATTATGATCACTGATTTGACCGAAACGCGTTTATTACAAGATAAGCTTAGCCATATGCAGCGTTTATCGTCATTAGGTCATTTGGTTTCAAAGCTTGCTCATCAAATTCGCACACCACTTTCTGCCGCTATGTTATATGGCGCAAATTTAAAAAATAAAAAGCTTTCTTCAGAGGATCGAAGTAGCTTTCAAGACAAATTAATGGCGCGCTTGCACGACTTAGAACAACAAGTAAACGATATGTTGTTGTTTTCAAAAAGTGGCAAGCAAAAAGTTGTTGAACCACTTTCAATTAATAAACTCATTACGCATTCAGTTAACGCCGTAGAAGCATTAATTGTTCAGGCCAAAGCGAAAGTAAACATTAAGCTTTGTGATGATGATTGCCAAATCTTAGGTAATAAACGTGCGTTAAGCGGTGCTATTGAAAACTTAATTCACAACAGTTTACAAGTTATTAAGCAGGGTGCGGAGATTTCCATTACCACCTACTGCCAAAATGAATACGCTTATATTAGTGTACAAGATAATGGTCAAGGTATTAGTGAAGAGCTTGCCAATAAAATTTTTGAACCTTTCTATACATCAAGGGCACAGGGAACCGGCTTAGGTTTAGCGGTGGTAAAGTCAGTTGCTAAGGCTCATCAAGGCGATGTTCGCTTAGTGAGTAAGCCAGGAGAGGGCGCGCACTTTTGTATTCACTTACCTATTTTAGACACAAACAATGTTAACGGGGAGAACACTAATGAATCAAAGTAAAATATTAGTTGTTGAAGATGATGCAGGATTACGTGAAGCCCTGATGGATACTTTAAAGTTATCAGGTTATCAATGTATTGAAGCTCAATCAGGTGAAGATGCTTTACTCACGCTTAAAGAACAAAGTGTTGATCTCGTCGTTAGTGACGTGCAAATGGATGGTATGTCGGGCTTAACACTGCTCAATAGTATTAAAAGAAATTGGCCAAATTTACCTGTGCTGATAATGACGGCATACGGTACGATTCATGATGCTGTTCAAGCGATGCGTGATGGCGCCTGTAATTATATGGCAAAACCTTTTGCGCCAGAAGTGCTGCTCAATATGGTTAACCAATATGTGCCATTGAATGTGACTAGTCGGCATGAACCTGTGGTTGCTGACGCACAAAGTATTGAACTATTAGCGTTAGCAAAGAAAGTCGCGACCACAGATGCTTCTGTTATGGTGCTCGGCCCCAGTGGCTCTGGCAAGGAAGTATTAGCACAATACGTTCATTACCATTCGAACCGAAGTGATAAGCCCTTTGTTGCCATAAACTGTGCTGCAATTCCAGAGAATATGCTGGAAGCGACTTTATTTGGTTATGAAAAAGGTGCCTTTACCGGAGCCATTCAAGCGTGCCCAGGTAAATTTGAACAAGCACAGGGCGGTACTATTTTATTAGACGAGATCACTGAAATGGATCTTGGCTTACAAGCAAAAATTTTACGGGTCTTACAAGAGCGAGAAGTTGAACGCTTAGGAGGTCGTAAAACAATTAAGCTTGATGTTCGTGTTATCGCAACCAGCAACCGTGATTTAAGAGTTGCTGTAAAAGATGGCATCTTCCGTGAAGATCTCTACTACCGTTTAAATGTCTTTCCATTAACTTGGTTAGCATTAAATAAACGCAGAGATGATATTGTGCCATTAGCCAAACATTTAATTACTCAAGCATCGTTAGCGAATAACATGGCTATTCCAGAACTAACCGCTTCGGCGAGAAATAAACTGACGAGTTACGATTGGCCAGGCAATGTTCGTGAATTAGATAATGTTATTCAACGAGCCATTATTTTGCATAGCGACCAGATTATTAATGCCGGTGACTTGTTAATTGAAAATTTCGACAGTGAAATTATTACTGACGTGGCGTTAGAAAATAATAGCGAAGACATGCTTGGTAATGAATTAAAAATACAAGAGCATCAAATTATTCTTGATACCCTCACCGCTTGCCAAGGTAGCCGTAAAGATGTTGCTGAACGATTAGGCATTAGCCCAAGAACGCTTCGCTATAAAATAGCAAGAATGCGTGATTCGGGCATTCAAATACCAGCCTAACAATCGCTCAAAAGGGTAATTTTCCTATAAAGCCAATATTTTCATTTAAAATATTGGCTTTACTGCTATTTGCAGTTTTCACTCATTAAACCTTCCATAACCTCGATAATTCTTTAATTCTCATACTGGCACCATGCTTGCAATATCATCGTTATATCGTTACTTAAACCGTTATTTATAGGCTTAGTAGCAAAAAATTGACACAAGTGAGTAGTTCATGAATATCGATACCAATTCTTTATACGCACAAATGCAAAGTATGTCGCTTGGAAACTCTTCGGTGCAGGGGGCTTCATTTGAAAAAATGGGCAATAACCTTGGCATGGGAGACAGTGCTATTCCAGCGCTGAATAAGTCGACCAGTAATTTTGGCGATATGCTTAAAGATGCGGTGAATAATGTTAACGATATTCAAAAAGAGTCTGGAGCAAAGAAAATAGCTTTTGAAATGGGCGACCGCAGCGTTACGCTCGCTGATACCATGGTTGCTTCCGCTAAAGCTGGTATTGCTTTTGATGCTACCGTACAAGTACGTAATAAGTTTGTTGAAGCATATAAAGAAATAATGAATATGCCAGTTTAACAATACATTAGTATAAAATAGATAGTATTTCGTAATAAAATCAAGTGGTAGTGGAGAAATTAAGTGGCTGATACTGATAATAATTCAATGGTTGCTGCCGATGGCGGCACCGGGTTAATGGCAAGTGATGGTGCTGATAATATGGCTGATGAGCAAAAATCAGGCTTTGCTTCTGCTATGGGTAATGTCGATTTATTACGCCAAGTCACCTTAATTATGGCATTAGCAATATGTTTAGCTATCGCTGTTTTTGTTATTATGTGGGCAAATCAAGCCGAATATAGATTTCTTGCCAAACAACCTACCGAACAATTAATCAAAACAATGGACTTTCTAGACGCTAACCAAGTGGATTATCGTCAAGCAAACAACACTATTTCAGTACAAAGTGATCAATATCAAGAAATTAAAATTTTACTCGCTCGTGAAGGTTTATCTGATGAACCAACAGAAGGTAGTGAAATTATTATGCAAGATATGGGTTTTGGTGTCAGCCAGCGCCTTGAAACAGAACGTCTTAAGTTTTCTCGTGAGCAGCAATTGGCTCGCACCATTGAAGAACTGCAAGCTATCTCTAGAGCAAAAGTCTTACTGGCGATACCCCGCGAAAATATTTTTGCTAAACGCACCCGCAGCGCATCTGGCACTGTGGTACTAACTATGCGTAAAGGGCGGATGTTATCTGAAGAAGAAGTTGACTCTGTTGTTGATATTATTGCTTCTGCCGTTCAGGGAATGGAGCCTAACCGAGTTACAGTGACAGATCAAAATGGTCGTTTACTTAATTCAGGTTCACAAACCTCTGTTTCTTCTCGCTCACGCAAAGAGTTTGAAATGGAGAAAAAAAGAGAAAATGAATATTTAAACAAAATAGACAGCATACTCATCCCTGTTGTTGGCTTAGGGAACTACACCGCACAAGTTAATGTGACTATGGATTTTACCTCAAGTGAAGAAATGCAGCGTCGTTATAATTCAGATTTACCGGCACTGCGCAGTGAAATGAAAGTCGAAGACAACACGATTGGCGGTTTACTTGGTGGTATTCCTGGAGCGTTAAGCAATCAGCCACCACTTGATTCAAATATTCCAGAAAATGCGAATGGTGGTGCACAACAAAGATCAATGCCTGGTCGTAAACACCTTGAATCAACAAAAAATTATGAATTAGACGAAGCTATCAGCCATACAAAACAACAAGCAGGTGTCGTTCGTCGAGTAAGCGTTTCTGTTGCACTTGATTACTTGGCAACTGCTGATGCTGAAGGCGCGATTACCGATTCACCGAGATCTGTTGAAGAAATGTCAAATATTCGTCGCTTATTACAAGGGAGTATTGGTTTTAATTTACAACGTGGTGATGTATTAGAAGTCGTTACCTTGCCATTCTCTCGTCAAATTATTGAGGATGCTCCTAAAGTTCCTTTCTATGAGAATGCCGACATATTAAAGTTTTTCAAATTAGGCATGGGCGCATTAGTCATTATTGTATTGATACTTGCCGTTGTTAAACCTATGCTTAAACGTCTTATTAACCCAGATCAAACACCTGATGACTACGGTGATAAATCACTTGATAGCCACATTGATTTGGGTGATGAAACCATGGATATGCTAACATCAGATTTTGATGCGGCGGCAGTAGGTTTCGCGCCTGATGGTAGTTTACAATTACCTGATTTACATCGCGATGAAGATATACTAAAAGCTGTTCGAGCGCTTGTTGCTAATGAGCCTGAACTTTCCTCTCAAGTGGTTAAAAGTTGGTTGAACGAAGATGAGTGATGAAATGCAAGAGTTAGCCCCTGCACCTAAGGGTTTTGACGTTGACAAACTTGATGGTGCAGAGAAAGCTGCGATATTATTGCTAAGCTTATCTGAAGAAGATGCCGCGCAAATATTAAAACACTTAGAGCCTAAACAGGTTCAACAAGTGGGCATGGTTATGGCTGCCATGGAAGATTTCACCCAAGAAAAAATTACCGCTGTTCATAAGCTCTTTATCCATGAAATACAAAACTTCAGTACCATTGGCTTCCAAAGTGAAGAATTCGTTCGCAAGGCATTAACTGCAGCATTAGGTGAAGACAAAGCCGGTAATTTAATTGATCAAATTGTCATGGGAGGTGGCGCAAAAGGTTTAGATTCATTGAAATGGATGGACTCAAAACAAGTAGCCAATATTATTCGTAACGAGCATCCTCAAATTCAAACCATTGTACTTTCCTATTTAGACCCTGATCAATCGGCTGAAATTATGAGCCAGTTTGCCGAAAAAGTGCGTTTAGATTTAATGATGCGTATTGCCAACCTTGAAGAAGTTCAACCGGCAGCATTACAAGAACTTAATGAAATTATGGAAAAACAGTTTGCCGGTCAAGCAGGTGCACAAGCCGCTAAAATGGGCGGTTTAAAAGCAGCAGCTGACATTATGAACTATTTGGATACCAATGTTGAAGGTATGCTAATGGATTCAATTCGTGAACATGACGAAGAGATGAGTCAACAAATTCAAGACTTGATGTTTGTTTTCGAAAACCTTGCCGATGTAGACGACCGTGGTATTCAAGCGATATTACGTGAAGTACAACAAGATGCGTTGATGAAAGCAATTAAAGGCGCAGATGATGTGCTGAAAGAAAAAATTATGGCTAATATGTCCAAACGTGCCGCTGAAATGCTGGCAGATGACCTTGAAGCTATGGGACCTGTGCGTATTAGTGAAGTTGAAGCCGCACAAAAAGAAATATTATCTGTTGCTCGACGATTATCTGACGCTGGAGAAATTATGCTTGGCGGCGCTGGTGGTGGTGATGAGTTCTTATAAACCTTATATTTTTAGGTCAGTCAAAACTTACTGTTATAAAATATTATGAAATTATTAAATAAATCGAATGCTGAAGTTATTAAACATAATCCCGAACAAGAAACCGATGTTTGGTCATTGCCGACGGTTGAATCTGAAAATAAAATTAAAGATGAAACAACCAATGCTATGGGAAAGAAAGCCGCTTGGCGTTTCGAGCCCCCTGAAGATTTTGTTGAAGAAGAAATCGCGCCATTAACGGCAGAAGATATTGAAAACATTCGTCAAGCTGCATTTGATGAAGGCCTTAATCAGGGTAAGGAAGAAGGTTTTGCTAAAGGTTATGAAGAAGGTAAAGTCTCTGGCCATGAAGAAGGTGTGGTACTTGGTCACCAAGAAGGGCTTGAAACCGGCTTAGCCGAAGCAAAAGAAAGTATTGATGAACAATCAGCTGCATGGGCGTCACTTACTGAACAGCTTCATAAGCCATTACTCGATGTCGAAAAAAATGTTGAACAACAATTACTTCATCTTGTCGTAGAACTCACCGAAGCGATTACCTTAGAAGAAGCTAAAACTAACCCTGATATTATTATTGCTGCGATTTCTGCGGGTATAAAAGCTTTACCTAGCCAAGAAGCGCAAACGCAAATTTTATTACACCCCAACGATATTAAACGTGTTGAAAAGCAATTTGGCGCTAAACATGTGCAAGAACAAGGTTGGCGTTTACTCGCTGCCCCGCAATTAGTTCCGGGTAGCTGTCAAATTGAAAATAGCACCTCTAATATCGACCTGAGTGTTAAATCTCGAATAAAAGAAGTATTGGACTCGTTTTTGCAAGATGCACTACATCAGTAATTTCTTGTACAAAAGAGTCAAAATACCGCTATGGTTGATATTTCTCGCCTTAATGAAAGACTAAAAAACTGCCAAGAATTTGTGCACCCGCATAAAGTCTCTGTTGCTGGGCGTTTAGTCCGAGTAGTCGGATTAACGCTTGAAGCTGTTGGCGTAAAAGCGGCAGTTGGTAGCCAATGTTTAGTCGAAACGGCACAAGGCGATTTAATCGCTGAAATTGTTGGTTTTTCTAAAGACATAACTTTTCTAATGCCAGAGCAAAGCTTACAAGGTGTTTTACCGGGTGCGCGCGTTGTGCCACTGACAACTAAAGCTCGCTTACCCTTTTCAATGGATTTACTTGGCCGAGTCGTTGACGGTGTTGGTAAACCACTCGACGGCAAAGGGCCAATCAAGAACTCAGGCAATTATCAAATAAACAATAAGCCGATTAATCCGTTATCAAGGCGTGGTATCACTGAACCGCTTGATGTCGGTGTGCGCGCTATTAATAGTTTTTTAACGGTTGGTATTGGTCAGCGTATGGGCTTATTTGCCGGCTCAGGTGTCGGTAAAAGTGTCTTGTTAGGTATGATGACACGCGGCACAACTGCTGATGTTATCGTTGTGGGGCTAATTGGCGAACGTGGTCGAGAAGTTAAAGAGTTTATCGAAGAAATTTTAGGCGAAGAAGGGCGAGCACGTTCAGTTGTTGTTGCGGCGCCTGCCGATAATTCGCCATTAATGCGTTTAAAAGGCTGTGAAACTGCGGTACAAATTGCTGAGTACTTTCGTGATCAAGGTCTGAATGTCTTGCTACTGGTTGACTCGCTAACGCGTTATGCCCAAGCGCAACGAGAAATAGCACTGGCTGTCGGCGAACCACCGGCAACCAAAGGTTATCCGCCTTCGGTCTTTTCAAAGTTACCCCAACTGGTTGAACGAGCCGGTAATGGTGGCGATGGTCAGGGATCAATTACCGCATTTTTCACCGTATTAACCGAAGGTGATGATTTACAAGATCCTATTGCTGATGCGGCGCGTGCTATTTTAGATGGACATATTGTTTTATCTCGTGCCTTAGCCGATTCAGGGCATTACCCCGCTGTTGATATTGAAGGCTCGATTAGCCGTGTTATGCCGATGGTGACCAGTGATGAGCATCAACAACTTGCTCGGCAACTAAAGCAAGTCTACTCACTATACCAGCAAAATAAAGATTTGATTGCTATTGGCGCTTATAGCCGTGGTAATGATCCTCGCATTGATCAATCCATTGATTTAATGCCGGTGATCAAGTTCTTCCTACAACAAAAAATGTTGGAAATTATTCCTTATGATCAAAGCTTAACGCAACTTCAAGAAATACTTTCTGCAGCGCAAGCACACGCGCAAGCAAAACAAGGCCAGCAAAATGCCTAAACATAATAACGTTAACACTATTTTCGAAAAATTTATTAGCTGTTTAGCATTATCTAGGAGGACGTTATGCCATTAAAGCAACTGAATACCTTACATCGCTATGAACAGGATAAAGAAAAAAAAGCAGCGCAAGCACTGCAAACTGCTGAATTTGAATACCAACAAAATCTTGAACGTTTACAAAGTGTCAGTGACTATCGTCTTGAATATATGAAACGTTTGAATGCTCGCTCTATGGTGGGTATTGATAGCGCGACGTTTAGTCATTTTCATGCCTTTATTGCCAAGCTCGACTATGCAGCTGGGCAAGTTGATATTGCTATTATGCAGAGTAAGGCGATGGTGGAAAAGAGCAAACAGCTCTGGCTAGCTCAGCGACAGAAAATTCAAGCGGTAGAACTATTGCTTGATAAAAAAACACAAGCGCTGACTCTTATCGCTAACAAGCAAGAACAAAAAATGTTTGATGAAATTGCTACTCAACAATTTGTCCGTCGTAAAATGCGGGGATAAAGTGAATTAAATTGTAATTTCTAAGTGGAACAATACTTGCTTGTTTAACTAATATAAAAAGTATTCGCAATAAACGACGTTGTCATCATTGTAAATATAGCTCAAATTTACCATTGAAATAAAAAGGTTTACTATGCCGCAAGTTACTCCATTAGCCATAGATATTTCGCCAAGTAAGGACTTTAGCCCTGTTCAGTCAGGAGCGATTAGCACATCCAAAAATTCATCTAAAGATTTTGCACAAATGGTTGACCAGCATTATCAAAGTCAACAAAGCGGCAAAAAGCAACAGGCAAGTGGCAATAACATGAAACTTGCTAGCGAAATTAATGCTGAAAAGAAAGCACCCCAAGGAAAATCTTCCACAACGGATGTGCAACCAAAAGAAAAGGAAATGGGTGGAGTTTCTGATGAGAACGTTAATACAGAAATTAACCAAAGCGAAGCTTCAGAAAGATTGCCTTATGATGATACAGCGACTAGTGAAAAAAATGTTCGAGTAGAAAATAGCCAACAAGAGACACCGGAACACAAAGCTAGCGGATTAATTAATCTTGATACTAATTCCAGCGCACCTGAAAATACAGATAAAAGTACCGAGCAATTAATGTCGTTGTTATCTGCGTCACAACAACTATTAAATGATACGGTGAAAAATGACGGTGCGATACCATCACAACTTAATGAAAAACCATCAATAGTTGTGGCTGGTAGTAATCAACAAGAAAAAACACAGTTAGCAGCAATGTTAAGGCAAGTGCTTGGTGGCAATACCCAAGAAAATGTAGCGACCAGTGATAATACCTTAGCAAAAGTTAGCGTTGAGCCAGAGTTAGCTAAATCATTAACCGTTCCAGTAACGGTTAACAGTGAAATGCCATCAAAGAAAGTTGACCTAGCTAGCGAACCCAAAGTCGTTGCTGATAAAGTTGTGCAAGGGGAGGCTGAATTAGCCTTATCTTCATTATTGGAGAAAAAAACAAACAGTGAAGGACAAGAACCCTCGCTAAAAACAACGAATGTTAATAGCCAACTTTCCACTCAAACCGTTCCTCCTGCTCAAAGCGAAACGTCGTTAAAAGCAGAGCCTATTGTAGATAAAACCAATAATGTACCGAAACAGGCGATGCCTTTAAGTGATCTTGAAGCGCTATTAGCGGATATGGAAAAAGCGCCTACGGATACTGAACTTGAACAAATTAAAGCTGCACTTAACGCCAATCAGGACAAAGCTGTAATTCCTGACAAAAGTAATCAAAGTATCAGCAATAGTAAAGCGTCGGTCGATAAAGAGTTGGCCGGAGCGGTATTGCCTGTAACCCTTAAAAATGAAAGCTTGGATAACGAAATAGCAATTGATGCTGATAAGGTCAATACGGATAATGTTGTTTTTTCAAGCGTAGCTGTTCCAGGTGAAAAACAAGCTCAGGAAAATAATGCAAATAATAGTCGTGGGGTTAATCAGGTAAACCAGAAACCCCTTGAAATACAAAATTTAAATGCCGGTGAACAATTTAAAGAGCCAGCTAAAGATCAGTCGGCAGAGCAACAAAACCAAAAACAGGCACAAAGCTTAACTCAGCTTGATAAAGTGGCTAACAATGATGCTCAAGTCAAAGAAAAAACTATTAATGAAATATTTGATAAGAAACAAGTCAGTACAAGTATTGAGAATACTCTTAATAGAGATATGCATCGAGCCAATAATGAAGTAACCAAATCTACGGCTTCTGCGGAGGAAATGATCACTAAATTAACCAGTGACCATGTGCAATCAACGGCTCAATCAGCAACAAATGCCAAGCAAGTGACAGCGTTACAAAATGAAGCCTTATCGGTATACCGTAAAGACTTTACTGGTGCATTGAATGATAAAGTCATGGTAATGATGAACCAAAAGCTTCAGCAGGTTGAAATTCGTCTTGACCCACAAGAATTAGGTAATGTGAACGTAAAAATAAATATGCAAAATGAGCAGGCGGTTGTTAATTTTACTGTTCAAAATCAGCAAGCTAAAGAAGCGTTCGATCAAAATTTAGGGCGATTAAAAGAGATGCTTGCTGAAAGTGGCGTCAATGTCGGTGATGCGAATGTCGAACAGCAAAGTAAGCAAAATAATAATGAAGAAGAACTCGGTGAAGGTCGCCAAGGTGGTGGTGACGGTAACGAGAATGAATTTTCAGATTTAAGTGATACTCAAACACTAAATTTGGTTAAAGGTTCGTCAACTGGTATAGATTACTACGCATAAATGACAAAACTCATTGGCTCGCTGACCATTCAACGATATAGTTGACTGAAAGTAATTTTAACATTTAAATAGATAATAAAGGCTTGATGATGGCTGATGATAAAGGCGAAGGTAAAGAATTAGAATTAGACGGTAAAGGCAAAAGAAAAAAGATGATCATTATCATTGCTGCTGTTGTGATATTGGCTGTTGGCGGTGGAGCGGCTTATTTTTTTCTGGCTGGAGATGATGCTGTTTCTCAAGAGCAACTTGATGCTGAGCTAGACGGTGATAGTGCCAGTGAAGGCGAAGCCGCTGAAAGTGTTAGTGCCAGTACAGGCTCTGCGCTTTATGTACCTATGCCAAGACCTTTTCGCTTTAATGTTCCCGGCGCTGCCCGCGACAGATTTGTAGAAATCAGAGTACAGTTATTAGTACGTGGCGCTGATAATGAAGAAGCGGCAAAGAAGCATGTACCATTAATTGAAAGTACTTTACTAGCGACTTTTTCTCAATCAAATGCCGATGATTTAGCAACCAGTGCCGGAAAAACCTCATTGAAACAGAAATCTTTAGTAGCAGTTCATAAAATTATGAAAGAAGTTGAAGGTAGCAATGTGGTTGAAAAAGTATTATTTACCGGTTTTGTAATGCAATAAGGCTATGCGATAAAACAATGCATTTAATTAAAGAGACTATTCAGTGAGTGATTTATTATCTCAAGACGAAATTGATGCGCTATTACACGGTGTTGATGACGTTGAAGAAGAGGAGCTAGTTGAAGACTTTGCCCGTGAAGCTGGCGGCACGTCTGACTATGACTTTTCATCACAAGATCGCATTGTTCGTGGCCGGATGCCAACACTGGAAATGGTTAACGAACGTTTTGCACGCCATATGCGTATCAGTTTATTTAATATGATGCGCCGCACTGCTGAAGTATCAATTAATGGTATTCAGATGATCAAGTTTGGCGAATATGTTCATACCTTATTCGTGCCAACAAGCTTAAATATGGTACGTTTTCGGCCATTAAAAGGCACTGCATTAATTACCATGGAAGCACGGCTGGTCTTTATTTTAGTCGATAATTTTTTTGGTGGCGATGGTCGCTATCATGCAAAAATTGAAGGTCGTGAATTTACGCCAACAGAGCGTCGTATTATTCAAATGCTGTTAAAGTTAATTTTTGAAGATTACAAAGAAGCTTGGTCACCCGTGATGGATGTCTCTTTTGAGTATTTAGATTCTGAAGTTAACCCGTCGATGGCCAATATTGTTAGTCCTACCGAAGTGGTAGTGATCAGCTCTTTTCATATTGAACTTGATGGTGGTGGTGGTGATTTTCACATTGCTTTGCCTTACTCAATGCTCGAACCTATCCGTGAGCTACTTGATGCCGGTGTACAAAGTGATAAAGAAGATACCGACATGCGATGGTCGAAAGCCCTACGCGATGAAATAATGGACGTTCCCGTTGAATTAACCACTAAATTTATCTCTGTAGACCTACCTTTACAAAAGATTATGGACTTAGAGAAGGGCGATATTATTCCTATTGAGATGCCAGAACATATTACGGTATTAATTGAAGGTTTACCGTCGTTTAGAGCAAAATTAGGCCGTAGTCGCGATAATGTTGCGATTAAAATATCTGAAAAAATTAAACGTCCTGAATCAGTGAAAAACGAATTAACGATATTAACTAAAGGGGGTAAGCGCTTAGATAGCGACGCTGAATTACATCTTTTAGAAGACGATTTCGATTATTAATAATTTTATTAAAGCAGCAGTAAACAAAAAAATAAATTTGAGGCCAATGGCATGAGTGATAAAGACGATGATTTAGGCATGTGGGATGAAGCGATGGATGAACAAGCCGAAGCTGCAGCCAAAGCCGAAACTGTTGAGTTAGAAGAGCTTGAAGAAGATGCACCAATAACGGGTGATGAAAAACGTAAACTGGATGCGATTTTAGATATTCCGGTGACTATTTCAATGGAAGTTGGACGTAGTCATATTAGCATTCGTAATTTATTACAGTTAAACCAAGGCTCTGTTGTTGAGCTTGACCGAGTTGCGGGTGAATCCCTCGATGTATTGGTCAATGGTACGTTAATCGCGCATGGTGAAGTTGTTGTGGTAAACGATAAGTTTGGTATTCGATTAACCGATGTTATTAGCCAAATTGAACGTATTAAAAAGTTGAAGTAATACTGATGCGTTTTTTACTTTTTAGCTTGTTAAGCTTACTTACTTTTTTGGGCCATGCTCAAGAAAGTATCGTCGCAACAACCGTCGTTGAAACAGACGACGCTCCCGTGATAGCGCAAACAGCACCGGCGACCGTTGAAGTAGGACGACATGTTATGGGTAATATTGATGCCGGTAGCATGATCGTTTCATTATTGGCGGTACTCGTTGCTATTGTTATTGTTGCTTGGCTATTAAAAAAGCTTCAAGTAGGAGGTACGTCAGTAAATGGTTTGAAAGTGGTGACTAGTTTAAATTTAGGCTCCAAAGAACGATTAGTGGTGGTGCAAGTGGGTAAAAAACAATTGTTACTCGGTGTTACCGGTCAACAAATTAATATACTTGATACGCTAGCCGAACCTATTGAAGTTAAAAGTGGTGTGCCGATAGAACTTAGCCAAACATTAGCACGCTTTAGCCGTAATTCTGCGAATAAAGCCAATAGTGAAAAATACTCATGAAAGACTCGATATTAAACGATGGTGCTAAAACGGCGCAATGTTCTGCTAACGCAATGGCAAAAAGAAATCCACTCGAAAATTTACTGACCCGTTTATTTTCTGTAAAAGGTTTTATTTTTTTATTTTTCCTCCTTGTTGCTTTTTTTGCCAGTCAAACGGTATTAGCCGCTGACGATTTAGGTATGTCGGCATTGAAGCTGACCACTAACCCTGACGGTTCACAAGAATATACGGTAACCCTGCAAATATTAATGTTTATGACCGCATTAGGCTTTATTCCTGCTGCGATTATTATGATGACCTCTTTTACTCGTATTGTCGTGATCATGGCCATTTTAAGACAAGCGATAGGATTACAACAAACACCGTCTAATCAGGTGGTTATAGGTTTAACGCTTTTTATGACCATGTTCATTATGACGCCTGTCTATAATGAAATAAATCAACGAGCGATTGAACCTTATTTAGCCGACCAAATGACATCAGTACAAGCCATAGATAGTGCAAAAATTCCTTTAAGAGCGTTTATGCTTGAACAAACCAGAATTAAAGATCTACAAACCTTAGCCAATATGGCGGGTATTGTTGAAGTTGATCAACCCACTGATTTACCCATGACCGTGATTATTCCTGCCTTTATTATTAGCGAGTTAAAAACGGCTTTTCAAATAGGCTTTATGCTCTTTATTCCTTTTTTGATTATTGATTTAGTCGTTGCTAGTATTTTAATGGCAATGGGTATGATGATGCTATCGCCGATGATCGTTTCTTTGCCCTTTAAGCTAATGTTATTTGTGCTTGTAGATGGTTGGAACTTGGTGATAGGGACTATCGCAACGAGTTATGGCATGGGGAGTATTTAATGAATCCAGAAGTTTTTGTCGACATACTCAGTGATGCACTATTTTTAGTGATTGTTTTGGTGTCTGCGATTATTATTCCGGGTTTGTGTGTCGGCTTAATCGTTGCTGTATTTCAAGCGGCAACATCGATTAATGAACAAACATTAAGCTTTTTACCTCGACTAATCGTGACACTTTTAGCCCTTATCTTTGGAGGGCATTGGTTAGTACAAAAACTCATGGATTTTACTATCCGACTGATTGCAAGTATACCCAGTGTGGTGAGCTAGTGGAATTCACCGAGTCAGTTGTGATGCAATATATTGCTGACTTTATTTTACCTTTCGCGCGCATTTCTGCGCTTATTATGGCAATGATTGGCTTTGGTTCTAAAATCATTCCAGGTAAAGTAAAAATTTTTCTGTGCGTAACATTAACGGTCGCCGTTATGCCAGCAATCCCGCCAACACAAGTTGGCAGCCTGATTTCTTTTGAAACGGCGCTGCTTATGTTTGAACAAATGGTTATTGGTGTTGCGCTTGGCCTAGTTACCGTTATGGTACTTAATACTTTTACCTTAGCGGGTCAAATTATTGCCATGCAAACGGGCTTAGGTTTTGCTTCACTCGTTGATCCGGTTAGTGGCATGAATGTTCCTGCAGTTGGCCAGTTTTTCTTGATTTTATCTACCCTGATGTTTTGGGCGATGGACGGACATTTAGCCTATATACAATTTATTGTTGCCAGTTTTGAAACCTTGCCCATCGGGGAGTACAAGTTTACGGCCGATAAATTTAAAGAAGTGGTTGAATGGGGTGAGTGGATGTTTGTTACCGCGTTATCGTTAGCATTAGCGCCACTAACGGCTATGTTACTGATTAACTTTTCTTTTGGAGTTATGACGCGAGCAGCTCCGCAATTAAATATTTTTGCGATAGGTTTTCCGGTAACTATGTGTGCTGGTTTGTTGATTATGTGGTTAACGATGGGTAACTTTTTTACGCATTATGAATTGCAATGGCAACGGGCACTCGATTTTAGCTGTTACCTCATAAATTGTAAGGCGAACTAATGGCTGATGCAGGTAGCGGTGAAAAAACAGAAGAACCTACGGCTAAGAAAATTGCTGATGCGAGAAAAAAAGGTCAAATAGCACGTTCAAAAGATTTAGGCACTATGTTTGTGTTGGTGGGGAGTGCTGTTGCAATAATGCTGGTCGGCGGTATGTTGACTGAAAGCTTAGCCGGAATTATGAAACGGTCATTTAGCTTGAGCCGTGAAGAAGTCATGGACATTCATGCGTTATACAATGTGCTTAGGGGCTCGGTAGGCTCGTTAGTAGCGCCAATGTTGTGGATATTCTCTATTATTATTGTCGCCGCTTTTATTGGCAATACTATGTTGGGAGGGATGAGTTTTTCTGCTGAGGCTATGGCGCCAAAGGCTAGTAAGTTGTCACCTTTAGCCGGTTTAAAGCGTATGTTTGGCATAAAAGCTTTAGTCGAGTTATTCAAGTCGTTAATGAAATTTTTTGTGGTTTTTATTGTCGCGTATCTGTTGTTAAGTAGTTTGTTTCCAGAGATATTAGGTCTTAGTTTGGAGCTGATCCCACTGAGTTTAGAGCACTCGGTAACTTTATTACAGTGGATGTTTTTAGCATTAGCCTTATCGGTAGGTATTATTGCTGCGATTGATGCGCCCTATCAAACTTGGGATCACAACCGTCAGTTAAAAATGACAAAGCAAGAAATTAAAGACGAAATGAAAAATTCAGAGGGTAGTCCTGAAATCAAAGGTCGTATTCGTCGTACTCAATATGAAATGTCACAGCGTAAAATGATGCAAGAAGTGCCAGACTCTGATGTGGTTATTACCAATCCTACCCATTATGCGGTTGCGTTGAAATATGATGTCACCGCCGGTGGTGCGCCAATGTTAGTGGCAAAAGGTATTGATGAAATGGCGATGCATATTCGTACTATCGCTAAAGAAAATAATGTTGAAATTATTGCTTCTCCGGCATTAGCACGGTCTTTATATTACAGTGCAGACGCCAATCAAGAAATCCCAGAAGAGCTCTTCGCTGCAGTTGCTCAAGTGTTAGCTTTTATTTTTCAACTTAACGAACATAAAAAAGGTAAAGCCAAAAGGCCGAAACCGATTGCTAAAAATCTTCCTATCCCCGATGAATTCAAATATTAATACTATTTATAATCATTAAGTTAAATATTTTTTGTCGATTTATTCATCACTCTAATTATTTTTAATCGACGTTGGTCTACTTATTGCTATTTCATGGTATGCGTCAAAAAAATATCATAAGAGTAATATGCAGTTAATTGCTTCATTTAAAGAGTTCAAAAAAAGTAAAATAAACCTATTTTCTGGTTTAGGTACGCCAATATTAATCATGGCGGCGCTTGGTATGGTTATTTTACCTATGCCGGCATTTTTACTCGATATACTTTTTTCTTTTAATATTGCCTTATCTTTGGTGGTATTACTGATCACCGTTTATACCTTAAAACCTCTTGAATTTGGCTCTTTTCCTGCCGTACTGTTAATTGCCACTATTTTACGTTTAGCACTAAATGTCGCGAGTACACGAGTAGTGCTACTTGAAGGCCATGAAGGGCCTGATGCTGCTGGTAAAGTTATTGAAGCCTTTGGCTCTGTGGTTATTGGTGGTAACTATGCGGTTGGTTTAGTGGTTTTTGTTATCTTAATTATTATTAACTTTGTGGTTGTTACTAAAGGTGCAGGGCGTATTGCTGAAGTAACCGCGCGCTTTACTCTCGATGCTATGCCCGGTAAGCAAATGGCAATCGATGCTGATTTGAATGCTGGCTTTATTACTGCTGACCAAGCAAGAGAAAGACGTATCGAAGTCACCAGTGAAGCTGATTTCTATGGCTCTATGGATGGTGCCAGTAAGTTTGTTAAAGGTGATGCAGTTGCCGGCATATTAATTTTATTGATTAATATTATCGGTGGACTCGTTATCGGTATGGTACAGCATGATTTAAGCTTTGACAGAGCGGTTGAAATATACACCTTATTAACGATTGGAGATGGCCTAGTTGCGCAAATTCCAGGTCTACTTTTATCGGTAGGTACGGCGATTGTTGTTACACGACAAAACACCTCTCAAGACATGGGCGAGCAAGTCAGCAGCCAATTAGGTCAAGAACGTTCTTTGTATATTGCTGCCGCCGTTATGTTTGTCATGGGGGTTATTCCGGGCATGCCACACTTTGCGTTTTTATTCTTTGCTTTCATGATCGCTGGAACCGCCTTTTTAAGTGGAAAGTATAAAATTGCCAAAGAAAAACAATTAGCGGATAAGTCAGATGCTGAACAGGTTGAAACCCAGCAACAAGAAGCAGAAGTAAAAGACTTAGGTTGGGACGATGTTAACCATGTTGACATTATCGGCTTAGAAATTGGTTATCGCCTAATACCTCTAGTAGATAAATCTCAAGGTGGGGAACTCCTTAACCGTATTAAAGGTGTTCGTAAAAAACTTTCCCAAGAATTTGGCTTTCTAGTGCCAGCGGTACATATTCGCGATAATCTTGATTTAGACCCTAATGTTTATCAAATATCATTAATGGGCGTGACTATCGGTGAAGCTGAAATTAGACACGATCATGAATTAGCGATAAATCCAGGGCAAGTGTTTGGCAAACTTGACGGCGTGGCAACAATCGATCCTGCTTTTGGACTAGAAGCGGTATGGATAAAACCAGCACAACGCGAACATGCTCAGTCTTTAGGCTATACCGTGGTTGACGCATCAACTGTCCTTGCCACTCATTTAAGTCAAATACTAACAAATAACGCGGCACAGTTACTTGGTCATGAAGAAGTACAAAACCTTCTTGATATGCTAGGCAAAAATTATCCTAAATTAATTGAAGGGTTCATCCCTGATGTTTTATCACTGGGTACTTTGGTTAAAGTACTACAAAACCTAATGAATGAAGGTGTTGCTGTTCGTGATATGCGCAGTATTATTCAAACGTTAGTTGAATATGGTCCTAAGTCCCAAGACCCTGAAATTTTAACCGCCGCTGTTCGTATTACCTTGCGTAAATTCATTGTTCAAGAGTTAGTGGGACCCGTGACTGAGGTACCTGTCATAACTTTGGCGCCAGAGTTGGAACAGATGTTGCACCAGTCTATGCAAATGGCTGGCGACGATGGTGCTGGCATTGAACCAGGTTTAGCAGAACGGTTACAGAAATCATTAGCTGATGGTGCTCAACAACAAGAAATGGCGGGTGATACGCCAATATTGTTAACCTCAGGGATTTTAAGAGCGGTACTGGCTAAATTTGTTAAATATACTATTCCAGGCTTGCGGGTGATTTCATACCAAGAAATTCCTGATGATAAGCAGATAAAAATAGTAAGCGCCATAGGTCAATAATTACGATATCAGTAATGAGCAGCAGAAAATATTTGCGGTTAAATGAATAAGTCATTAACAGCGATTGCAGTTGATAAGGGGTTAGTTTTGAAAATTAAACGTTTTGTAGCAAAAGATATGAGAAGTGCGCTGACACAAATCAAAGACGAGCTAGGTGCTGACGCTGTGATTATGTCAAATAAACGCGTACCTGAAGGCGTTGAACTAATGGCTGCGGTTGACAACAACGTAGAAATTAAGGCAGCACAACCCGTAATGCAAAATTCTCCTGAAAACAACTCAACAGCGCAAGCAACAAACAGTTTTGACCGTTCGATTGACAATGATGTGGTCAATATTAGACAAAATAATCCTTTGACCAGTCCTAGTGTTTCGCACAACTCGGCAGCAGAAGATACCCGCTTACCCTCAGACAGTTTAGCGGCTTTATTAAGTCGTCAAGTTCAGCAAGCACCTGCAAATATTGGTCAAGGTATTAATCAAGCTCAGCATGATAAAATCGTCCAGGCAGCCGCTAAGCTAAATAATCCAAATAACTCAGCGCAAGTTTCAACGCCAACACCGTCAAGCAATATTGAGCAGCAATTTAAAAGCTTCACCGACCGTTTAGAGCAAAATAGCCAAGAACAAGGTGATGAACAATCAAGCGACTCATATCAACAGCCGGTGATGAACCAAGCACAGTCTTTAGTAAGCGATGGCTTACCGCCACAAAATGTAAATAACGCCGACTTAGAGAAAATGAAACACGAAATGTCTTCTATTCGTGAATTACTAGAACATCAAATTTCGGGGTTAATGTGGCAGGATATGGCGCAAAAAGATCCCGCTCGTGCGATGTTGGTTAATCGACTAATGTCTTTGGGTATGAGCGAACAAGTTTCAGATCAAATTGCAGGTTATATTCCAGCACAAAAAAATGACCAAGATACTTGGTTATTAGCGAAGAAATTTATCAGCCAACAAATTAATACCACTAATAATGACATTATTCATCGTGGTGGCGTGGTTTCATTAGTGGGACCTACCGGCGTAGGTAAAACAACTACCGTAGCTAAACTCGCGGCGCGGTTTGCTCAGATTCATGGCGCAGACCAAGTGGTGATGATCTCAACAGATAACTACCGTATTGCTGGATTTGAACAATTAGCCACTTACGGCCGAATTATTGGTTGTGATGTAAAGCTTGCTGGTGATGCAAAAACCTTAGATACATTGTTGCAACAGTTCTCCAAAAAGAAACTGATACTTATTGATACTGCAGGTATGGGGCAACGTGATATGCGTTTAGCTAAACACCTAACTACTTTAGTTTCTAATGCAAGGGTCAGAATTCGCAACTATTTAGTGTTAGCTGCTAATACTCAGCAACGAGTTATGCAAGAAAATGTTGATCGCTTTAAAAAAGTACCTTTAGCTGGCTGTATTTATACTAAACTTGATGAAAGCCTTAGCATAGGAGAAATAATTTCCACTTCGATTCAAAACGGTTTAGCGATAGGCTACTTAACGGATGGACAAAGAGTTCCTGAAGATATTAAAGTTGCAAATGCTGAAAAACTCGTTACGCTAGCAGATAAAATGAGCGCGAAAAATCAAATTAATAATCCAATAAATTGGCGAACAGCACCGATGAGTGCTAATACAGCTGTATTTCCATAACTTGTTCTAAATATGTGAATTTTGAAGCTATAAAAATATGCAGATTAAATGATTATAGGGTTATACTAAATTAAATTGATAGCTATTCGTAAGAAAGTAGAGAAATACGATAAATGAATGATCAAGCAAGTGGCTTAAGAAAAATGCAAAATTCAGCACCGGTAAAAGTCATTGCTGTATCTGGAGGTAAAGGCGGAGTAGGTAAAACTAACGTTTCGCTTAATACCGCTATTGCACTTGGACAATTAGGACAACGAGTTTTAGTTTTAGATGCCGATTTAGGCTTGGCTAATGTCGATGTTATGCTAGGTTTGCGGGTAAAACGTAACTTATCACATGTGCTTTCTGGCGAATGTGAATTAGACGATATAATTATTGAAGGTCCCGCTGGTATTAATATCATTCCTGCTACGTCTGGTTCACAATCTATGGTCGATTTAACGCCTGCTGAACATGCGGGTTTAATTCGCGCTTTTAGTGATATGAACACAAAGTTTGATGTACTTATTGTTGACACTGCAGCCGGTATTTCCGACATGGTACTAAGCTTTTGCCGTGCCTCACAAGATGTGATGTTAGTGGTCTGTGATGAACCAACCTCTATTACTGATTGCTACGCCTTAATGAAATTATTAAGTCGAGATCATGGCGTATTTAAATTTAAAGTTGTTGCTAACATGGTGAGAACGCCAAGAGAAGGACAGCAACTCTTTGGTAAGCTTTCTAAAGTTACCGATCGATTTTTAGATGTTGCACTTGAACTAGTAGCAGTCATTCCATTTGACGAAAATATAAGAAATTCCGTTAGAAAACAAAAAGTAATTGTTGAAGCTTATCCACAATCGCCTGCAGCGGTTGCTTTTAAATCTTTAGCAGGTAATTTAATTAAATGGCCGGTGCCTAAACAAGCATCAGGTCATTTAGAGTTTTTTATTGAGCAATTGTTAGAACATTAATAACAATAGTAATCAGGTATGAGTACGTTGTTGAAAGTTCTTTATCTTTCCTATAATTTAGCGAGTGAGCGATAGTGGTAAAACCAAATGCTTACAGTATTCAAACTGATAAATCTGCTATAATTTCGCAGCATACAGTTTTAGTGAAAAGAATCGCTTATCACCTATTAGCAAGGTTGCCTGCGAGCGTACAGGTTGATGACCTTATTCAGTCAGGCATGATAGGCCTGCTTGAAGCGTCTAATAATTTTGATCACGGCAAAGGTGCAAGTTTTGAAACCTTTGCTGGTATCCGTATCCGTGGTGCTATGCTTGATGAAATACGCCGTGGTGACTGGACTCCCCGCTCTGTTCATAAAAATAGCCGCATGGTCAGTGAAGCGATAAAATTGCTTGAAGCAAGTTTAGGTCGTGATGTAACTGATATTGAAGTTGCTGAAAAACTTGATATTTCGTTAAATGACTACCATCATATTCTAAGTGAAGTAAGTACCGGTAAAATAATTGGTATTGAAGACTTAAGTACGGGGGCAGATGCTATATCGAATATGGAAGATGTGAATAATAACGATCCCTATGATAATTTTGAAAAAATAGTTTTTAAAAAATCGTTAACAGCATGCATTTCCACTTTACCCGAACGCGAAGCTCTAGTACTGTCACTATATTACGACGAAGAATTAAATCTTCGAGAAATTGGTCAAGTGCTTGATGTAAGTGAGTCGCGTGTTAGCCAAATTCACAGTCAAGCGATGCATAGGTTAAAAGGACGTATGCAATCTTGGCAAAGTTGAGTAGAATATAAATATAATCACAATTTTAAAATGTTCTCACCGGAGGGTGCCTTGGATAAAAATATGAAAGTTCTTGTTGTTGATGATTTTTCAACAATGAGACGTATCGTCAAAAACTTGTTACGAGATTTAGGTTTCACTAACATTTCAGAAGCAGATGACGGTAGCACTGCTTTACCGATGTTAAAAGAAGGCTCTTTTGACTTTGTTGTAACTGATTGGAATATGCCAGGTATGCAAGGTATTGATTTGCTCAAAGCCATCCGTGCCGATGCTAAGTTATCACATATCCCAGTATTGCTGATTACTGCTGAAGCAAAGAAAGAACAAATCGTGATGGCGGCTCAAGCGGGTGTTAATGGCTATATTGTAAAACCATTTACCGCAGCGACGTTAAACGCCAAGTTAGATAAAATATTTCAACGCTTAGGTTAATTCCTTAATTAGATAGATAATTAATTAATTAATCTAAACGTGAGGTTTTTGCATGAGTGCGAATACAAATGGGCATGTTTCTTTGGAAGAAGCAAAGCTACTGGTCGAATATTTAGAAAGTGGTCAACAAGACAAGGCAGATGAATTAATTGCTGAAATTCAAAATCCAATTAATTCTGAGTTGTTTGCTGAGATAGGCAAGCTGACTCGTCAACTACATGACTCATTAAATAATTTTCAATTAGATTCTAGGTTAAATGATTTAGCGACAGCAGATATCCCCGATGCTCAAGAACGTCTAAACTACGTTATAACGCGAACGGAAGAAGCCGCTAATAAAACCATGGATGCCGTTGAATCTATTTTTCCCGTTGTGGATACGATACAAAAGCAAATAAAGGCTGTTAATCCGTTATGGCAAAAATTAATGCATAACAAATTGGATTTAATCGAATTTAAAAGTTTATGTGTTGATATAGATTTATTATTAAAAACGACAGATAGAGAATCAGTGCGTATGCATGATTTAATGACTGATGTTTTGATGGCACAAGATTTTCAAGATTTAACCGGACAAGTTATTCGTAAAGTTATTGATCTAGTTCGTGAAGTAGAGGATAGCTTGATTGGTATGCTAACCGCTTTTGGTATTACGACAGATAGTAATGCAGAGCGAAGTAAACCTAAAGTAGGTGATAACTTAGTTGAAGGCCCGATCGTTAATACAGCACAACGTGATGATGTTGTCGCTGACCAAGATGATGTTGATGACCTTTTATCAAGTTTAGGATTTTAATAGGAGTTGCTGGATGTCATTTGAGCAAGATGAAGAGATTCTTCAGGATTTTTTAATAGAAGCTGGAGAAATACTTGAAACGCTTTCGGAACAACTCGTAGAACTTGAAAACGACCCCGATAATGCCGAATTATTAAATGCTATTTTTAGAGGTTTTCACACCGTTAAAGGTGGGGCCGGATTTTTAGCATTACATAATTTAGTTGACGTATGTCATGGCGCGGAAAATATTTTCGATCTGTTACGTACCAACCAACGTAGTGTAAGTGCAAGCTTAATGGATGTTATTTTACAAGCGCTTGATGTTGTAAATGAAATGTTTGTACAAGTTCAAAACGGCGAGAAACTTGATAAAGCTGATGCCCAATTACTTGCAGAATTGCATCGTTTAAGCCAACCAGAAGGCAAAGAGCAAGCGCCTGCGCCAGTCGCTGTTGAAGCAGTAGTTACTCATGAAAGCGAAAGTTCTTCTAGCGATGAAATGTCAGAAGATGAATTTGAACGACTTCTCGACGAACTCCATGGTGGTGGCTCAGCTTCTACGCCAGCAACTGCAGCAACAGCAACGTCTTCAGACAGCAATGATATTTCAGATGACGAATTTGAATCCTTACTCGATGAACTTCACGGTCAAGGTGCTTTTTCGCCTGAAGTCGCTGCTAATAATTCAAGTAAACCATCTTCATCGAATAGCAGTTCATCAGATGAAATAAGTGACGATGACTTTGAAGCTTTATTAGACGAATTACATGGTCAAGGTCAAGCGCCGAAATTATCTGTTACTGCAGCACCTAGCGCACCAACACCAGCACCTGTTGCTCAAACATCAGCCGCGAAGCCAGCACCTGTGGCTCCTGCAGCTAAACCTGTCGCTAAAGCGCCAGTGCCAGAAAAAGCACCCGCTAAAGCAATGCAGGGTGAAACGACTGTCAGGGTTGACACTAAACGTCTCGATCAAATTATGAATATGGTTGGTGAGCTTGTCTTAGTGAGAAATCGCTTAACAAGTTTGGGCTTAACCAAAGAGGATGAAGATTTAACGAAAGCTGTTTCTAACCTTGATGCGGTAACAACTGATTTGCAAGGTGCGGTAATGAAAACCCGTATGCAGCCAATCAAGAAAGTCTTTGGACGATTTCCTCGAGTTGTTCGAGATTTAGCACGCAGTTTAGACAAAGAAATTAAATTAGTGCTCAAAGGTGAAGAAACCGATCTGGATAAAAACCTTGTTGAGGCACTTGCTGATCCATTAGTTCATTTAGTGAGAAACTCTGTAGATCACGGTATAGAAATGCCTGATAAGCGCGAAGCATTGGGGAAACCAAGAGAAGGTGTAGTGGTGCTTTCTGCTTCTCAAGAGGGTGACCATATATTATTAACCATCAGAGATGATGGTGCAGGCATGAATGCAGAAAAGCTCAAAGAAATTGCGATTACTCGTGGTGTTCTTGACGCTGACTCTGCTGCTAGAATGACAGATAAAGAAGCCTTTAGTTTAATTTTTGCTCCAGGGTTCTCTACCAAGACTGAGATTTCAGAAGTTTCAGGACGTGGTGTTGGCATGGATGTAGTCAAGACTAAGATTACCCAGTTAAACGGTACGGTAAGTATAGATTCTGAAATGGGCGTAGGTACAATCTTAGAGATTAAAGTACCGTTAACGTTAGCTATTTTACCGACATTAATGGTTATTGTCGGTAAGCAAACATTTGCTTTACCACTTGCTGGTGTTAATGAAATATTTCATCTTGATTTAACCACGACCAACGTTGTTGATGGACAATTAACCATTATTGTTCGTAAAAAGGCGATTCCACTCTTCTACTTAGATAAGTGGTTAGTACGTGATTTTGTTGAGAAGCCAAGAGAAAAAGGTCATGTGGTTATTGTTCAATTGGGCAATCAGCAAATTGGCTTTGTGGTCGACAGTCTAATTGGTCAAGAAGAGGTGGTGATAAAGCCACTCGACCGTCTATTACACGGTACACCAGGTATGGCCGGCGCAACAATTACCAGTGATGGTGGTATAGCGTTAATTATCGATGTGCCTAATATGCTGAAGTTTTACGCAAAAAAATCTGTTGTTAATAAAAAATTACGCTCTTAACGTATAACAAAGCCCTATTAAATTTTATTAGGGCTTTTTCATTCATAATAACAAATGAGATAATAAATGCCCTATAAGGTGTTGGTTGTTGATGACTCGAGTTTCTTTAGACGTCGAGTTACCGATATTTTAAATAAAGATCCGAACCTTACTGTTATTGATGTTGCTGTAAATGGTAAAGATGCTGTTGAAAAGGCTGTGTCATTAAAGCCTGATGTGATCACTATGGATATAGAAATGCCATTACTTAATGGTATTGAAGCGGTGAAACAAATAATGGCAAAAGCGCCAACATCAATATTAATGTTTTCATCGCTCACTCATCAAGGTGCTAATGCGACCCTCGAGGCCTTAGAAGCCGGAGCACTTGATTTTCTCCCGAAAAAATTTAGTGAAATAGCCAAAACAACTGATGATGCAGGTAGTTTGCTGCGTCAACGAGTGGTTCAATTAGCGAAGACTAACGGTTTATTGAAAAGAAAATTGGCAGCAAAAGCTCATGCGTCACGAATTAGCCTATCTTCAACGGCCACTAATCCGGTGAGTAAACCCGTAAATAAATTCGACATTCAATCGAGAACTCCTCTGCGTACAACTAAAACTGAACCGAGTCAAAGCGAAAGTATTCGCAGTCAGGTTGTTAAAAGAAGCTCAGGTAAAAGTTACCAACTACTCGCTATAGGTACATCAACGGGGGGACCAATTGCCTTACAAAAAATATTAACGCAATTGCCACAAAATTTTCCATTACCCATTATTTTAATACAGCATATGCCCGCTGCTTTTACTTTTGCTTTTGCCAATCGTTTAAATACCTTGTGCAATATTAACGTAAAGGAAGCAGCAGATGGGGATATTTTAAAACCTGGTTGTGCTTACCTAGCGCCTGGTGGCAGGCAAATGATTATTGACGGTACGCCAAAATTAGCCAAATTAAAAATTATAGAAGATAAGTCTGAAAAGATTGCTTTTAAACCAAGTGTTGATGTGAGTTTTGGCTCAGCAGCTAAGGTGTTTGGTGGCTCAGTATTGGGTGTTGTATTGACCGGTATGGGCTCTGATGGTCGAGAAGGTGCTCGCATGTTAAAAGGTAAAGGGGCGACAATATGGGCACAAGACGAAGCTTCTTGTGTGGTTTATGGTATGCCGCAAGCCGTTACTGTCGCAGGTATTTCTGTTTTATCTTTAGCATTAGAAGATATCAGCCAAAGTATTATCAAGGAAGTGGACCATGGATAAGTTAACCATTGCCGGGCTTTTTGTCGCAATTACGGCCATATATTTAGGTTTTATTCTCGATGGAGGCTCCCTCGCTGCGTTATTCGAGTTACCTGCCTTTATCATTGTCTTTGGCGGTACTTTAGGGGCTGTAATGTTACAGTCATCTTCAGCGCAATTTTTTCATGCGTTGTCTTTATTAAAGTGGATATTTTATCCCCCCAAGTATGATATTGACCAAGGTATTGATTCGATAGTTTATTGGTCTGAAAAAGCACGAGAATCTGGATATTTATCACTGGAAAATATTGCCGAAGAAGAACAAGATTTTTATACCAATAAAGCGCTTAACTTATTAGTTGATGGTATAGAAGTAGACAACTTGCGTATCTCATTAGAATTAGATTTAGATCTTTACCGCGAGCATAATTTACGCTCTGCTCATGTTTTTGAGTCTATGGGCGGTTATAGTCCTACCATAGGTATTTTAGGCGCGGTACTTGGCCTCATTCATGCGATGAGTAACCTTACCGATCCCACTTTACTTGGACAAGGTATTGCAACGGCTTTTATTGCGACTATTTACGGCGTTGGTTTTGCCAATTTAATTTATCTGCCCGTTGCTAATAAAATAAAGGCTATTATTCACCAGCAAACCATGTACCGAGAAATGATTGCTGAAGGCCTTATTTCTATTGCATTAGCAGAAAATCCACATGCCATTGAAAATAAGTTGTCGGCCTTTCGGTTAGAGCAATGAACCACTTAAGGAAACGTCGACATTCAGTCGAAAATGATAATGTCGACAGATGGTTAGTTTCATACGCCGATTATATGACCTTGCTCTTTGCGTTATTTGTTGTTTTATATGCAATGGCAATGGTTGATGAAGAGCCCTATCAAACCGCGACAGAATCGATAGGTAAAGTTTTTCAAGCCAATAATAAACTACCTAAAAATCGGGGGCATGGTGACGATATCCTCGATGTTAACAGCTCAAAAACTAATAAGCGCTTGTATGGTAATGGCATTTTAGATGTCGCTGGCCCTGAACTTTTTGACGGAGAGAAAACACTTTCTAATGTTTCTGACAGTCAGGTAGGCACAAATCTAACGTCACTAGAAAAAGAATTACATACCGCCTTGTATGAATTAATCGAATCAGGTTATGCGCAACTGCAGATTGATGGCGATTGGTTAGAAATAGAATTAAACAGTGGTATGCTTTTCCCCAGCGGCTCATCATCAGCAACCAACAATGCAACAACAATACTTGCGGTTATTTATGATGTAATTGGTTCATCCAGCAATTTTATTCGCATAAGAGGCTATACTGATAACCAACCGATTAATACTGAGATATTTTCTTCAAATTGGGAATTATCAGTTTTTAGAGCAACGGCTATTTTACGAGTGCTTGAAGACTTATCCCTTGATCCTGCTCGTATGGCTATTGAGGGGTATGGGCAATATTATCCACGAGAAGACAATAAAACAGCACAAGGCCGCGCGCAAAACCGTCGTGTTGTTATCGCTATATCAAAATATGGTTTAGAAAAGTCAAATTTACTTGCGACCCCTACCATCAGCATTAAAGACGTCGAAGCCATAAAGCAGATAGATAATGGTGATGATGAGGATAATGAAATACGTATCATAAGACTTGATAATGGTGGCATTAGAATTACAACACGAGAAGATGATAACCCCTCTTCTGAGCAGAACAATAATTAGCACAACGAAATAAGTAGGTTAGCAACTTGGTAGTATGGACAGTAGCAAATCAAAAAGGTGGCGTTGGTAAAACCACAACAACAATCTCCTTAGGTGGCTTATTAGCTGAGCAGGGCTATAAAGTGTTGTTGGTAGATACTGATCCCCATGCTTCTTTGAGTTATTATTTTGGTATCGAATCTGAAGATCTTGAGTTAAGTGTTTACGATTTATTTGTTCAAGTTTCAACGAAAGAACAAATAATGCAAAGTTTATGTCCAACGAAATACGACAATATAGATATACTCCCGGCAACGATGGGCTTAGCTACTTTAGACCGTTCACTCGGTAATAAAGGTGGTATGGGCTTAGTGTTGAAAAAAGCGATGATAAAAATAGCCGATGAATATGATTATGTCTTAATTGATTGTCCACCGATTTTAGGTGTGCTTATGGTGAATGCTTTGGCGGCATCGCAACGTATTATTGTGCCAGTGCAGACTGAGTTCTTAGCCTTGAAAGGCTTAGACCGCATGATGAAAACAATGGATATTATGCAAGTTGAGCAAGATAAGCCGTTTAAATATACCATAGTGCCGACTAT
This sequence comes from Colwellia sp. BRX8-7, assembly GCF_014077275.1. Classification (NCBI taxonomy): domain Bacteria; kingdom Pseudomonadati; phylum Pseudomonadota; class Gammaproteobacteria; order Alteromonadales; family Colwelliaceae; genus Colwellia; species Colwellia sp. BRX8-7. The sequence goes on along the minus strand of NZ_JACGVP010000001.1, from coordinate 162,459 downwards.
GTTTGATAAACGTACTAAAGCATCATTACTGACCTATAGAAAGTTACAAGAGCTATACGATGATAGTGTTTGGGCCGGTGTTATACCGGTAGATACTAATTTTAGAAATGCCAGTTATGCAATGCAGGTACCTTCAGATTACGCACCGTTAACACGTGGTGTTAGTGCATATAAAAAACTACTAAGCAGTTTATTAGAACTGCAAAAATTAGGTTAATTGTCCAATGGCAAAGTCACTCGCTGCAAGTAAGAAACTAATGCAGAATTATTTATCAGAATTGTTGACTGAAGATCAGCAAGAATCTGACCTGCCAATTATTTCTGTAAAAGCAAAATATCAGCAACCGTTAGAAAAACTTTTGCAAAAAGTTGATATTACTGAACGTATTGCCGACCCAATAGATGAACCTGTTTATACTGTAAAAAGCTCAGTAAAAAATGAACGACCTAAAATAGTTGAAGAAAAAGTTCAGGACAAAGTCGAAGAAAAAACACAATTGACTCTTGATGAACCGCTTAAGACAAGAAAAAGTGATCAGCCGTTAATTGTTCATCAGAGTAAAAATTATCGAAAGGGTAGTTTTCAAGCGATGTTCTTTAATGTTGCTGGTTTAACGATTGCAGTGCCGTTGATTGAATTGGGGGGCATACATAACGAAGACAAAACAACGAGTCTAATGGGTAAGCCTAAATGGTTTACCGGTGTTATGTTACATCGAGATGAAAAAATTAACGTAGTGAATACTGCTTTATGGGTAATGCCAGAAAAATGTGACGAAGCATTAATAAATTCGCTAAACTATCAATATATTGTCATGCTAGGTAATAGTCATTGGGGATTATCGGCGGAAACCTTAGTCGATACAGTGACGTTAGAGCAAGAAGATGTAAAATGGTTAGACCTACCGAACAAACGACCTTGGTTAGCCGGTTTAGTCAAAGAACGTATGTGTGCACTGCTTGATGTCGAGTCTTTGATCAAGTTACTTGACGCAGGTGCAAATATTAACCAAGATTAATGGCTAGATCTCCAGATAGTATTATACTATATACACTAGAAGAATAATCAAACAGATTGATTTTCAATAAGATATTTAAGAGGCAGGCTGTATGGCTGATGATAGACGTAATGCAAAGGAAAACGTAGACAACGATGAAGTGTTGCAATGGGTAACCTTTAAACTTGATAGTGAAACCTACGGTATTAATGTAATGCAAGTGCAAGAAGTCTTGCGCTATAGTGAAATTGCACCGGTGCCAGGTGCACCTACATATGTATTAGGTATCATTAATCTGCGAGGGAACGTTGTTACTGTCATTGATACAAGACAACGCTTTGGGCTTAAACCTGCGGATATTTCTGATAATACACGTATTGTTATCATTGAAGCCGAAAAACAAGTTATTGGTATCTTGGTAGATAGTGTCGCTGAAGTCGTTTACTTAAAAAATTCTGAGATAGATGATGCTCCGAATGTTGGTAATGACGATAGTGCACGATTCATTCAAGGTGTTTCAAACAGAGAAGGTGAGTTATTGATTTTAGTCGACCTAAATCAGTTACTTTCTGACGACGAATGGGATGAACTTAAACAGTTCTAGGCTGTTTACTGAGTCTCTTTAAATAAAGCCTGGCTTATCAGGCTTTATCTAGTTGTAATGGTTTAAGAAGCGTTTATGTTTATTATCTCGCCACTTTTGATTTTAGTTAGCAGTTTTGTGCTTTTTATAGTGCTAATTGGTTATATTTATCGCCAAAAAAATTATTTTCATCGAACTAATAAAGTGCTGAAAACACAACTTGAAACGCAAGAGTTGTTTATAAATGAACTACAGTCGACGCAAAATAGCGTAAATAAACAATTGCTTGAGTTTAATAATAAGCTTGAAAGTCTGCAGTTAGAAAACGAGCAAGTCAGTAAACAACTTGAACATCGTATTAAAATACTGCAACAAGAGAGTGGGCTACAAAAGCAATTAATAGATCAATTTCAAAATCAGCAACCGCAAGATAAACTCTATTCACGTGCTTTTAAACTCGTTGAGTTAGGCGCAGAGATCGATGAGGTCGTTCGAGAATGTGACATCCCACTTGCTGAAGCTGAGATGTTAATATCTGTCCACAGAAATAAAACATCGCCTTCTTAAAACCAATCATTTTATGGTTTTTCCGCAGATAAATAGTTAAAGCTTTTATGTTGCATTGCATTTTTGCGTGGTAAACTGCGTCATTATTTTTTTACTCAATATCAAGGACGCTAAGTGAAAGTAGCCGCTATATTTTCTTATTTGTTCAATAATCCAACAAAAAAAATTGTTGTCATTCTACTGGCATTAGTTATTTCTGCCTGTTCATCAACACCTGCTGAAAATAGTGCTAGTGTTTCAGATCCTAAAGATCCATTAGAATCAATTAACCGACCGTTTTGGACTTTTACCTGGGATTATGCAGACAAATATGTGCTTAAACCGACAGCCCAAGCGTATGTTGAATATATGCCAACAGACTTTAGGTCCGGGATACATAATGTTGCCTTAAACCTAAACGAGCCATCAACGGTTATAAATAACCTGCTGCAAGGAAAGTTTAGTGAAGCGGGTAAAAGTACGGGGCGTTTTATCCTTAACTCTACTATCGGCATATTTGGATTTTTTGACCCAGCAAGTGACTTCGAATGGATCCGAGCACAAGAAGAGTTTGGTGAAGTCTTAGGCTCATATGGTGTTGGAGATGGACCTTATCTAGTTATACCGGCTCTTGGGCCAAGCTCAGTTCGTGAAGAAGTGGGTGACTATGTTGATAAATACTACTGGCCATTAGCTATTATTGATTTTTGGCCTAACTTACTTCGCCAAGCCGTACTCGGGCTTGAACAACGAGCTGCGCTTGTTGATCAAGAGCAAATTATTAATGAATCTATTGATTCGTACGAATTTGTTAAAAATGCTTACTTTCAAAATATGGAATTTAAAGTTTATGATGGTAACCCGCCCATCGTGATTGATGAAGAAAGTGAAGACGAAATTAATGCCTTTTTAGAAGAACTCGATAACATGGCAGACGTTGATCAATAAACTTGCTTTGCAGAGTGAAGCTTAGAATACTTCAAGTTTCACTCATTTTATAAAAATAATAATTAAAAATAAAGGCAGTGGGGTTAATGTAAACCGCGGTTTTTTTGATGTGATAATTAAAGATTAAGCTAATTTATTATACTGTTTGATCGCAACACTGAGATATTTACGGGTAAAAATTAACGATACTGGCCGAAGTAAAATAAAATACACGGCTAGAAAACTAAACAAAGATACCACAAAGAGCAGCCCATCTAATTGTGCCATAAATATAAAAGGTGGCACCAACATGATTAACTTCAAAATATTTAATACGAACTTCTCTGGTGCGGTCAATTTAGCGGCAGCGAGTGTTAAAATCTGCTGTCTTTGTCCAAGCGTATAGCTTTCGAGTTCGGGAAGTTTATTTGTGGAAAATATAAAAGCCATAGGTATCGTATTTTTAGTGAGTAATAGCAGTATTCTACAGTATTTTTACACTTAATTAAGCAAACAAGTACCGAATTGTCTCTGGGTTTGGTAGAATTGCGGCAAATTTTTTGTGAGTGAAATATAAATGAATATCATTGAAGCTAATTTTGACGCAGCAGGTAAAAAGTTTGCCATCGTTGTTTCACGTTTTAACAGTTTTGTAGTTGAAAATTTATTAGAAGGTGCAGTTGATGCACTTAAACGCCATGGCAATGTTGCAGATAACGACATTACTATTGTTCGTGTTCCTGGCGCATATGAATTACCCCTTGCCGCTAAGCGTATCGCAAGTAAAGGCGAGTTCGATGGCATTATAGCTATTGGCGCCGTTATTCGTGGCGGAACTCCACATTTTGATTTTGTTGCGGGCGAATGTAATAAAGGCTTAGCGCAAGTTTCAATGGAATACACTATTCCTGTTGCTTTTGGTGTCATTACAACCGATACCGTTGAGCAAGCAATAGATCGTGCCGGACTTAAAGCAGGTAATAAAGGCGCAGAAGCGGCTTTAAGTGCTTTAGAAATGGTTAATGTTTTAGATAAAATATAAGCGGGAATTTTTGTGAAACCAACTCCTAGAAGGAAAGCTCGTGAGTTAGCTGTTCAAGCTATTTACTCATGGCAGCTTAGCCAAAACTCAGTAACTGATATCGAAGTTAACTTTTTAACTGATAACAGTGCGCGCCGTTTTGATATTCCATATTTTCAACAATTACTCCACGGTGTAACCAAATCAGTTGGTTCTATCGATGAAGCTATTTCTCCGCATGTTGACCGTCCTTTAAACGACGTTGACCCAGTAGAAAAAGCTATTTTACGTGTAGCCATTTATGAATTGAAAGATTGTAAAGATGTGCCATACCGAGTTGTTATTAATGAAGCTATCGAATTAGCAAAATCTTTTGCTGCTGACGATAGTCATAAATTTGTTAATGGTGTGCTTGATAAAGCCGTTAAACTGATTCGTCCAGAAGAATAATTTGCGTTCATTTTCTCAAAGCAAAGCAAAGGATTGGTTGTTGTATGAAAGAATTTGAAGTCATTCGACGTTATTTTACTGAACAGGTAGTGAAGCGCAAAGACGTTTATTTAGGTATTGGTGACGATTGTGCACTGGTTACTCCGGGTGAACGCCAACACATTGCAGTAACGACAGATACCTTAGTGGCAGGTGTTCATTTTCCTTTAAATACATCGCCACGTGCTATTGGTCATAAATCGATAGCGGTTAATTTGTCTGATCTTGCCGCTATGGGTGCAGAGCCTAGTTGGGTTTCTTTAGCACTCACGCTTCCTGAGATTGATGAAAATTGGATCAATGAATTTTGCCTTGGTGTTTTTGACCTTTGTGAATTTTATAATGTCCAGCTTATTGGTGGTGATACGACGCAAGGACCATTGAGTATAACCATTACAGCGCAAGGACAAATTCCTTTTGGACAACATATTTCCCGTTCAGGTGCTAAAGCCGGAGAATGGTTATATGTTACCGGTGAGATAGGTGCAGCGAACCTCGCTTTACAACATATCCAAGGTAAAGTGAAAGTAGCAGCTAAATATCAGCAAGAAATACAAAAACGCTTAGACTTTCCTAAAGCAAGGGTTTTGGCTGGACAAGCTTTACGTAAATATGCGACTTCAGCGATAGATTTATCTGATGGTTTAGTCGCAGACCTAGCTCATATCTGTAATGCTTCGGGTGTTGGTGCTAATATTGTTCTTGATGCTTTACCGCTTTCTGCCGCATTAAGTGATACTGTTGGTATAGACGCAGCGTACGATATAGCTTTAGAAGGTGGCGATGATTACGAGCTATTATTTAGTGTTACTGAAGATAACCGCGTAGGCATGGAAACAGCCTTAGCTAACTCAGGCAATAAGATTACCTGTATTGGCCAATTGAATGGTTCAGGAAAAATTACCACGACATTAAATAAAAAAGCAGTAAATATTAAGGTTCAGAGCTATCAACATTTCTCTGATACTCCTTCTACTAAATAATGTAAGTTAAATGTAATGAGTAAATCTACCGAGAACTTTCGTATAACTAACCCCATCCATTTTCTTGCTTTAGGGTTTGGTAGTGGTTTATTACCTAAAGCACCAGGTACTTATGGCACGCTTGCGGCCATTCCTTTGTACCTGCTGTTAGCGCCTACTTCAGTCAGTACTTATTTAGCTATTGTTATTATCATGAGCATTGCCGGTATCTATATTTGTGGAAAAGCCGCAGAAGATGCAGGTGTACCTGATCATGGTGCAATTGTCTGGGATGAAATTGTTGGTTTTTTAATTACTATGTTTCTTGTTCCTTTGACATGGCAAAGTATTGTTGTTGGTTTTATCTTATTTAGAATTTTTGATATTTTTAAACCTTGGCCTATTTCCTATGTAGATAAAAATTTACATGGCGGTCTAGGTATTATGGTTGACGATATTCTTGCGGGCTTAGCAGCACTGGCTTGCATGCACCTGATCTTTTAATCCATAACACAGAACGTCGAGTTTTAGTGTCTGTTCACTTCTTTTTAAAACCTTGATTAAATGACGGGTTACTTGAACCATATTTTAATCAATGGAAAACCCCATGATATAGATTATTATGAAGGGCGTTTTGGTATCGAAGATACTCACCAAGCTATTACTGAAGCAAATAGGTTAGGCATTCAACCGTTTTGTATTACCATTGACCAAGAAGCGAAGAGTATTTACCTTATTTATTTGGTCGTGATGGCTTCACCGTTATTTTACGACCAGCACAATTACCGATACGTTTGCCGCAACTTTAACATCAATTAACGAGTCATTAATTATGTCTGCGAAACAGTTACCTTGTCTTTATTGCCAAACAAAAAATTAGATTAATAGGGAAGATTGTCAAAATTGTGAAATGCCGTTAGCAAAAGATCATCCTGACGGTGAAAATGCGCGGCAACGATTCTTTGTTAAAGCCTTCTGGGGTATTGTTATATCTTGTATCGTGATGATGATTTACTTACCGAGATATCTTTTTTAATCAGATTATGGGCTGTAAACTCTTTAGTGCAACTATTTGTTGACAGCTTAACCCTCAGAAAAATAACTCAATGCTATCATTAATACCAATTATTGTTCTCGCTGGTATAATGCCGCTATCTTATATCGTTATCTTCTATACTTACTTGTATTTTAAAACGTATTTTGACGTTTTATCAAAGTAAGCCATAAATTTCAGGAGTTCTTCAAGCAATGTCTACTATGAATTTATTAAACGAAACCCACAATTCAGCCCGAGTTAGTTGGCTTGTCACTGCGAATAAAGCAGATACCGACTTTCCTATTCAGAACTTACCTTTTGCGGTTTTTAAACGTGCAAATAGCGAAGAAGCATTCCGTGGTGGTGTAGCAATTGGTGATCAAGTTATTGACTTAGCTGCCTTGGCTAACGCAAATGTTTTTGACGGTCTAGCCCAAGCAGGCGTAAAAGCCTGTAATGCACCACAGTTAAATGATTATATGGCAATGGGCAAAGCGACATGGAGCGCTTTACGTTTAGCACTCTCTGATGCTTTGAAAGAAGGCTCAGCTTTACAAGATAAAGTGGCCGCTTGTTTAATTGCTCAAGCTGACGTTGAATATGCACTACCTTGTAATATTGGTGATTACACTGATTTTTATACCTCAATTCACCATGCTACGTCAGTGGGTTTGAAGTTCCGTCCAGACAACCCATTATTACCTAACTATAAATGGGTACCTATTGGTTACCACGGTCGTTCATCTTCTATTGATGTTTCTGGTCGAGATTTTAAGCGTCCTTCTGGACAAACTAAAGCGCCGACAGCAACTGAACCATCATTTGGCCCTTGTAAGCGTCTCGATTATGAATTAGAAGTAGGCATATTCATTGGTAAAGGTAATGACTTAGGCGATGCTATCTCTATCGATAACGCCGAAGATCATGTCTTTGGTTTATGTTTATTCAACGATTGGTCTGCGCGTGATATTCAAGGTTGGGAATACCAACCCTTAGGGCCATTTTTATCGAAGAACTTTGCGTCAACAGTCTCACCTTGGATTGTGACGACAGAAGCATTAGCACCTTATCGCTCGGCTTGGACACGTGTTGAGACAGATCCTCAACCAATGCCATACCTAGAGTCAGAAAATAATCGTGCGATCGGTTCATTTGATATCCAGCTACAAGCCTTGCTTGAAACCCAAAATATGCGTGAAAAAAGTGAAGAAGCGGTTGAAATGTCACAATCTAACTTTAAAGATTCATACTGGACAGTGGCACAAATGGTCGCTCATCATACCGTTAATGGTTGTAACCTTCGCGCGGGTGATATGTTTGGCAGTGGCACGCAATCTGGACCTAAGCCTGAAGAAGCCGGTTCAATGTTAGAGCTTTCAAATGCGGGTGCCGATCCTATTACTTTACCTAATGGTGAAAAACGTACTTTCTTAGAAGATGGTGACAACGTCATAATGAAAGGTTGGTGTCAAAAAGAAGGTGCGGTACGCATTGGTTTTGGTGCCGTATCAGCGACAATTTTACCAGCGAGTTAACGGCTAAATTAGCTAATTGCTCATTGAGTTAATCGCAAAGCGTTGGTTGTTTATAATCAGCGCTTTTTTTATCACTAAATTTCCATAGAAATAATCTATTTTATTCCCCACTACTTCTCATTAAATTCTGTTTTGATCTAGATTATCTTTTTTAGAAATCGGTCCTGCGAATACAAAATTATTCAATAAGTGTGCATAAATAAGCGACGAAATGCTAAAAAAGGACGATGAATTACTTTGTATATTGTATGCACTGTGAAGTTAGTGTTAATTTTTAGTGCTTTGACTGTGACTTCACTAAATAGTGCAATATTTTTATAATTTATTTTTATGTCAATTTGGAATAAGAAAATTCTTTTAGGTCTATTTGGATCTATTTGATTACGAAAATATTCGGATATTAATTACTGGTTAATAAGTCCACAGTCACTAGCCTGTATAGTCCTTATAGAGAAAACCTCTTTATCAATAACTAGACTTCTTTTCGTAATTAAACGTTATTTAATGAAGAACATCTATTTTCGCGCTATTTTCAATTAATTTCGCCCTTGTAAACACTTTTAGGCTGTTTTATAAAGTACCTGCAAGTCTAGGTAGTTTCACCTATTGACTACCTAGTCTAAAAAAACATAAAAATATAAAAATATAAACATAAATCTATGAAGGAAGTAACATGTCTACTCAATTATTTCGTACAGCAACGTTAACGTTAGCGGTAAGTATTGCACTAGGTACTGCCCCAGCATATGCAGAAGAAAACAGCTCAAAAGTAAAAGTAAAAGATGTAGAAAGAATAGCGGTTGTTGGCTCACGTTCAGCGCCTCGTTCTGTTGCTGACTCTCCTGTTCCAATTGATATTATTGGTGGTGAAGATTTAGAGAAAATGGGTTCAAGTGACATGCTTGATCAACTTGTCGGCAGTGTTCCTTCATTTAACGTACACGCTAACCCAATTAGTGATGCGGCGACATTAGTTCGTCCGGTAAACTTACGTGGTTTGTCTTCAGATAGCACATTGGTGTTATTAAATGGTAAACGTCGTCATCGCGCTTCAGTTATTGCATTCCAAGGTGGCGGCATTAACGATGGTGCACAAGGTCCAGATATTTCTGTTATTCCAAGCATAGCGTTAAAGCAAGTTGAAGTACTACGTGACGGTGCAGCAGCACAATACGGTTCAGATGCAATCGCTGGTGTAATGAACTTTGTCTTAAAAGATGCTGCAGAAGGCGGTAGTTTCTCTGTTAAGCACGGTGAATATTACGAAGGCGATGGCGCTACAACAACCTATGCAGGTAACGTTGGTATGCCATTAACTAAAGATGGTTTCGTTAACTTAAGTTTTCAATATAAAAATGCTGATGCGACAAGCCGCAGTGTTCAAGTAGCCAATGCTGCGACCATTGCAGCGGCAGGTAACTCATTCATCGCTGAAGAAGCTCAAGTTTGGGGTTCTCCAGAAGTTAATGATGACACCACACTTTTTGGTAATATTGGCCTTGATTTAGGCAATGATAAAAAATTCTACATGTTCGGTAACTATTCAGAACGTGATGTAAAAGGTGGCTTCTACTGGAGAAATCCACATAACCGTTCAAGCATTTATTCAAATGATGGTGGTGACACACTACTTGTTGGCGATTTAGATGGCGTAGATAGCGGTATTACTTGTCCTACCATAGCTATTGGCGCTAATGTTTTAGACCAAGCTGATTATCAGTCTATTGCCGACAATAGTACGGCTTTAGGTAAAAACTGTTTTGCGGTTAACGAAACATACCCAGGCGGCTATACGCCAAACTTTGGTGGTAATGTAGTCGATACATCATTAACTATGGGTGTTGAAGGTGAAATTAACGGCGGAATGCTAGACGAAGTTTTCTTTGATATCAGTGGTTCTGTTGGTCGTAATAAATCAAGCTTTAGTATTGTAAATACCATTAACTCTTCAATGGGTCCTGAATCTCCACGTGATTTTGATTTAGGTGATTACACACAATTAGAAAAAACGTTTAACTTAGATTTATCTAAGGGCGTTGAAGTTGGTCTAGATTCACCAATGAATGTTGCGGGTGGTTTAGAATGGCGCGAAGAGACATTTGAAATTGGCGCGGGTGATCAATACTCATTCCTTGCTGGTCCATTAATCGACCAAGGGTTTAACTTAGGCTCACACGGTTTTCCTGGTTTTCAACCATCACAAGCTGGTGTATTCTCTAGACGCAGTGTTGCTGCATACGTAGATGTTGAAGCATACATTACTGACGACCTTTTACTTGGCGCAGCTTTACGTTATGAAGACTTCTCATCATTTGGTGATACGTTAAATTATAAATTAACGGCTCAATATTCTATTAATGATGAGTTATCAATACGTGGTTCTGTAAGTACTGGTTTTAGAGCTCCTACCGTTGGTCAAGCTAATGTAAGTAACGTTTCTACCGCATTAGAAGATGGTGAATTAACCGATTCAGCGTTATTACCACCAACAAGTGAATTTTCAAAATTATTTGGTGGTAAAGAATTAGAGCCAGAGCAGTCAAGCAGCTATGCATTTGGTGCTGTTTATCAAAATGGAGATTTTTTCTTTACGGCTGATTACTATCATATTGAAGTTGATGACCGTATTACACAATCTGACCGTACAAAATTAGAAGAAGCTGACTATGCTAAATTAGAAGCATTAAATGTAGCTAACCCTCGTTCAGTAGGTACAGTAAGTTTCTTTGCTAACGATTTTGATACCACAACACAAGGTGTTGATATTGTTGCAAACTACGGTATGCAGTTGTTTGAAGGTGATACTAAACTTAGCTTAGCTTACAACTGGAATGAAACCGATGTTACGGGTAGTTCTGATATTACAGGTGCTTTTAAAGTTAAACGCTTAGAAGAAGGTTTACCGAAGCATAGAGGTTCATTCACTGTTTCTCAAAGCTGGGACAATATCAGTATGTACGTTCGTGGTAACTACTTCGGTGAATACCATGCGGTACACGTAGATTATGACCTAGCCGCTCAAGATGCTGATGCAGCAATTACTTTTGATGCTGAAGTGAGTTACTTTATTAATGACTCATTTACAATAGCAGCTGGTGCACAGAACATCTTTGATCAACAAGCTGAAGAGTTAGAGTTTGAAGAAGCTTCACGTAATCATCCTGATGGCTTCACACCTAATAACCAATGGGGCGGTAAGTACTACGAAACATCTCCATTTGGCTTTAACGGTGGCTTCTACTACGTAAAAGCAACTTATAGCTTTTAATTGAGTTGTAAATAGCGATTAGAACACTAATCGTCTTACTTAAAAAAGTCAGCTAATTTAGCTGACTTTTTTATATAAAAATATTGAGGAGTTGAATGGGTTAGTTAACTCTATCGAGCATAATAACTTGGTCAAGAATAATAACCTGCTCACAGTGAAGCTAAATTAGCGTGCGGGCTGGGTAGATTTACTTGGTACTTGAATGTTGTTTTTGATTTTTCAGCCAAAGGTTAAAGATTGTTAGCTTGTACATGACCTACTTTAAAGCTCTGAACAAGTTCAATGCGTTTTTTATTTATGGCTTCTTTAATATCTGCACCTTGTATTCCTTGTTCGATAAACTCTTTAGCGGTTACCGTTAAGGCCGCTTCAAAAGCACTACGTAAGTAATCTACTTGCGGATAGGGTTTGTTCTCATTGTACAAACGACCGCGAAAATCAGCCGTACAGGCAGTCAAGAAATCAGTAAACTCTTCAGGCTTGCGCCATACATCTAAACTATTAAACAACTTAACTAGCGTGTTGGCTTTTAATTCAAATGCTTTATGGCAATGTAAATGAAATTCACAGACTTTACGCGCTAAAATTTTGTGATCTTTAGGCACTTTTAATTGCTCACATATTTTGTCAACTAATGCTAAACCTGAGTTTTCATGACCCCGGTGGCTGGGCCAATTTTCTTCTAAGGTCAAAGACTTACCCAAGTCATGACAAAGTGCCGCGAACCGTACAGATGTTTTAGGGGAAAGCTTAACCGCTTGTTGCAGTACCATCATAGTATGAATACCCGAGCAAATTTCTGGGTGCCATTTTTCTGGATTAGGGATCCCCCATAGCGAATTAAGTTCAGGCCATATTTTCGCTAATGCACCACATTCACGTAACACTTGAAAAAACACTTCGGGATTATTTTCAGTCAAACTGCGCTGCATTTCTTGCCAAATACGTTCACCTGAAAGTGTCGCTAATTCTCCGCTTTCACTGATTTTAGTCATCAAGTCTACTGTTTCGACAGCAATGGTAAAACCATAATCATGATAACGGGCAGTAAATCGAGCTACCCGTAAAACACGAAGCGGGTCTTCAACAAAAGCTAATGAAACATGTCGCAGTATGCGGTTTTTTAAATCAACTTGGCCATTATAAGGGTCAATAATAGTGGTGCTATCAACGCTATCGTTAAAGGGCATCGCCATTGCATTAATAGTGAGATCGCGGCGAAGTAGATCTTCTTCAAGGGTAACCGCGCTACTCGCATCGCAAACAAAACCGGTATAGCCCTGGCCTTGCTTACGTTCAGTTCTTGCTAAGGCATACTCTTCTTTAGTCTTGGGATGCAGAAATACCGGAAAGTCTTTACCGACTTGCGTAAAGCCTAATGTCAGCATCTGTTCAATCGTTGCGCCTACAACAACATAATCATGATCATAGACCTTGTGTCCTAAAAGTTTGTCGCGAACGGCACCGCCGACTAAATAGCGGTTAAGTACTGAAAGGTCATTGTTGATCATTATTACTCTTTATTTATTAAAGCTGACATATTTTCAGAAAGCTTAGCATATTTATCTAAATTATTTACCAGCTAGTTTTGACTTATGATGGACTACAGGTTAGTTTCTATGACAGTTTATTGACTTTAAAAATTACTTAAATCTATTATGTATAAAGGTTATTTTGGTTTAAAAGAAAGCCCTTTTTCAATCGCACCTAATCCTCGCTTTTTATTTATGAGTGAACGCCATAAAGAGGCCTTGGCTCATTTAAGTTATGGCTTGGGTGAAACAGGAGGCTTTGCACTGTTAACGGGTGAAGTTGGCACCGGAAAAACCACGATCAGTCGGCGCTTAATGGAGCAGTTACCCGAAAATACGCAAGCGGCTTTTATTCTTAATCCAACATTATCAAGCCAAGAGCTACTGGCTACTATTTGTGACGAGCTAAAGATTCGTTACCGAAAGACGGGGGCAACGTTAAAAACACTCACCGATAAAATATATGAAAAACTCAATAAAAATCACCAAGCTAACCTTAATACGTTATTAATCATTGATGAGGCGCAGCATTTAGCGCCAGAAGTTTTAGAGCAGTTACGTTTATTAACAAACTTAGAAACAGATACTAAAAAATTACTACAGGTCATTTTAATTGGTCAGCCTGAATTAAAACAATTGTTGCAACGTCGAGACTTGCGACAATTGGCACAACGCATTACTGCTCGCTATCATTTGCTACCGTTAACTAAGGGGGAAGTAGGGCATTATATCCAACACCGCTTGTCAGTAGCACAATGTGAACGTATGTTATTTGAGCGTGCCGCAGTGGCGGAAATTCATCGCATTTCACAAGGTATACCGCGGATAATTAATTTGTTATGTGAGCGTTCACTGACCAACGCCTATTGCAGTAATAATGCTTTGGTGACTAAAAAAATTGTTTTATTATCTGCACAAGAAGCATTAGGCGATGAATACCAAGCGACCTATTGGTGGCAACACAAAGCGGTTAAGGCGCTAGCCGCATGCACAATGTTAGCGGTTATTGTCGGTAGCTCATATTTCCTAGGTCAATTCTTTGGTGATGATATTAACGAAACATCGGCGCTGAATATTACTGAGGCTGCGGTTAACAATCTTATGAGTGACACTAGCTCTACAGCGCTTATTGTTGCTGCTAATGAAAGTTTAGCGACTAACAATAAAAAAACACCGGATGAAAATTTAGTTGCAGTAACAACAGACAATGCTTCTAAAGTGTTTGAAATAGAAAGCGATGGTGACAAAAAACGTGCTGTTGAGCAGCGTATCGTAACAGCCGATAACACCGCAAACGTGCTTATGCCGGACAAGAACTCTTCAGAGAAACTATCTACATTAGCAGACAGTAAATTAGCTGAAGATAAAGCGACAAGCGAAGTTAAAGAAAAGCTTTCTGTGAAGGCGGTTGACGGTGTTTCTGATGATTTGCTGGCGCTTTTTCAAAGCGCAATAGATGATACCGAGCAAGACCCTCAATTCAAAAATAGCGCAAACCAAGCTGTCGAACCTGAGGTTAATGCACCGACATTATCAGATATGCCTGCTTGGGTGCAAAGTGAGTTACCTTCATTAAATTTTCAACAACATATTTATACCAGTGAAGGTGAAAGTTGGGTAAAAGTTAATGGCAGAGATCGCTATGAAGGCGACACTATTTCTGAGGAATTAGTGTTAAATCATATTTATGGTCAGAAAGTTATTTTAACGTTTAAAGGCCAGCAGTTTAGTTTGCCGGCGCTTTCTTCTTGGTAATATCATCGTTTTAAGTGGTCTGACTAATGTTTATCTGCAAGCGCTAAACGTTAGTCGATAAAGGCGGTTTTGAAAAAACCTAATAAGTTAAGGTTAAATTCTTCAGGTCGAATACAGCAGTCAATTTGATCTTTGTATTTTGATTCACTCAAGTTAACTTCTTTAATCGGTATCGCTTGATTGAGGCGTATATTATAAAAAACGCGTACGTACGGGTGTAAGGGTTTTTGTTTATTTAAGCGGCTAATTAGCCCTAATTTACCACTGTTAAGTTTGACTAAGGTACCGACGGGATAAACGCCCATACACTGAATGAAGCTTTCAACTAATTCTTCGTCATAACATTCGGGGGATCCTGCAATAAGTTTCTTAAAAGCATTAATAGGGTGAACACTCTTTCTATATGGGCGATCGCAGGTCATTGCGTCGTAGCTGTCGATGATAGCAAGCATCTTGCCATATTTTGATATGTCATCTCGCTTAAGGTTATTAGGATAACCCGAACCATCTAAACGTTCATGATGCTCTTGTATCATAGTCATCGCGACATGAGAAATGCTAGGACTGTCCTCTAATATCTTTAAGCCAAGCGCAACGTGACTGCGAATAATACTTTGCTCTTTAGCGGTTAACGTACCTTGTTTATTTAAAATATCGCTAGGTAATAATACTTTACCAATATCATGCAAAAAGGCACCCAGCGCTATTTCTTGGATCAAACGTTTGTCAAAGCCTAAATATTTAGCAAAAACAGCCATCAAAATTGAAACATTGAGTGAGTGTTCAATAAGATAAGAGTCTTTAGTTTGAAAACGGGACATGCAGGTTAGGGCATCTTGATTTCGAAAAATAGAGTCAACCATAGCGTTAGCTGATTCTTCAACTTCGGCAATATTAATCGATTTTTTTTGTCTAATTTGTGAAAGGATTTTTTCTTGCAGTAATTTTGCGTTTTTATACAAGTCGCTGGCTTTTTTCATTTCGCTGTCAAATGATATAGCTAACTTTTCCAGCGAATTATTTTTTAGTTCAATAAGTTGCCTGGTTTTAATGTCAGCAAAAACCTTTTCAACATTAACGGTTTGCTTCTCTTTATCAGGCACAATAACGAGCTGAACAATATCAGCGTTACGTAATTGAGTAATACTTTCAAGACACGAAATATAACCTTCAGATTTGATCGAAAGATGATTGTTATCGGAAAATGATTTTACATACATGCCAGGTTTGAGCTGATCGATAGAAATAATTTCGGTGATTTCGCTCGTTGTTATTTTGGACATATTGTTAGGCGGCTAGTTACAAAGCTATAATTGATAATAGCTTATTACTAAACAATACTTTAGATTAATTTTAGTCATTAGTGCAATTGATGGGTGAAAGGGTGAAAAATAAAGCTTCATCTACAATTTATCGGTAAAGAGCAGATGAGGCTTTAGGACGTTATACTTAACTTATTGCCAGCTTGGCATTTTTTCTTCAAAAGCTTTTATCGTGTCTAGCTTGTTTAATGTCCAGCCAACACTGTCTATGCCTTGTTCTAAACAATATTGATGAAACTTATCTAAACTAAAGGTGAAACTTAATTCGCCACAAGTGATTGTGTTATTGATTAAGTCGACGGTTAACTCGAGGTTTTCTTGGCTGCTCATTTTAAATAACGTGTCAATTTCTTCATCACTAAGTTTTATTGGCAGTAAACCAATATTAATACAGTTACCATAAAAGATATCGGCAAAACTTGGTGAAATTATAGCTTTGAAACCGTATTCCTCTAATGCCCATGGTGCATGTTCTCGACTTGAACCACAGCCAAAATTTTCACGGGTTAGTAGAATGCTTGCACCTTGGTACTGAGGTTTATTCAAAATGAATTCAGGGTTGTTTACTTTCCCTGATACGTCTAAATAGCGCCAGTCATGAAATAAATGCTGTCCAAAGCCTACTCGCTCTGTTTTTTGTAAAAACTGTTTTGGGATTATCTGATCGGTATCTACGTTTGCTGCATCTAAAGGAACAACTAACCCCGTATGTGTTGTAAATTTTTCCATGATTATATTCCTTGTGAATTCAAGTCAACAAAATGACCGGTAATTGCAGAAGCAGCAGCTAGCTCTGGGCTCACTAAGTGCGTTCGGCTGCCACGGCCTTGTCGGCCTTCAAAGTTACGATTACTGGTTGAAGCACAACGGTCACCTTCTGTTAGCACATCATCGTTCATGCCTAAACACATTGAACAACCAGGTAAACGCCATTCAAAGCCGGCATTACTAAATATTTTGTCTAAACCTTCAGCTTCTGCCTGCGCTTTTACGCGATATGAACCGGGAACAACGATGGCATCAACATTTGCTGATACTGATTTTCCCTGTGCTTGATAGCTTGCAACAACACCTGCGGCCGCGCGTAAATCTTCGATACGTGAATTTGTACATGAACCAATAAAGACTTTGTTAATAGTAATATCTGTAATTTTTGTACCCGCCGTTAAGCCCATGTAGGTTAATGCGGCGGCACAAGAATCTTTTTCTACTTGCTCGGTAAAGTCATCCGGCGATGGCACTACGCTATCGACTGAAGTAACCTGTCCTGGTGTGGTTCCCCAGGTGATTTGCGCTTTAATCTCTTCGGCTTTAAGGGTTAATATCGTGTCAAACTCAGCGCCTTCATCAGTTTTGAAGGTTTTCCAATCATTTAACGCTTCAAGCCATACGTCGCCCTTTGGCGCATATTCTTTACCTATTAGATAATCGAAGGTGGTTTTATCAGGAGCGATTAAGCCCGCTTTCGCGCCAAATTCAATGCTCATGTTACAAACGGTCATGCGCTCTTCCATGCTCAGTGCTTCGATAGCACTACCGCAATATTCAACGACATAACCGGTCGCACCCGCACTACCTGTTTTGCCAATAATCGCTAAAATAATATCTTTTGCGCTAATTCCAGCGCCTACTTGACCATTAACTTCAATTTTCATGGTTTTTGCTTTTGTTTGGCGTAAGGTTTGCGTGGCAAAAACGTGTTCAACTTCTGAAGTACCAATTCCAAAGGCTAATGCGCCAAATGCGCCATGGGTTGCTGTATGAGAGTCACCACAGACAATTGTTGTACCCGGTAATGTTAAGCCAAGTTCTGGCCCAATAACATGAACAATACCTTGATTTTTATGACCCATACCAAATAGTTCAATACCAAACTCTTTACAGTTTTTTTCTAATGTTCTTAATTGATTGGCTGCGCC
Source organism: Colwellia sp. BRX8-7 (assembly GCF_014077275.1). NCBI lineage: Bacteria > Pseudomonadati > Pseudomonadota > Gammaproteobacteria > Alteromonadales > Colwelliaceae > Colwellia > Colwellia sp. BRX8-7. Next base: position 144,566 of record NZ_JACGVP010000001.1, on the reverse strand, counting down.
TTCACCCGCAGCATCAATTTCTATTGAACGGGTTGAAATGTTGTGATCCATCGTGGCAATCGTACGCTCAGGATGACGAACAGGGCGGTTATGAAACTTTAAGTTAGCAAACGCTTGTGGTGAGGTAACTTCGTGGATCAAATGACGGTCAACATAAAGCAAAGGTGTTTCACCCGCTTTTTCTTCAACAACATGCTGTTGCCATAATTTTTCATATAAGGTGGTAGCAGAATTTTTAGGACTCATCGGTTATGCCTCTGTTATTTTTTGATTAGCACTATTTTGTGCACTACTATGTTGCGCAATAATCTGTTGGCAAATATAATCACCCACTTCAGTGGTGTTTTTAGCCTGGTGTCTTTGATTTGCCGGTAGTAAATCAGCGGTTAGCACGCCATTGTCTAATGCGCTTGCTACGGCATCTTCAATCGCTTGTGCCGCTGCACTTTCATTTAAGCTGTAACGTAGCATTAATGCTGCTGATAAAATTTGCGCGATAGGGTTAGCGATACCTTTTCCGGCAATGTCAGGCGCACTGCCACCGGCAGGTTCATACATACCAAAACCTTCGCTATTTAAACTTGCAGAAGGTAATAACCCCATAGAGCCGGTTATCATTGCGCAGATATCGGAAAGAATATCGCCAAATAAATTAGGGCATAACAAAACGTCAAATTGGTTGGGATCGCGAACAAGTTGCATGGCGGCGTTATCTACATATAAATGCTCTAAGGCGACATCAGGGTATTCACTCGCAACTTCTTCAACCACTTGGCGCCATAATTGACTGGTCGCTAAAACATTGGCCTTATCAACAGACGTTACCTTATTGTTACGTTTTTGCGCCGCTTGAAAGGCCAAGTGAGCAATACGTTTAACTTCTCGACGAGAATAAAACATCGAGTCAAAGCCAGTTTCTTCTTCACCTTCACCGCGACGTCCTTTTGGCTCACCAAAGTAGATATCGCCGGTTAACTCGCGAATAACCAGTACGTCGAAGCCTTGCTGTGAAATATCACTGCGCAATGTCGATAATGATGATAAAGCCGGTTGTAAGGTCGCTGGGCGCATATTACAAAATAAATCAAAACGGCTACGCAAGCCCAATAATGCACAACGTTCAGGTTGCTGTGTAGGAGGTAAGTTAGCCCATTTTGGACCGCCAACCGAGCCAAATAAAATAGCATCGGCTTGTTCACAACCTTTCATGGTCTCATCGGGAAGGGCGTGACCGTGGCTATCAATAGCAGCACCGCCTATAGCGTAATCTTGTGTCGATATTTTTATATCAAATATTGTTGCGATGGTACTTAATACTTTTTTAGCTTCAACCATTACTTCTGGTCCGATGCCATCACCGGCTAATATTGCTATGTTCGACATGTCTTTTATACCTTTAGTCAATCTTATATGTTTGAATTTATTATAATGAAGCTTGAACGTCGTTTTTTAGTTCGCTTTTTAATTCATTAATGGTGATGGCGCGATGAATACTATTCAGTGCGTGTATCAAGGCTTTTGCTGAAGCGTCGATAACATCGGTCGCTAAGCCGTAGCCATGAAATTTTCTGTCTTGCCAGGTAACCACTAAATCAGCTTTACCTAAACCGTCTTCACCTTCACCTTTATTTGATATTTTGTAATCAGCGACCTCAAAGTCAATATCAACCGCTTTTTTAATCGCTCTATATAATGAGTCAACCGGGCCATTACCCGTTTCAGAAACAATATGGCTCTCTTTACCGGCTAATAATTTAATACTTGACGTGGAAAACTCTCCGCCGCCACACTGCACATTTAATGTTTCTAGATGATAAAATTCTTGCTCTTCACCTTGTTGTTGAATATTAAAGTGCAACGCTTCTAAATCATCATCAAAGACTTGACCTTTTTTATCAGCTAGCGCCAAAAAGTCACTGTATAACTCTTCTAAGTCAAACTCAGTTTCGGTATAACCTAAACTTGCCATGCGGTGCTTAATAACGTGTCGACCACTGCGAGAGGTTAAGTTTAATTTTGTTTTACTGATACCGACACTTTCTGGGGTCATAATTTCATAAGTATTACTGGCTTTTAACATGCCATCTTGGTGTATACCTGACGAATGACTAAAAGCGTTACCGCCAACAATCGCTTTGTTTAATTGCACGGGCATATTACATAATTGGCTGACTAACTTTGAAGTGCGGGCAATTTCTTGATGATTAATATTGGTGTGTACATTTAAGAAGTCATGCCGGGTTTTCATGATCATCGCGACTTCTTCTAATGAACAATTACCAGCGCGCTCACCAATACCATTAATGGTACATTCAATTTGTCTAGCGCCTGCCTGTACTGCAGTCATTGAGTTGGCAACGGCTAAACCTAAATCGTTATGGCAATGCACCGAAATTACTGCTTGATCAATATTAGGCACACGATTAAATAATTGGGTAATAATGCCGCCAAATTCATTGGGTAGGGTATAGCCAACCGTATCAGGAATATTAATGGTGGTGGCACCGGCTTTTATGGCGTTTTCAACCATGCGACATAAATTGTCGATAGGGGTACGGCCAGCATCTTCACAAGAAAACTCGACATCATCAGTAAATTTTCGGGCAAATTTAATTGCATGGATTGCCATTGCTTCAACATCGGCAAAATCTTTCTTCAATTTTTGTTGAACATGAACATCTGACGTTGAAATAAACGTATGAATACGGAATTGGTCAGCGACTTTTAACGCATCGGCACAGGCTTGAATATCGCCTTCAACAGCTCGAGCTAAAGCACAAACTCGGGAGTTTTTAATGGTGCGGGCAATTTGTTGCACTGACTTAAAATCGCCTGGCGAAGAAACAGGGAAGCCAACCTCCATTACATCTACCCCTAAGCGTTCAATGGCTAGCGCAATTTGTAACTTTTCATGCACTGAAAGGCTTGCATTTAGTGCCTGCTCTCCGTCACGTAAGGTGGTGTCGAAAATAATTACCTTGCTGTCCATGTTTATTCCTTAATATTTATTGTGCTTAGGGTATTGGCTACTTACATAAAATACGGGTATAAAAAAACCCGCGGTAATATGCGCGGGTTTTAATGTTTATCTTTAATTTACAACAATAAAAAACCTATCCGCGCATTGATAATGTGAGGAGGAGGTTAATGCGAATAATGTTTTTTATGGTAATTGTTGTTGTCATTAAAGTCGTCTTATTAAGTTAGTTTAGCTCGCTAGAGCAAACAGTCATCTATTAATAGCGTATTTACTCAAATAATGTCAATTAATTATTAATATTTAAAAAGTATAATGGTGGCGCTAATGAATATAAGGCGTTTAAAACTTCCAATAATTAAGAATTTTGCGTTGCTTTAAGTTTCTGATGATATTGCGCGGTAGTGTTTTTATTGCCTGTTTGCCATTGAGTCTAATATTTTCTACAGCCTCTAATATCCGAAATGACGACTTACCATCACTATAAGGATGTAACTCCTGGGCATAACGATTTATCGCCAATATAAGTGTTTCTGAAGGCGATAATGCGACAGTTAATGCTTGGGGTAATTCTTTGGCATCGGTAATGTTAATTAAGTAATCACCCGGTTGGCTATTATTGAACGCGATAACCGGCTTACCCAGTAAAGCAAACTCACCAATAACCGATGAAGTATCCGACACCATAATATCAGCAGACTGCAATAAGCTATTTATATTTGACGATGTTATTATTTTTAGGTTTTGTGAAGAGAGTTGAGCATAAAGATCTAACCACTTTGTATCCATTTTTGGGTGGAACTTAATCAGCCAATTATATTTTTTATCATGCACTAAAGCGGCAATTTCTTCATATAAAAAAGGTGCGCAAGTCAACGCGGGTGAAAAAGTGGGCGCAAAGAGGATTGTTGGCAACTTATTACTAAAATATTGCTCTTTGGGGGTATTAAACAAATTATCTAATTTTGGCCAGCCTGTTTCTTTAACGTCGAAAAATTTATGCTGGTTAGCTAATTCATTAAAGCGATTGGTGGTCGCTGCCCCATGAGTACAATAGAGATCAAAGCAGTCTCTAATAACAAAGTGACCTTTTTTCTTCCACTCTAAACCATGGAAAACTTGTACTTTAATACCGGGAATAAATCGTGGGATGATATTACCCGGCACAAAGCTAGCGACAGGGTTAAAACTAATCACATCAGCAACACTGCTAAGCACCACTTCATCGGCAGCAAAATTACTCAGATTAACATCACTACCAGCAACAAACCACGCAACTTGGCTGCCTTGGCTTAGTATTTCTCGCTGTAAAGGTCGCAAAATTTCAAAAGAATAATTTTGTGAGATATAGAAAAGGTATTTTTGATTATTGTTCATTAACTGCGCTTAGTTTTAACTATTTCGATAATTTCTGTAGTAGAAACTGAAGGTGTCCTTGGTAAATATATCACCTGACAAAGGTCTTTTAAATGATCAAATTTACCTTGCCAGTCATCACCCATAATTAATATATCGGCATTGTAGTATTTAATATATTCAGCTTTTAGCTCTAAAGATTCTTCAAGAAAAACTTCATCGACGCATCTTAAAGACCGGATAATATGCTTTCTATCTTCATCACAATATATAGGTGCTCGACCTTTTTTTGAAATATTTAATTCATCCGATGAAACACCAACAATTAAATGAGAGCCATGAAGACGAGCACGCTCTAAAATATTGACATGGCCAACATGAAAAACATCAAATGTACCAAAAGTAATTACGCGCATAGTTAAATCTCTGAGGTTATAAAATTCGCAATTCGTTCACTGCATTTACCATCAACCGTTCCCGTAAGCAGCTCCGTCGTGGCTATGCGGTCAGCTTCCTTTAAATCGGGATGCATAAGTTGATTGCTGATTTCATGAATTAATTGTTTTATGTTTGTTGTTTGACAGGCCACTTTGGCAAAATATTTTAAATCATCATCTAATCGATTGTTTAAACGCCATTTAAAAATCCCACGATAAGACCAACGGACCTTATAAAAGTCACACCAGATAGCGGGTTTATTTAGTGCAGTAAACTCAAAGAGTGTTGATGATGCATCACTGAATAACAAGTCGGCAACGCCCATAAAAGGAATAATAGATGTTTCTTCAATGGAAGAAACATAGACATTATTATAAGTTTCCCAGTGTTTAAATAGTGCTTGATGCTTTTTATATTTGTTTTTTATCAGCGAAAAAAAGTGAGGTTTCAAAATTAAATTATACTGGCCTACCAAAGAGGGGAAATCATCAGGTAAGCACTCTATACTGCTGGGATAGAAAGTGGGAGCATAAAGAATCGTTTTCTTTTTAGGGTCTAATCCTAAGTCAGATAAGTTGATGCAATCTGAAGTTTTCTTAATAATAGGGTCCAATTTAGCATACCCCGTATCAACAAATACTTTATTGGGAAATAGGTTCTGTAAACGCTTTAATCTATGCTGACCTTCGACAAAACGGTAAGTTATATCTGATTTAGATACATCGTAATAGCATGATTTAGGACCAATACCATGTTGCATCAGTGCTGTTTTTGTAAAAGCGTTAATTTTTTTTAAGCCATTGAAGGCATTTCCAAAAATAATCCAATGAGGCTTTTTTTGCAGATAAAGTTCTCTCGCCTCATCAGAATCTTCAACAAGGGTATAACTTAGTTTTTCTTGTTCAACACTCTTTATTAATACAGTCTGTAGTTCTTTTTGATTGTATAAAAGAAAATGACAATTTACGCCATTTTTTTCAAGTGCATTTTTTACCGGCAAATACTGAGGTAAATAATAAAGATGTTGAATATCAAAAAAAACATTCATAAATTACCAGTTATAACCCAAAGTCGCACGGTAGAAAGACTCTCCATAAATATCACTACCAGCTGTTAACGAATAATTAATAAATCCATTTTTATATACTTGTTTTAAACTTAATTCTATCTCTTGGGCTCTAGAGTACTTATCTTGCGTCAAAGAATCTATAGCGGCGGTTCGAAATAGTGTTTGTAAATGATACTCGGGTGAAAAATCCCAGTTTAGTCGAATTAACGAAGCATTTCCCGCTGATTCATCTCTCAGCTCTTTGGTATTACCCCACCAATGACCCATTACAACTTTATCATTTCGGTAACCTTCACCGTATATATTGTGAATATACCATGCCTTGTGAAATTTAGAGTGCTCAGCATACAATGAAAAGTCCTTGTTAATATATGGAAAGAATAACCCGTAGGTTTGACTAATGTTACCTAACTCAGTGTTCTTGTGTTCTTTGGTGTCCTCTCCTGCATATTCCATATAAAAGGTAAAAGGGAAACCCTGGTAAGACAAATCAAATTTATTGGTTAACGAAGCAATTTGATTACCCACTTCTTCATCGGAATTTGCACAACCTGTTAAACCTGAGCTACAGTTATCTGAGTTAACGGGGTCAATAATCGCATTCCAAATATCACTTAGGCCTGTGCTTCTTTCGCCACCACCAAATTGAAAGGCTCTATTAGCACCTATCGTCCACCAGCTAAAGGGTTGAAAACTCATATGCATAGTCATTAATAATGGCTTTCCTGATGATGTAGAACCCTTATACTTTATACCCGCCATTTCCTCTAACTGTCCTAATGAAAATTCGTATTTAACATGCCAAGAGGTGATAGGTTTTACATTACTCATGGTAATAGAAAAGGTTGGGGCAGCGTTAGTAGACAGTAATGATGCACTTTCTTGTGAGGGAGATAGCCAATGTTCGCGGTAGCCAATATCAAATTGAGCATATTCATAACCCAATGAAAAGTAGCTGTTATGGGGAATAATATTCTTACCATCGACGATGGTCCCCCCTAAATTTGCGATGGCATATTGATTGAACTGATAAAATCCAGCGGCACTTGCTTGGGCCGTGCTGTCCATGGCAACTCCACGATTATTAGCTATGGTGAAGTTTTTATTGTTAGATGTTGAAAGCGTAGTTGATAAATGAGTGATCGCACTCTGCTTTTTATAACGCTTTATATAAGCAGAAATTCTATAAAAAAGCTCAGGATGAGAACCTTTAATTTTGTTTAGATAATCAACAACCGTGACAATATGGTAGGGTTTACTCAAGATTGGCATTCGAGAAATTGTCGCTAGACGTGCGATTTCAAGTTCAATAAGAGCATCAGTTTTTAACGGTAAGTAAGGGCTAACACCATCGGCATTAGCCTGTTTTATATAAAATATTATAAATAAAGTGATAAAAAATAAGTATTTAGTTTTGTGCACAAAAAAAGCCATCATATAATCTAAAAATCGCGGTGATTATACGCGAGTTTTTCTAACATAATAGGGGTTACTTCCAATTATCCATTGAGCCTTTGCGGCGAGAAGTTAATCTTGGCAGAATCAAACCTAAAAGTAAGCCAATAACTAACACTATAGCGCCATTATAAAACCATTCTTTTTTGATATTGGTATCTTGGTCTTTTAACTTGGCTCGTATCGTTATCAGCGTTTTATTAAGCTGGCTTATTTCATTGTTAAGTTGGGCTTTTTCACTGCTAAGGTTTTGAATAGTATTTCTACTTTGGGAAAGTTCCTCTGACATACTGTCAGTATTGCTGCTGGTATTGGCTAATTTTTCATTAAGCTCGGCAATAACAAAACGTAAGCCGGGTTTTAATGATAGATACTTACTTTCAACCCAGACGTTTCTATTTTTATCATCAATGATTTCAGTGTAATCATTTTCACTTTTACCGGTTACTTTCACTTCAGTGCCTGAGTTTATACTTCCTAGAATTCGATAATTATTACCCGCTCCTGAATGCATATAAATAAATAAATCGTCTGAAATATAGCCAGAAGGAAGGTTGGTTGGGCTGTCTTCTGCAAAAAGAGGGGAAGATGAACTGAGAACTAAACCAACCAATAAAGCTTTTATTATTTTCATGAAACTACCATTAACCTTTATAAAATTATGCATAGCAAAATACTAGGGGTTTGGCGGATTGATAGCAAGTTAAGTTTACGAACATTAAGGTTTTATTGATAAAATAAATAAGTGTTCTCAATATTTTGTAAACAAGATATTACATAGCTAATTCATTATGATAGTTTTTACTAAAAGTTTGTTAGGGCATCAGCAGTAAGTTAAATTTTTTGTATATCGCTATATTATATAAAAGAAACTTATGGGAATTGGCATTGGCTATTTGTTTTCATATGTCGCTGTTGTAAACTTACTGTGTTGACATAATAAAACAAATTATTGGAAGAATATGGTTACCGAAATTGAGCTTAAGTATTTTGTTACAAGTGATAATACTCAAGAAAAAATCACCCAGTTATTCACCACAAAACAGCTGTCATTTAGCTGTGTAACAAAGCAATTATCGAACTGCTATTACGATACAACTAATTTAGATTTTCGCCATCATGATATGGGGCTAAGAATTAGAGGTTGTGACGGAAAGTTAGAGCAAACCATAAAAACAGCAGGGGTGGTAATTGGGGGCTTACATCAGCGACCAGAGTATAACGTTAATATTGTTAATAACTTCCCTGAACTTTCCTTGTTCCCAAATGAAATTTGGCAGTCAACTCAAAAGGTAGAGCAGTTACAAGAATCGTTAATCCCCCTTTTTTCAACGGACTTTACCCGTATTATTTGGTTAGTTACTTTATCGTCGGGTACCGTAGTAGAAGTTGCCTTCGATCAAGGTGATATTAGTAGTGATGGTCGCAGTGTTAAAATTTGTGAACTCGAACTAGAACTTGTCAGTGGCATAACCTCAGATTTACTGTTGCTTGCCAAGCTATTATTTTCTGTACTGCTTGTTAGGCCAAGTAGCCAAAGTAAAGCGGCTCGTGGCTATGGTTTATGGAAAAACATCCCCGTTAATTATAAAAAAAATATTACAGATATTCTTCCCATTGACCGTAGTCACTCTATTTCTAATGCCTTTTCTACCGGTATCAATTATTGCCTAGTTAACCTACATGATCATATTGAATACTATATAACGTCGCCAAGCTTAGTCGAGCTAGAAAAAATAACAGAAACTTTATCGTTAATTCGCCACGGGTTTTGGCTATTTGCAGATTATCTGCCCGAAGAAGCCGTAAAAATTCGTGATGAACTAAGCTATTTTGTGCACTTACTCTCGTGGGTTGATAATGCCGTTAACCTACAAGAGCTTACTAATAAAACGGGTAATTATAGACGCAAGTTAAATTACAGCGAACAATTGGTAGAACAACTAAGAATGGAGAAACGTCGTCTCCCCACTAGCGAAAATGTCATCGAATTATTGCATGGCCAGCGTTTTAATACCCTGCAGGCTCATTTATTGGAAATGCTATTAACTGAAGATACACAGTTTAGTGACTCTTTATTACCTTTTGCGCAGCAAAGTTTAACGAAAAGTATGGCGGTGTTATTTGCTGATAGCACACCAGCGCAGTCGCTGAGTAGTGAGCAATACTTATCACAAGCAAAACTGTTAAACCGAAGTTTACTGACAGGAACTTGGTTTGGTTTATTGTTTGATGAAGAAGAACGTAAACACTATCGAGCACCTTGGTTGGACATTCAGCAAGGGATCAGTGAATTACAAACATTATGGATTATTCACCAGCAACTACAAACGTTAGATGAAAAACCTAAAAAACTCGTTTTGTGGCAAGGAAGCAAAGTTGAAGGGTTACTTATTGCGTTAGACAGCTCCAGAAATATGGCGTTATTAACAAAGCCGTACTGGTTAGATGAGTCATAGCTGTTTATCGGTTCGAATAGAGAAAGGTTTTAGATAATGTTGAAGATAATTAGTAGGGTCATAAATTAATGAAGTGGGTTGTTAAATTAAGTTTATTGTTAAGTAGTTTTATTACCTGTGTAAGTTTGGCGAGTGTTTATAATCTCCCAGCCGCCAATTCAAGGTTAGTGGGCGAGGATATTATCCATAAAGCAGTAAAAGGCGATTACTTTCAAGCTTTAGCTGAAAATTATAATGTAGGTTTTTTTGCCTTACTTGCCGCTAACCCCGGTGTTGATCCTTTTTTATTGGCTCTTGATGATAATATTGTTATTCCTAAACAGATGCTTCTACCCTTCGGTAAGCGTGAAGGTATTGTCATTAATCTCGCTGAGTTACGCTTGTACTACTACCCGAAAGGAGAGAAATTAGTTTACGTTTTCCCTGTGGGTATTGGTAGAGAAGGACTAGAAACACCACATTTAACCAGTACTATTGGCGACAAACGTAAAAACCCGAGTTGGCGTCCAACAGCAGAGATGCGCGCACGTTATTTTGCCGAACATGGCAAAGAGATGGTCAGAGAAGTACCCGCAGGACCCAATAATCCCTTTGGTAAATATGCATTACGTATTGGCACAAGTGAGTACCTACTTCATGGCTCCAATAAGCGCTTTGGTATCGGTATGCGAGCAAGCTCTGGCTGTATTCGTATGTACGATGATGACATAGAATGGTTATATAATAACATTCCCGTAGGCACACCTATTCGCATATTCGAACAGCCCATTAAAATGTCTTATGAACAGGAAGGCAAAAAGATAGAAGTACATCGCCCGTTGACACCTGATGATGGCGCCGAAGTTGAATTAGCGATGACAAAAGCAGTAAAACATTTTATCGGTAATGATGTTCAAATGTTAAAGAAAGTGAGTTCACTACTAGCTAATCCAGAAGGTGTAGTCGTATCATTAAATTGAGCTAAAGGGATATTGTAAATTAGCATGAAATAGAACTCCGTTAGGATGAACTCAAATTTCGTTAGGGTGAATTCAAGCTCCGTTAGGATGAACTCAAACTTCGTTAGGATGAATTCAAGCTCCGTCAGAATGAACCCAAACTTCGTCAGAATGAAGCCAAACGCCGTCATCCTGAACTTGTTTCAGGATCTGTACCTAACAACTAGAAGCCCAGATACTGAAATGAATTCAGCATGACGGGAATGGAAGCTGAAATAAATTCAGCATCAACGCAACACCCATCAGCATGAACGCAAACTCCATCAGGATGAACTCAAACTCCATCAGGATGAACTCAAACTCCATCAGAATGAACCCAATCGCCGTCATCCTGAACTTGTTTCAGGATCTCATCCTTAACAACCCAAAGCCCAGATACTGAAATAAATTCAGCATGACGGGAATGGATAATGAAACAAGTTCAGTGTGAACCCAAACTCCATCAGCATGAACCCAACTGCCGTCATCCTGAACTTGTTTCAGGATCTCGTCCTTAACAACCCAAAGCCCAGATACTGAAATAAATTCAGCATGACGGGAATGGATACTGAAATAAATTCAGCTTCAACGCAACACCCATCAGCATGAACTCAAACTCCATCAGAATGAACCCAATCGCCGTCATCCTGGACTTGTTTCAGAATCTCGTCCTTAACAACCCAAAGCCCAGATACTTAAATAAATTCAGCATGACGGGAATGGAAGCTGAAATAAATTCAGCATGACGATAGTGGATACTGAAACAAGTTTAGTGTGAACCCAACCCCCCATCAGTATGAACTCAAACTCCATCAGAATGAACCCAAACTCCGTCATCCTGAACTCGTTTCAGGATCTCGTCCTTAACAACTCAAAGCCCTGATACTGAAATAAATTCAGCATGACGAGACCAGATACTGAAATAAATTCAGCATGACGATAGTGGATACTGAAATAAATTCAGCATGACGGGAGTGGATACTGAAATAAATTCAGCATGACGGGAATGGATACTGAAACAAGTTCAGCATGACGGGAATGGATACTGAAATAAATTCAGTATGACTACAAGTTCGTTCATTTCAGTATTATCGGGGCTGTATTCGGTTTTGTTACACGGTCAAATGATGGATCGTTAATGTGGCAATAAAAAAACGAGACTTATTAAGTCTCGTTTTTTATTGTTTACGCTAAATACTCAGAAAACTAATGAAGAATACGTGCGCGTATTGTGCCGTCAATTTGTTTTAATTCGCGTAATGCTAATACACTATCTTGTGCTTCAATATCAATAACTACATAACCAATTTGATCGTCTGTTTGTAAGTATTGTGCGGCAATATTAATATTGTGCTTAGCAAATGCTTGGTTAATTTGAGTTAACACGCCTGGTTGATTGCGGTGTATATGTAATAAGCGGCTTGTTCCCGTATGACCAGGCAAAGAAACTTCAGGGAAGTTTACAGCCGAAAGTGTTGAGCCGTTGTCAGAGTATTTTGCCATTTTGCTGGCAACTTCTAAGCCTATATTCGACTGGGCTTCTTTCGTACTACCACCAATATGTGGTGTCAAAATAACGTTGTCGAATGCGCGTAATGGTGAAATAAACTCTTCATCATTACCTTTAGGTTCAACAGGGAAAACATCGATTGCTGCGCCAGCGACTTTTTTACTTTTAAGCGCTTCAGCTAATGCGTCAATATCAACGACAGTACCACGAGAAGCATTGATAAAAATAACACCGTCTTTCATGAGTGCAAATTCTTTTGCTGCCATCATGTTTTGCGTTTGAACCGTTTCAGGTACGTGTAAGCTAACTACATCAGCTTCTTTTAATAAAACTTTTAAACTTGATGCTTGGCTCGCATTACCTAAAGGAAGTTTGGTTTCGATATCATAAAAGCGTACTCGCATACCTAAGGTTTCAGCTAAAATGCCTAATTGCATGCCAATATGGCCGTAACCAATAATACCTAAGGTTTTGCCACGAGCTTCTACCGAGCCAGCCGCAGATTTATTCCATTCACCGCGATGAGCTTTTGCGCTTTTTTCAGGAATACCACGTAATAATAATAAGGTTTCACCTAATACTAGTTCGGCAACCGATCGTGTATTTGAAAACGGGGCATTAAAGACTGGAATGCCACGTTTTTGTGCCGCTTTAATTTCAACTTGGTTAGTACCTATACAGAAACAACCAATAGCCGCGAGTTTTTTTGCATGGCTTAGTACATGGTCAGTTAACTGAGTACGAGAACGAATACCAATAAAGTGAACATTAGCAATTTTTTTGATCAAATCTTCTTCAGCAAGCGATGTACTAATACATTCAATATTGCTGTAGCCTTTCATTTTTAACTCTTCAACAGCGCTCGGGTGGACACCTTCAAGTAATAAAATCTTAATTTTTTCTTTTGCTAATGAATTATTGCTCATTTTCTAATATCTCATGTAGGACTATAGTGGTCATTGCCTTAACCAAATATAAAGTGTTTAGATGGCTAGATTTCTAAACTAGCATATAGTGTATAAACTCTAAAGATTTATTTTATGAGTTTTGCGCCATCTTGAGTGCCTAAAATTAAAACATCAGCGCCACGTAGTGCAAATAAACCATTAGTAACAACACCTACAATGGCATTAATATCGCTTTCAAGTTTTTTAGGATCAAGTATCTCTAAGTTATGCACATCAAGAATTACACAACCGTTATCAGTAATTACGCCCTGACGATAAACCGGGTCACCACCTAACTTAACAAGTTCGCGCGCTACATAGCTTCGTGCCATAGGAATAACTTCTACCGGTAAAGGAAATTTTCCTAGCATTTTTACTTGTTTACTTTCATCGGCAATACAGACAAATGTTTTTGCTACGGCCGCGACAATTTTCTCTCGGGTTAGTGCAGCACCACCACCTTTTATCATCGACAGATATTCAGTAATTTCATCGGCGCCATCAACATAAACATCAACGCTACCGACATTATTCAATTCAAACACTTCGATACCATGGGCTTTCAATCTTTGAGTCGACGCTTCAGAGCTAGAAACTGCACCTTCAATGTCGTCTTTGATTGTTGCTAGGGCGTCAATAAAGTGATTAACAGTAGACCCGGTGCCTACGCCAACAATGGTATCGTTTTTAATAAATTCGAGTGCTTTAAGGGCTGCTGCCTTCTTCATTTCATCTTGTGTCATGTGAATCCTAATTAGCGAGGGGAAATTAGGTAGAAGTATATCAGCAGATGATTAAATATCGAAGTTATAGCTGGTGGTTGGAGTGATAATTTTAGGCAGGGGAATATCCCAACTTTCAAAAGGAATCGTGTTAACTTTTTGGCAATCGTGAGCTAAGCCAATTGGTAAGGGTTTAGCTTGTTTGTTTTGTTGATATTGAGCATGCCAAGCCGAAAGTGTTCGGTCATAAAAGCCACCACCCATGCCTAAGCGATTACCATATCGGTCAAAGGCGACTAAGGGAGTAAAAATAATATCAAGCCCAGCGACCGTTATTATATCTTGCACGTTAAGCTTAGGCTCTAAAATACCATATTTGTTTTTGACGAGAATAGACGTCTCAGCATATTTTAAAAATAGTAAATTATTCTTACTAAAAGGATGTATTACCGGTAAATATACGGTGATGTTATTTTGCCAGCACCAATCAATAAAAGGCTGAGTATTTAACTCGCCATCATTAGCTAAATAAATCGCAATGTGTTTAACGCCTTTGACTACTTGTTCTTTAATGAGTCTTTTAGATAATAAAAGTGATTGTTCTGCTTGCTGGTCAGCGCTTAATAAACTGCGTTGATAGCGAATTTCTTGGCGAAGCACATCTCTTGTTTTCATGATATTTAATCCCCTATAAAATAAGCCTAACGACAACAAGTAAGTTACAGTAAAAATTAGCTATAAAAAAGCCAACAATAAATGTTGGCTTTCAAAATCACTTTAACGATGACGGGCAGTTAACTAAGCGTTAGTCGTTGCCGTTGAACCATTTGCGTTAGTCGTAGATGCTTCTGAATCATCAGGCAAATTTTCCCAAAATCTAGATTTGAAACCAATCAACAAAATGATTAAACCAATACCAATGCTAAATAAGCTAATTTGAATATAAAGCGAAGGTATTTGCGCGACGTTATTTGGATCGTAATTACCGGCTAATAAACCAGAAATTATATTACCTATTGAATAAGTTAATACAAATACGCCCATCATTTGTCCTGCAAAGCGTTTAGGTGATAATTTACTTACCGCACTAAGTGCTACAGGGCTTAAACAAAGCTCACCAACTGTATGTAGGAAGTAAGTTGCTACTAACCAGTAAGGGGCAACTTTCATTCCTGAAGCAGCGTATTGTGCAGCAAAAAACATCACGATAAAACCACTCGCCATGATGATTAGTCCAACAGCACACTTTATGCCATAAGAAGGACTTACCAGTCTTTTACCTAAGTTAATCCATAAAGCAGCAAAAAAGGGTGATAGTAAAACGATAAAAAAGGAATTTGCAGATTGGAACCAACCGGTAGGTATTTCAAATGATCCAATGACGCGGTCAGTATAATCGCGCGCGAATAAATTCATCGACGAACCCGCTTGCTCAAAGCCCGACCAAAAACAAGCTGATGCAATACAAATAAGTAATAATGCCCAGAGTTTTTTCTTTTCATTTTGCGTTAGGTTACTACCAAAATATATTACCGCATAATAAATAACGAAAATTGCAGAGAATGCTACGGCAACGTATTGAGCGACAGTTACAGGAACAATAGTAATAATGCCTTGAAAAGTAGCATAGGTAACAAACGCAATAACCGCTAAAACAATACCAATAATTGTCCAGCTGGTTTTTTGTGCTTTCTCTGACATAGGATATACTGGCTTTTCTCCAATACCTTGAAGCTTAGGGGTAGTCAATTTGTATTGAATTAAACCTAATGCCATACCAATAGCTGCGGCGCCAAACGCCCAATGCCAACCAACATTTTCCATTAAGTAGCCACAAACTGCATAGCCAATAACTGAACCTAAATTGATGCCCATATAATAAATGGCATAACCACTATCACGGCGAACATCTTCATCTGAGTATAATTGACCCACCATAGCGCCAATATTTGGTTTTAATAAACCCGTACCTAAAATGACGACGATTAAACCAATAAAAAAGGTGGTGTCATTCGGAATAGCTAAGATGATATGGCCAATCATAATAATGATTGCGCCGTACCAAACTGCTTTTTGACCACCAATTAATCGGTCAGCTATCCAACCGCCAGGTAAGCCCATAAAATAAACACTACCAGTATATAAACCATATATAGCAGCTGCAGAAGCGACGGTTAAACTTAAGCCTCCTTCTTGTAAAGTAGCGGTCATAAATAATACAAGTAGCATACGCATACCGTAATAACTCATGCGCTCCCACATTTCTGTAACAAACAGCGTTTGTAACCCTGCCGGATGGCCAAAAAAAGAACCTGAATCAGGTTTGCTCATAAAAAATTCCTCTAAGATAAGTGTAAATTACAGTTAAATATTATTATTTTAATTCGCTAAAAACATTTTAAAATATTGAAATAAGTTCTTTGCGCTGTAATTATTGTCAAATTTATTTGCGAAAGTCAGCGTGTGTTATACCTGTGCTTGTCATGAAAGGCAATAGTTTGGCACCGAGATTTGATTAAGCAGATGTAATGTTTTAGTTACTTTTGATACTTTTAGAAAGAAAAATAATAAACAGACTCCCCAAAATTAATTATGTGACGTTATAAAAGGTAAGCAAGTTACTTTATTCAATAGCTTGTTACTGATAAACTCCAAACGTTAATTTTAGAACTTATTTAGTCGATATATTTGGCCATTATTAATTTTATGGTTTATGAGTATTTAGCTAATGTTATACCTCGCATTTATAGGAAATTTATTGCCCCAATGATGAACATTACTCGCTATCTTATAGCAACCTTTTTACTTTTTGCGCTTTCTTTAAATTTACATGCCCAGCAAGTGTCTGCTCAGCAAATTGAACAATTTAAAAAGTTACCTAAATCTCAACAACAAGCATTAGCCAAAAGTATGGGCTTAGATTTAAATGCTATTGAGGCTCAGTTATCAGGAAGTAATACACAAAACTCGGCTATTAATACACAGGTAATGCCACGCGATATAAATAGCCTCAATAATGACAACCTTAAAGCCAAAGATGCCGAAGAAACAGAGAAAGCTGAAGCGATTTTTAAGACCTTGCCACGGTTTGGTTTAGATGTATTTGCAAATTCACCAACAACATTTTCTCCGGTTATGGATATTGCCATTCCAGAAGGGTATATCTTAGGTACAGGAGACTCAGTTTCAATACAGGTTTTTGGTAAAGAAAATCGTGAAATGCAATTAACGGTGACACGTGAAGGTGAGTTGGTTTTTCCTAATCTGGGCCCCATTAGTGTTGCAGGATTAACATTTTCAGAATTAAAGACTTTTGTTGTTAATAAAATTCAACAAAAAATTATTGGTGTTAATGTGGTGGTCAGCTTAGCCGAATTACGTTCTATGCGTATATTTGTTTTAGGTGAAGCTTATAAACCCGGCCCCTATACGTTAAGTTCATTATCTTCAGTTACCCATGCCATTTTTGCTGCTGGTGGCGTCAGTGATATTGGCTCATTAAGAAATATTCAAGTAAAACGTTCAGGGAACCTAATTCAACAAGTCGATTTATATGACTTATTAATTGAAGGTGATTCATCAAGTGATATTTTGTTGCAATCAGGCGATGTCGTTTTTATTCCCCCTCAAGGCAAGTCTGTGTCAATTGCCGGAGAAGTAAGACGTCCTGCTATTTATGAATTGAGCCAATCAGACGACTTTTCTAATGTCATTAAAATGGCTGGCGGACTTTTACCCGCGGCTTACCCAAAATCTACCATCGTAGAGCGTTATAACAAAAGCGATTTACGCAGTATCCTAAATATTGATTTATCTGATAAAGCCCAAAAAGCTGAAAAAGTTCAAGCGGGCGATTTTATTAGAGTGTTAAAAAGCTCAGACTTATATGTTGATTCAATTACTTTAATAGGCGCCGTAGCGCGTCCAGGTAAATACCAGTTGCAACAAAATATGTTGTTATCCGATGTTATTACCAATGCTGACGCTCACCTATTACCTTACGCCGATTTAAATTACGGCATTGTCGTTAGAGAAATTGATAGTGCCCGTAATATTGAAATATTACAGTTTAATTTAGCTAATGTTTTTGCTGATAAAAATTCTAAGAGCAATATTCAACTCAGCAGTAATGATAAAATTATCATCTTTTCTAAAGCCTTTAAGTTTTCTGAAGAGCAATTCTTATTAGACGAGCTCGCCTACACTCAAGAAGAGTTATTAGCGAAAGAAAGAAATTTAGCGATTGAAACGAGTAAGAAGAAAGAGTTTTGGGAAACCCATGAGCAAAATGATGTTATGGCTGAGACCAAAGATGAAAAGATTTATACTTCTATCAATAATATTAACAGTGGTGCAGAGCATGAAAACGTAACAATTCGTGAAATGGCATTGTTTTCTCGCCAACGTTTACTGGTGCCTATTGTTAATAAGCTTCGATACCAAGCGGGAGCCGGTGAAGCGGTAAAGTTAATTGAAATTGATGGTGAAGTTAAATTTCCAGGGGTATATCCATTAGGGAAAGGGGCTCGGGTAATCGATTTAATTTTAGCTGCAGGTGGCGTTAAAGAGTCAGCTTATTTATCAAGAGCTGAGTTAACACGTAATGAAATGAGTGGAATTAACTCTGTAAAAATCTCTAAAAATATTCATTTAGTGAATGCCCTCAATAATATTAATGAAGACAATATTCTGCTAAAAAGTAAAGATCGCCTTAACATTCACCGTATCCCTTCATGGAGTGAAAACCATGTTATAGAGTTGCGCGGCGAAGTCCTTTTTCCGGGTAAATATACAGTCCGTCGTGGAGACAGCTTATCAAGTATTATTCTTAAAGCTGGAGGATTAACAGATTTTGCAGATCCCAATGGCTCTGTTTTTTCAAGAACAAAGTTAAAACAACTTGAAAGACAAAACTTAATGAAAGTAAGTGCCGACTTACGTATTGAAATGGCAACTAAGTCTTTATCAAGTAACAGCGGGGTAACTTCATATAGTGAAATTCAATCGTTATTAGCAGACCTATCTAAGGTAGAACCGCTAGGGCGTTTAGTCATTAATTTACCGCAAGTTATAGCCAAAAATGATTATGATATTGCGATAGAGGGTGGCGATGTACTTTACATCCCAACTCAGAATCGTTCAATTAATGTCATGGGACAAGTGCAAGTGAATAGCTCACACATGTTTGATTCATCAAGCAGTGTCGAAGATTATATAACGCAAAGCGGCGGCTTAAAAAAACGTGCCGATGATGAGAGAATTTATATTATTTCGTCAAACGGTAGTATCCAAATGTTTGAAGAAAGCAATTGGTTTAGCGGCGGTGCTGACTCAGCTTTAAAACCGGGTGATTCAATTGTTGTACCACTTGATTCAGAGTACATGAACAACTTAACCTTGTGGACAACAGCGACAACAATTATGTATAACACAGCGGTTGCCATAGCGGCAATTAGTGGACTTTAATACTTGTTTTATAAAAACTAAAAATAGATAATTTTTTAACAAAACAAATAAGTAAAGTCCGATCTTTATCGGACTTTACATTGTTGAATAAAACCCAAACATAAACCAGCTCAGCCAATAAGAACAACCCACCATCATAGTAGCACTGTAAACCGTAATCCTAATTGCGTAACCGTTATCCAAACACAACCACGGTAAGCCAGACACAACCACGTTCAGCCAGACACCACCACCGTCATCCTTATTGTGTAACCCGTCATCCTAAACACAAACCGTCATCCTGAACTCGTTTCAGGATCTGTACTTAGAACCAAACCCCAGATACTGAAATGAATTCAGCATGACGAAAAAAGAGTAAAGCGAGCAAGGTTCTCTTAAACAACCACCTTTACTCTCAACAACCACAGTAACCCTTAACAATCACCACCATCCTAAACACAAACCCGTCATCCTGAACTCGTTTCAGGATCTGTACTTAGAACGCAAAAAACAAAAATACCAAAACAGTATTTTAATTTCATATGAGAAACCTGACAAAACAATAAAGCTCAACTACAATATCAACAACATGTAAAAATAATGTTAACAAAAGGAGTTGGTATGAATACATTAGTTTATATTTATATATTACAGTCGGTGGATGGTAGCTACCACACTGGCTGCTGTGATGAACTTGGCATTGTGTTAGCGAAATACGATAAATATAACCAACTTCTTTTAGGTACTGAAATAACGCCCCCAGTCAAACTTGTCCACCAGCAGAAATTTAAAACTGAACAAGAAGCAAGATTGATAGAAAATGAAATTAGAAGGTGGTCTAAAAAACAAAAACAATTTCTTATCAACAATGATTGGCCTGAAATATCTAAATTAGCGAAAAAATTTATTTACTAACAGGATTGTCAATATGAAACAGCCTCATATTTATATAATGACAAATATAAAAAACACGACACTATACATAGGTGTAACAAGTCAGTTAGTTCAAAGGGTCTATCAACATAAATCTAAACTGACATTAGGCTTCACCAATAAATATAACCTGAATAAATTAGTATATTTTGAGTCATTTGAAACTATGTACGATGCGATAACAAGAGAAAAGCAACTTAAAAACTGGCGAAGGGCCTGGAAGAAAAATTTAATAGAACAAATAAACCCTAATTGGCTAGATCTGAGCAAAGATTTCTAAGCTACACCACCACTGTCATCTAGACCAAGCCACCGTCAACCAGACACCACCACTGTAGGCCAGCCACCAATACCGTCATCCAGACCCCACCACCGTCATCCTGAATTCGTTTCAGGATCTGCACTTACTCAACCAACCCCAGATACTGAAATGAATTCAGCATGACGACAGAAGGGCAACGTAACTCTACGTATGAAGCCCGTCAACCAGACACAATCACCGTCACCAGACACAACCACTATAAGCCAGCCACCAATACCGTCATCCTGAACTCGTTTCAGGATCTGCACTTACTCAACCAACCCCAGATACTGAAATGAATTCAGCATGATTCCAAAAGGGCAACGTAACTCTACGTATGAAGCCCGTCAATCAGACCCAGCCACCTTCAACCAGACCCAGCCACCTTCAACCAGACCCAGCGACCGTCAACCAGACTCAAACACCATCAGCCAGACCCCACCACCGTCATCCTGAACTCGTTTCAGGATCTGCACTTACTCAACCAACCCCAGATACTGAAATGAATTCAGCATGACGCCAGAAGGGCAATACACCTAAACGAGATACTGAAATAAACTCAACATAACGCCATCAACATGACGACAAACAGCAACGTGCCCAAACCAGAAATTGACATAAATCCAGCACCACAAGGAAACAACTCAGTTACTCCCATACTTTCCTTTTTTCTGACTAGACAATAGTTAATAACTTGCGTATTATTCTGCGCAATACAGCTTTAACTATCTAGGCCTTATACGTTCATATATTGAAATGTATATATCGTTTAGATGAAAGCATGCAATTATATTTGTCTGCTGACTATTCCGGCATTAAGATGGCCATAATAATAAAGCGAAAACTGTACGCATTGTTAAGATGTTTTTACAATAAACATCAAAAAATTTCAAAACAACACGGCAGTTGACTCACTTAGCGAAGGATTGAATAAACTTACACGATGTTAAAATACTCTAAAAAACTAGTTGTCTCATTGTCATTATTGATGCTGAGTAGTTGTAGTATGATCCCTGGCAGTCATATGGAAGGGGTTGATGTTGAACCTGAAACTTCTACGCTAGCGCAAGACTTATCGAATGTTAGTATTTCGGTGATCGATTCAGCGCTTATCTCTGAATTAAAAGACAACCAACAAGCCTTCACTAAAGCCAAAAAATACAATCCAATGTCAATCGAAGGTTATGATTATGTGCTTGGTATTGGTGATGTGTTATCTATTGGCGTCTGGGACCATCCCGAACTTACTATTCCAGCAGCTGTTCAAAGAACTGCTGCATTCGACGGTTTTAGAATTCAAGCTGATGGTACAATTACCTACGCTTATGCCGCGAATGTACCTGCTGCCGGTAAAACCATTAGACAATTACACGCGATATTAGTAGAAAAACTAAGCCGAGTTATTGAAAAGCCACAACTAGATATAAAAGTAGTCGGTTTTAATAGCCAAAGAGCTTATGTTACCGGCGAAGTAAACAAGCCAGGCGTATACCCAGTTACCGAAATTCCACTGACGTTAATCGACGCAATAAACCAAGCTGGCGGTTTAAGTGAAAGAGCCGATTGGCGCACAGTCACTTTTACACGAAACAATCAAACCGAAATCATTAAGCTAGATGACTTTTATACCAAAGGTGATATCAGTCAAAACCGTTTACTAAAACACGGTGATATCCTTCATGTAAATCGTACAGACAATCAAAAAGTATTTGTTCTTGGTGATGTAAACAAAGCCGGTAGCATTGAAATTAATCGTTATGGCTTAAGCCTTGCTGAAGCGTTAAGTGACGTAGGCGGTTTAAACGAGCAAACAGCCAATGCTAATGGTGTTTTTGTTTTACGCAAACGCCCAGACAACCAAGAAGGCATCATTGCTGATGTTTATCAATTACATGCACAAAATGTAATTGCACTGGTATTAGCCGATCAATTTAAATTACAGCCTCGCGATATCGTTTACGTTACCACAGCACCTATTGCGCGTTGGAATCGTTTAATCAGCCAACTTGTACCCACTATTGCTGCACTTGAAAATATATCAACGATTAAAAATCAAGGTACTATTTTCTAATGGCGATGTTTAATAATATTTTAGTTGTGTGTGCCGGTAATATTTGTCGAAGCCCTACGGGTGAATACTTACTTAAAGATAAGCTAAAAGACAAAGGCGATAGCCAAATAAAAGTTTCTTCAGCAGGACTAACCGCATTAGTGGGTAATAGCGCAGAAGCAACGGCAACGAGTATTGCATTGAGTAATAATATAGATATGAGCCCACACCAAGGCAGACAACTCAACTCAACATTAATTACAGAAAATGATTTGATTTTAGTGATGGAAGAACGTCACTTAACCGATTTGTTAGGTAAATATCCACAGGCCAGAGGAAAAACCTTCTTGTTAGGTAAATGGATCGATGATACCGAGATTCCAGATCCTTATCGCCAAAGTCATGAAGCGTTTGAGCATGTTTATCAATTGGTTGATAAAGCCTGTTCTGCTTGGACCAAATACCTTTAAACTAGCGTTTTAATTTACCCTTAAACAAAAAGTTTAAATTCAGAATTATTTATTAAAAAGTACACTTTATATGTCAATTAATGAAAATATAGCTCAGTCTACAGTCAAAAATCAGCAAAGTAATAATGCACAAGCGAACGAAATTGACTTAATGTCACTCTTTGGCGCGTTAGTCGATCGTAAGTTTTTTATCTGTATTATTACGGCTATATTTATGCTGGTAGGTGTTGCTGTCGCCATATTTTTAACGCCTATCTATCAAGCAACGGCAATGATTCAAGTAGAAGAAAGTGGTGCTTCAGTACCTGGGTTAGATGACATGGCCGGCATGTTTGAAAGTAGCTCTAAATCAATAACTGAAATTGAATTGTTAAAATCGCGCTCTGTTATCGGCGAAGCGGTTGATGCGTTGAAACTAGATATTGTTGCCAAGCCAAAATTATTCCCAATAATTGGTGGTCGTAGTTTTAGAAAATTCAACCCGACAAAAACAGGCGATGTGGCACCAGCCAGTTTTGGTGCAGTTAGTTATGCTTGGGGTGGTGAAAAAATTGATGTATTCCGCTTTGATGTACCTAAGTACGCTATTAATCTTGAGTATATAGTGCTAGCTGGCGAAAATAATACGTATAAACTTTTATCAGAAAACGAAGAAGTTATTTTACAAGGTAAAGTAGGCGAAGAACTCACTAATGGCATTTTTAGTATTACCCTTAAAGCGTTAACGGCAAGAGCAGGTACTGAATTTACTGTTATCCGCAAAGATCGTTTAAATACCATTGTTGATTTACAGGCAGCCATTGGTGCCAGCGAAAAAGGTAAAGACTCAGGTATTGTTAATTTAAGCTTACAGCATGAAACACCTGCTTACGCTGAAAATGTATTAAACAAAGCAGCTGAAATATATGTACGTAGAAATGTTGATAGAAATTCAGCAGAAGCTAAAAAATCACTCGACTTTTTAGAAGTACAATTACCTGAAATTAAAAAGCAATTAGAAGTGTCGGAAGCCTTATTTAACGATTATCAAATAAACCAAAAATCAGTCAATATTACCCTCGAAACTCAAGGGGTATTAGAGCAAATAGTTGAGTTAGATACTAAGTTACAAGAACTTGACCTTAATCGTCTTGCTATGTCTCGAAAGTTCAAACGTACCCATCCTAACTACCAAGGTATTGTTGAACAAATTGATGCCGTACAAAAACAACGTGATGGCTTAGCACAAAAAATATCTAACTTACCTGAAATGCAACAAAAGCTCTTAGGCTTAACCCGTGATGTTGAAGTAGGTAACGAAATCTACATGATGCTGCTAGGTAAAGTACAAGAATTAGATATTGTACGTGCCGGTACGGTAGGTAATGTGCGTATAATTGATGTAGCTGAAGTTAATACTACCAAGCCAGTAAAACCTAAAAAAGCATTAATTGTGGTTATGGCTACTTTACTAGGTGGTATGTTAGCGATAGCGATAGTACTTATACAAAAAGCCATTCATAAAGGGGTTGAAGACCCAAGTGAAATAGAAGCGATTGGCATGCCAGTATATGCCAGTGTGCCTTTTTCAGCCTATCAAGATAAATTGTCAGATTTAATTAGTGGTAAGAAACGAAAAAAGCAGGCAGGAAAAAAGGTATTAGCCGTAGATAACCCAGCAGATTTATCTATAGAGGCGTTGCGTAGCCTGCGTACCAGTCTGCACTTTGCCATGATGGAAGCTAAGAATAATGTTATTGCTATCTCTGGACCTTCTCCAGGTGTCGGTAAATCTTTCATATCAACAAACTTAGGGGTAGTGCTCGCGCAGAGTGGCCAAAAAGTGTTGTTGATAGATGCCGATATGCGTAAGGGCTATATCCATAAGCATTTTGGCTTTGCATGGAAAAACGGTTTGTCTGAATATTTATCAGGCCAAAAAACGTTAGAGCAGGTTACTAAATCGACTGATGTAGCAGGTTTTGACATTATTACACGTGGTCAAGTACCACCTAACCCGTCTGAGCTATTAATGCATGCCAATTTTAGTAAATTAATCGCAGAGATAAAAACTAAGTACGACATTATCATTATTGATACTCCCCCTATTTTAGCGGTCACGGATCCAGCCATTGTTGGCGGCCATGCGGGAAGCATGCTACTTGTTACGCGCTTTGGTCAAAATGGTATTAAAGAAATAGACTACGCTCGCCAACGTTTTGAACAAAACGGTATCGATGTGAAAGGTGTGGTATTTAATGGCGTTCTTAAAAAGGCTAGTAACGCCTACGGCTATTACGGATACGCTAACTACGAATATAAATCTGATAAATAATCCGTAGGCGGAAATTTATCTGCACAGTTTCTAATAAATAAAACTAGAGATAAATGCATACCATAAAATATCCGGCATTAATATACGGACCCTTTGGCAGGGAAAGATCATGAAGCAGTCTTATTTAATAGTTTCTCAAATAAATTTATAATGTGAAATTAATTCTGATTTCAACATAAAAAATTTTCCAAAATAAGACATGTCGCGTTAAATTTGCTGAATAAAGATCAAACGTTTAAAACAGGGATCAAAAGAAAGCAAAATGAGCAGGAAGAAGTGAAAGCTATTTATCAGCTGTTTCGTAATCTTCCCATGTAAATCACCTCACTTAAATTTGAAATAACATGAAAACTATCGATAGAAAAATCCTCGATGTGAAAATAATAGAGCCTGACTTATTTGGTGATGAACGTAGTTTTTATTTCACGAGTGAGAATGCTGGTTTTTTGTATAAATGCACCAATTGTTACGACCCAAATTCAGAAATTTGGATTAAGTGGGATGACAAGAAGATGGATATAAATTGGTCTGTTGATATAGGACCAGAATCATTTTTATCAGTTAAAGATTCATGTGCATTATCATGGAGTGAACCTAAAACCCAAGTTCTCAATTTATGACTCTAATAAAAAACAGTCTGTGGAATATGTTGCCTGTAATCATTCCCGCAGCTATAGCTTTACCATCTTTAGGTTTTTTGTCGAGAGGACTTGGACTTGAGTTGTTTGGTGTGTATACATTAATATTTGCATTACTTGGTTACTCTGGTGTATTTGATTTTGGAATGTCTAGAGCTGTAACTAGAGCGATTGCAATAAAGAGGGACGATATTCAAGAAGTTGTTACTATATTATCAACATCAAGCATAATAGTGCTGGTATTATCGATTATTCCCTCATCTCTTTTATTTTTCTTTACTGATAATGTAGTTGCTTTTTTTAATATTTCTAAAAGTTATGTAGATGAAGTA
Organism: Colwellia sp. BRX8-7; assembly: GCF_014077275.1. Taxonomy (NCBI): domain Bacteria; kingdom Pseudomonadati; phylum Pseudomonadota; class Gammaproteobacteria; order Alteromonadales; family Colwelliaceae; genus Colwellia; species Colwellia sp. BRX8-7. Next base: position 118,173 of record NZ_JACGVP010000001.1, on the reverse strand, counting down.
AATTATTCACTTAAACTACTTACATTTATTATTCCCATTTATATAGCAAATATTGTACTACTGTCATATTTTGAAGGACAGGAAAGGTTTAAAGAATTTAACTTAATTAGACTGACAGGAAATAGTTTGGTTTCTATTTTACCTGTAATATTTCTCTTTGTAGGTGAAAGTTTTTTTTCTGCCTTTTTAGGACTTCTGGTCGGAAGAATTATTTCGTTTATAATTGTATTATTGTATATATACATAGAAGTTAATAAAAATTACTATTATGTTTATGATTCTAGAATAGCAAGTGAGTTAATAAAGTTTGGTGGCTGGATTAGTATTAGTAACTTGATTATTCCGATTATGGTATATTTTGATAGGTTCATCTTAGCTAGCATGTCAGGTGCGGGGGTAGTTGCTTTATATTCTTCTCCATCTGAACTAGTTAGCAAAATGTTAGCTATACCAGGAGCTGTTTCGAGAGCTCTATTTCCTTCTTCCTCTTATGAAATGAGCATAAATAAAAACACACAAGCATTTATGTTAACTTTCATCTTGTCTGTATTGATGGCCTTACCTGTTATGCTTTTCTCTGAATGGTTGCTTACTGTTTGGCTGGGGAGTGAATTTTCAAAGGCGTCTATAGTTTTAAAAATATTGTGCATTGGCTTTATATTTAGTTCAATGTCACAAATCCCATACTGCTTGTTACAAGCAAAAGGGTTATCCAAGGTGACAACTATTGCACAATTATGTCAACTGTTCCCTTATCTCATATTACTTTATGTCTTGATAAGTAAGTATGCTTTTGTGGGGGCTGCTGTAGCGTGGTCAGTCAGAATGTTTGCTGATTTCATTATTTTTATATACTTAAGAAATAAACTAGTCAAGTAAATATAGTTGGAAGGAAAGAGTTTGGCATGATTTACATATCTTTAATTATTTTGATGTACGGCGCAATGCTACTATCAGTACTTGATGTTCGAGGAAAAAGTTATTTATCTCAATCAATTGTTGTATTTTTAAGTTTATTACTGTTGATTATTTTTTCTGGCTCTTATATCAATGATGATTATGAAAATTACTATAATTTATATAAACAATTAATGTCAACGGGAGAAGGTTATTTAACGAGTCAAATAGGATTTGTAACACTCATTAACGTCGGGGTTTTTTTTAATTTAGAATACAATCAAATATTGTTTATACTATTTATCATCGCTTTTCTTCTTATCAGTTCAACAATATATAAATATACAACTAATTTATGTTTTGTTATTCCATTATATATAATATATCCATTTTTTCTAGATGTGGTACAAGTTAAGCATTTTTTAGCTATGGCATTAGTAGTATTTTCAACACGCTATATCTCACAAGGTAAGTTTGATAATTCGTTGTTAAAATACGCTTTAGTTGTTTCGATTGCTTCATCTATACATTACGTAGCCCTAATTTTTTTACCCTTGGGATATTTGATTTCTAAGAATATTAAGCAAATGTTTTTTTATGTACTGTTGTTCTCATTTTTCTTAATAGTTGCGATTAATTCATCATTTGTAGAATATATAGCATCTTCTCTTTTTTCAGAATTAAGAGTTAAGAGTTATTTTGATAATCGAGTTAATAATGGATATTTTTTCCTGATATCTTATCAATGTCTAATTTTAATTTTTGTATATTGGATTAGGGAGAACCTGAATAGAATGGGTAAAGGCAGCCACTTTGTTGAAATGATGTTAATTATCCATATATATCTAATTATATTATATCCAATGTATATGATTAATGGGAATTTTGAAAGAGTATTTAGAATTACTTGTATCCTTAATTATGCATTTTTGGCGGTTTATATCAAAGAGTTAAGACCTTTAAATAGGTTTTGGGTGATTATAATGTTCAGCATATATATTTTAATAAACTCATACTTACAGATCATTAAAGATAGAGATAGGATAATTTACCCTATTATGGATAATAATTTGTTTTTTGAGTTACTAAGTAATATTTACTAATACTATACGATTGGAGTTTTTAATGAAATTAAGTGATTATATAAATGAAAAGTGGTTGCAACCAACTGCTTTGTCTGAGGCTTATGCTTTAGGGGATCCATTCCCACATATTGTAATGGATGACTTTTTTAAAAAGGAAATACTAGATGAAGTTTTGATGGAATTTCCAGATTTGGAAAGTCTTGAAAGCGCATTTCATTACTCCAGTCAAGAATCTTCAAAATTTGCTAGTATAGGATCTGGAGTGCTTTCACGATCCGCTTTTAATTTAATTTCATTTTTAAATTCCGACGTTTATTTGTCATATTTGAAATCACTGGCTTCTATAAGTGAACAGTTAATCGGTGACCCTTATTTAGAGGGGGGTGGGTATCATGAAATAAAAAATGGTGGTTATCTAAAAGTCCATACAGATTTTAATAAACATCCAAATTTCAATTTAGAAAGGCGGCTGAATGTATTAATTTACTTAAATAAAGATTGGGAATCTACTTGGGGCGGAAAACTAGGGTTATATAAAAAAGATAATTTGAAAAAGCCAATTAAATCGGTAACGCCTAACTTCAACAAAGTTGTAGTTTTTTCTACAAATAATCAAACGTTCCATGGCCATCCAGAACCACTAACTTTATCTGAAGGTATTTCAAGGAAATCAATAGCTTTATACTATTATTCTGATAGCGTAATATCTTCAGATATACCTATAGTAAATAATGGGACAGATTTCAGAACTGATACTGGTGGAAAGTTTTTAACACAAAGGTTATCAGGAGGGCTAAGTTTAATTACACCTCCAATTATAATAAAGCTGTTGAAGTCGTTTATTAAAAAGTAGGTTTTTTATTAAGGTGTTAAATTGAATATTTATAATTTCATTTGTGTTAATTACAATGGTAGCCATTTTTGTCATGACCTACTGAAAAGTTTAGAGTTAATAAATGTCGATTCGGGTCATTATGTCCGTTTTTATATAGTTGATAATTCTTCAAAGTTAAAAGATATTAAGGCTCTAAGGAAACTGTCTAGTAATAAAGTAGAATTAGTTTTAATGGAATTACCTAATAATATTGGTTATTTTCCAGCTATGAATGTAGGGATTAAAAAAGCCAATAGTGACAATGATGGACTAATAATAATTGGAAATAATGATCTTGAATATAGTACAAACTTTATTACATCTTACAATTCTTTAGTAGATGTGCCAAAAGATACAATAGTTATTTCTCCTGATGTTGTAACTACCGACGGGGTTCATCAGAACCCTTTATCATTATCTAAGTTATCTAAATCAAGATTAATTATTGAAGAGATATATTATAGTAATTACTATATTTCTCGTGCGATGATATTTATTCGAGGATTATACCCGAAACAGAAAAAAATAAAGCCTGTACAATCTGAACAAATGGTCATTCAGAGAGGGATTGGTGCTTGCTATATTCTCCAGAAAACTTTCTTTGATTTCTACGATAAGCTAGATGACCGTGTTTTTATGTGGGGTGAAGAAGTATTGTTGTCTAATCAAGTTGAATCAGTAGGTAAAAAAATATTATTTTGTCCGAGCCTTAAAGTTCATCACTTTGAAAGTGGAACAGTTAAAAAAATAGCAAGTAAGAATAGATATGAAATGGTTAGGAAATCATTTCAGATATATAAAAAATATCTTTAAGGGGGATGTAATGTTTAAAAATAAAGTTTTGTTAATCACTGGTGGGACAGGTTCCTTTGGTAATGCAGTGTTGAATCGTTTTTTAGAAACAAATATAGCAGAGATACGTATTTTTTCTAGAGACGAAAAAAAACAAGATGATATGCGAAAGCATTTTAATTCGAATAAGCTGAAGTTTTACATTGGTGACGTGCGTGATCCTCAAAGTATCTCTACTGCTATGATGGGAGTTGATTACGTATTCCATGCTGCAGCATTAAAACAGGTACCTTCATGTGAGTTTTATCCATTAGAAGCTGTTAAAACAAATGTATTAGGTACTGAAAATGTTTTAGAGTCAGCTATTGTTAATAACGTGAGTAGGGTGGTTTGTTTAAGTACGGATAAAGCCGTTTATCCTATTAATGCGATGGGTATATCTAAAGCAATGATGGAGAAAATTATTGTTGCTAAGAGTCGAAATCTTGAAGGTAAAAATACTATTATTTCTGGTACACGTTACGGTAATGTTATGGCTTCTCGAGGCTCTGTTATTCCTCTGTTTATTCGTCAAATAATCGAAAACACCCCACTTACTTTAACTGACCCATCTATGACGCGTTTTATGATGACATTGGGCGATGCAGTAGATTTGGTATTGCATGCTTTTGAGCATGGTAAAAATGGTGATATATTTGTCCAAAAAGCACCAGCCGCAACGATTGAGGTGATGACACAAGCTATTCTCGAAATGATCGGTAAACCTGAGCATAAAGTGAATGTGATCGGTACCCGTCATGGTGAGAAACTATTCGAAGCGCTGTGTAGTCGTGAGGAGATGTTTGTAGCCCAAGACCAAGGTGAATATTACCGTATTCCTGCTGATAACAGAGATCTGAATTATGCGCAGTATACTGAAGAAGGTGACAAAGACCTCTCTGGTATTGAAGACTACAACTCACATAATACTGAGCGTCTAGATGTTGAAGGTATGAAAGAGCTATTACGAAAACTTGATTTTATGCGTGAAATCGAAGCTGGTAATCTATTTGTTCCTGAAGGTGTATAAGTGAACATTTTAGTTACAGGCGCAGCCGGTTTCATCGGCCAAAATTTATGTGTTTTTTTACAGGAATCTGGTTTTGATAATATTGGAAAAATCACCCTTGATGATAACGCATCAACTGTTATTAAGAAGGTAGAGTCCGCCGATTTTATCTATCACCTTGCGGGTATTAATTGCCCTAAAAACGATGATGAATTTAAAAAAGGTAATACTGATTTAACTCAGGAAATTATTAATATCCTTGTTAATAGTGGGCGAAAAACGCCTATTTTATTTACCTCATCAATTCAGGCCGAACTAGATAACCCATACGGTGCTAGCAAAGCGGGTGCAGAGAAAGCTGTTGCTGCCTATCAACAAAAAACGGGTGCATCAACTTTTATATACCGCTTACCAAATGTATTCGGAAAATGGTGTCGTCCTAATTATAACTCTGCAATTGCTACCTTTTTTTCTAACATCCTAAATGATTTGCCAATCACAATTAACGATCCAGAAGCCTCGCTTAGCCTTGTCTATATTGATGATGTTTGTCAGTCGTTTTTAGGCATGTTGACCGCAACGACACAATCTACAGAAAAATATAGTTATGTTGAGCCGGTTTACCAAACAACGGTTGGTGAAGTTGCAGCTTTACTAACTGAGTTTAAAAAAAGTCGTGAAAGTATGATTTCTGCTAAAGTAGGCGAAGGTTTTATTCGTGCTCTTTATTCAACTTATATTAGTTACCTTGCCCCTGAACAGTTTGCATATGATGTTACTCGTCACAGTGATGAGCGTGGTACATTTGTTGAGATGCTTAAAACAAAAGATGCAGGGCAGTTATCCTTTTTTACTGCTCATCCCGGCGTTACTCGTGGTGGTCACTATCACCATACAAAGACAGAAAAATTTTTTGTTATTAATGGAAAAACCTCATTTAAATTCAAGCAGTTCACAACGGGTGAGTCTTACGACCTTATTGTTGATGGTGAAGAATCTCATATTATAGAAACTGCTCCTGGATGGTCCCATGATTTAACAAATATTGGAGAAAATGAATTAGTAGTAATGCTCTAGGCAAATGAAATATTTGATCGAGAGAAACCAGATACAGTTAATTTTAAGGTTTAAGCATGGAAGTAAATAGTAAAAAATTAAAAGTCATGACGATACTTGGAACTCGTCCTGAAATCATCCGTCTTGCTTCGGTAATGGCGACATTAGAAAAGTTTACTGATCATAAGTTAGTTCATACAGGACAAAATTACGATTATGAATTAAACCAAGTTTTTTTTGATGAATTAGGTGTTCGTGAACCTGATTACTTCTTAAATGTTGATACGTCATCTCTAGGTAAAGTATTAGGTGAAATTTTAATAAAAACGGAAGAAGTAATATTAAAAGAAAAACCTGATGCTGTACTTGTATTAGGTGATACCAATAGTGCGATTGCTATTATGATGGCTAAACGTATGAAAATCCCAACATATCATATGGAAGCTGGTAATCGTAGTTTTGATTCAAACGTACCAGAAGAAATCAATCGCAAGGTGGTGGACCACTTGGCTGACTTTAACTTGGTTTATACAGAGCACGCTAGACGTCACTTAATAAGTGAAGGTTTGAGTCATCGTTTTATCTACGTTACTGGCTCACCAATGCTGGAAGTGTTGAACTCTAAAAAAGAAGAAATAGAAGCTAGTAATATATTAAGTCAATTAGAGTTGGAGAAACAAAAATACTTTATTGTAAGTGTTCATAGAGAAGAGAATGTAGATAACCCCGAGTCTCTTAAAAAAGTAGTAAATTGTTTAAATGAATTATATGACAACTATGGTTATCCAATCGTTGTTTCAACGCACCCTAGAACTAAAAATAGATTAGAAAAACTGAACCTTTATACTAACTCTCGTGATATTCGTTTCTTAAAACCATTTGGTTTTTTTGACTATAATAAACTTCAAAAAGAAGCTTTTTGTGCTATTTCAGACAGTGGTACCATTGCCGAGGAATCAGCAATGTTAGGCTTCCCAGCGGTAACTATTCGACAATCAATCGAGCGTCCTGAAGCGTTAGATGCAGGCTCGATCGTATTAACAGGTTTGAATCCAGATATATTAATTTCAGCCGTTGATCTAGTAACAAAAGAAACTGATTTATTTCCTAACCGTGAAGTTCCGGTAGAATATACTGTTGAAAACACTTCTTTAAGAGTTCTTAAACTTATATTAGGAACTGCAAAGTTAACTAATAGATGGCGTAATTTAGAAAGTTTTTCTAGGTATGAATGGTAATGAAGGAGACAATAGTTTATGTAGGGAATTTTTCTTTCCCCAAAAAGAACTCGGCTGGAATACGAGTTCTAAACAACGGTTATTTATTCCGTGAGTTGGGTTATAACGTTGTATATATTGGGCTTAGTAAAACGGTTTCATGTATTGATAATTCCGCTCAGTCTGATAAGGAATATGATGGATTTAGATACTTTGAATTTCCTTATCCAAAGGGGCTTAAAGACTGGTTGTTTTTTTCTAAACAATTAAAAGCAGTCGTTGCTATTCTAAAAGAGTTAGAACCGAAATCTGTTATAGCTTACGGTAGTATGTCTAACGCCTTTTTTTGCTTGTTTTTAGGTTGGTGGTGTAAAGCCCAAAAGATAAAGTTTATTACAGATTGTGTCGACTGGTTAGGTGGAGCCTCAGGCGGGCGAATTTTTAGAATAGGTAAAAGGCTCGATACTGAATTACAAAAGCGATATGTAAATACTATTGGTGATGGAGTGATAACAGTTAGTAGTTTTTTGGCTGATTATTATGCCCGAAAATCTTGTTCGACCTTGATTTTACCTCCTTTATCAAAAGAAAATACGCATAAAATCAAATTAAGCGAAACGTCTAAAAATAAAAAGATCAGAATCATTTATGCAGGCTTTCCTTTCCCTACGGATAGAAAAGTTAAGGATAAGTCTTTTTTTAAGGATAGATTAGATAAAACAATTGAATTATTAGCACTTCAAAAGAAAGGTACTTTCGTTTTTGATATTTATGGAGTGACTTTAAATGATTATATTAAAAGCGTACCTGAGCATGAAACACTCTTATTAGAATTGAATGGAACTGTCAATTTTCATGGGGTGGTGAGTAATGAGGTTGTAGTGAATAAGGTTTCAGAAGCAGATTATTTCTTTTTGTTTAGAGATAGTAACAGAATGACTAATGCTGGTTTTCCTTCTAAAATTGTTGAAGCTATTAGCTTAGGTACCCCTGTTATAACTACTGCAACTTCCGACATAGCAATGTACATAACTAACGATGTTAATGGTCATATATTGTCTAAAGATAATGATGAAAAAAGTGCATTAGAGCTATCTAAAATTTTTGATGAACATGATGCTAAGCATAATATGTTAAAGCGCTCTTGTATTAACTGTAACCCGTTTGACATAAAGTCTTTTACGGACAGCACCAAACAATTTATGAAGTCAATTTAATATCCACATATAAGGAACATACAGTGAAAATAGCGTTATTAGGTGACGTAGCTTTTTTTGGTAAATATTGTTTAAAAAGTAACCCCAAAGTTTATGATTATTTTAGTGAATTAAAGGAATACCTTTCTCAGTATGATTTAATTGTGGCTAACCTTGAGGCACCTTTTGTTGAGCAACAAAATAGTATCGCAAGTGGACACAAGTCTGCTTATGTTAGTTCAGATCCCATAAATATTAATTTGCTGAAGTTTCTTGGCATAAATGTTGTTAATTTAGCTAATAATCATATATTAGATTATGGCGTTGAGGGATTTAATAGGACTGTTCAGCTTTTGGAGCAGAATGAAATTAATTGGTTTGGCGTTAATTCTAAATCCCTAAAACTTGAACTATCAGAAAAAATAGCTTTTCATGGTTATTGTGCTTTTAATACAAATCCATTGGGAGCTAAGAAAAACTCGGGTGTTAACCCGTTAATTGGCGAAATGGTTGAGAAAAACTTAAAAGAGTCTACTGAAGATGGTTTTTATAATATATTAAGTATTCATTCGGGTATTGAGCATGTTAATTATCCGTCAATAGAAGATATAAATCTTGCTCGGTATTTTTCTACAATTGCCCCTTATACTTATTACGGTCATCACCCTCATGTCTCACAAGGGATAGAAACGATAAATAATAGTGTCCTCGCCTACAGTTTAGGTAATTTATGTTTTGATGACGTGTATGACCCAAAAGGGAACTTGATAGTTAAACAATCAGATAATAATAAAGCTTCTTTTATATTATCTTTAGATATTATTGATGGAAAAGTTTGTAAGTATGATGTCATAGACTTTTTTAACCACCAAGATAAATGCGTACTTTTAAGTACTGAAATAAGCAGGAAAGTAGAAGAGTACTCTGCTGCACTTAGTATGAATGTAGATGAATATGAAGAAATGAGAAACAGTAAGGTTGCTGGTGTCCTTAAGGTTAGGAATTCTCGTCGGGACTTGAAATGGGTATTAGATAGGTTGAGTTACTCAACATTAGTTCGACTTTTTGAGTTAAATCTTAATAAAAAACGTCAAAGTAAATTTGTATCTGCTTTTTTAAAAAATAAATAATTTTACTTAAATATATAAACTTAGATGATTTATTGTAGGCAAGTAAAATAGTGATGAAAACTGGTTTTGAGGGATGTTGTGAGTATAAATAGTAAAGTATGGTTTGTCTGTGATGGAAAAAAGTCTCAAGTAAATAAAGAGTTGTTACGTGAGAAATATGGTGTGTTTTTTGAAAATCAGATTGTTTTTCATAATAAAATAGAACTCAAATTATTTTATACTTATAACAACGACGGTATTGTATTAGGTGAATCTTTACAAGATTTAGTTGAGGTTAAAAAAACAACTATATCTAAAGACTCTACAGATTTTTATAATAGATTTGGTTTTATATACCCTCCTTATACTGTATATGAAGACATATTCGTTTTAACTCCTTATATGAGAGTTTCGGTTAACCTTCCTTCTGTTGAACGCGTATTAAATTATCCAACCGTTGATCAATCTTTCTCCTTAAAAGATGTTGAAGTGAGTGATTTGATTAAAAAGCATATACAAATAGAGATAGCAAAAAGTGCTGCGAATAAACTTATATTATTCAGTGGTGGAATTGACTCATCAGTAATCTTAGGCATTGTAAATGAACAAGAAGATAACGTTGAAGCTTTAACTTGCCATATGCCTAGTTTTTCTTCAGAAACCACTAAATCAAAATCAATGTGCTCTGAAATACAGATTCCTCATGAAGTAATTCATATCAAGAATGACCTGTCACAATATGCAATTGAATTTTTAGAACAAACTTTAGAACCAATCTCGGATAAAATATCACCCGTGTTTGGGGCTATACTGGATAGCATTTCTCCTAATAAAGCCAAAAAGTCATTTACTATTATTGATGGGCAGGGTGCGGATTCACTTTTTTGTGGTTTGCCTCATGATAAAGTATATGATTTTTACAAAAAAGCAGAGCATCTACCATTTAGAAATTTACTTTCGTATATCCCTTCTTTACCTCGCAGTAATAACAATTTTCGCCACACATTATACCGAATATGTAAGGCTTTAAGAGCGTTAAGGTTTGAAACTCCGGTAGAAATGTTGATTGATACCTTAGTAGAAGATAGTACGACTAGCATTTGTAACGAAAATAACGTGCTTGTTGCCATGCGTAGTGATCTAGAGCAATTAAATAATCGCTTTGATTCATTTCATTTGGTGATTAAGTATATATTCATGTTTAAAATTTTGCCCTGTAGAGAAATGCAAAAATATGATATCGCAAGAAGAAAGGGTTTTAGCATAGCACTTCCTTTTTTGTCACCATCATTTGTTGAGCAATGTTTTTATATAGATGATTCTCTATTAATTAGAAGTAATAATTATAAATATCCTATGTATAAATTAGCTAAGAAGTATTGGCCAAGTTATTTTGATAACTCTAAAACTTCTCCTTTTAGTATTCCTTATGAAGTGAATAACCAAGATATTCGCATTTATAGTTTAAATAAATTACAAGAAATAATAGATGAAAGATCCTAAAGATAAAAAAATTCTATTTCTCATAAATGTTGATTGGTTTTTTATATCGCATCGCCTACTCATAGCTCTAGAGGCCCAATATAAAGGTTATGTAGTTACAATAGCGTGTCATTTCACCAAACATAAGCAAGAGCTCATTAATATGGGGTTTAGTGTCGTTGATATCCCTTTTAGTCGCAGTGGTAGTGGGATTATTAATGAGCTAAATACCCTTAAAAATATTAGGAAAGTGATAAAGGAGGTTAATCCTTCGCTTATACACGCAGTAACAATAAAACCTGTTTTATACACCGGTTTGGTTTTGAAGAGTATTAATCGCAATATTCCATTTGTAGCAGCGATTTCTGGTTTAGGTTATGTATTTACTGCAAGTACCCTAAGAGCAAAACTCACCCGCTTAATTGTCTCTGGTTTTTATAAAGTGGCATTATCGCAAAAGTATAAAACGGTGATATTTCAAAATACGTCAGATGAAAGTATTTTAACCGACGTTGCAAAATTAAAAGCAAACAGTAAAGTTTTAATTAAAGGCTCAGGTGCGGATTTATCGGTATATAATTATTTGCCAGAAAATAGTACTGATAGCATTAAAGTCGTAATGGCATGCCGCCTTTTGAAAGAAAAGGGCGTCTATGAGTATGTTGCATCCGCAAAGCTTGTAAAAGAACAGTACCCTAGAACTGAATTCTTATTAGTTGGTACGCCTGATGTTGAAAACCCAAATACTGTTAAGCAAGTTGAAATTGATGGCTGGGTAAAAAATAGCCTTATTAAATACCTAGGGCATAGAAACGATATACCCAAAGTATTTTCAGGCTCTAATATTGTTTGTTTACCCTCATTTTATGGGGAAGGTGTACCTAAAGTTCTCATTGAGGCAGCAGCTTGTGGCCGTGCTATCGTTACTACTGATAATCCAGGTTGTAAAGATGCAATTATTGATGGCGAAACGGGTATATTAGTTCCTATTAGAGATGCTCAGGCACTATCTCAGGCAATTATCACTTTAATTAAAGATACTAAGTTACGAAATAATATGGGCAAAAAAGCTAGAGTTTTTGCTGAAAAAGAATTTGATGTGAAGGCAGTAGTGGCTAAACATTTAGATATTTATAAAAATTTATTGGGCCGATGCTAATGATTGCAATTACAGGGTACAGTGGTTTTGTTGGCCAGCATCTACTTTCTGTTTTAGATGAAAACAACTGTTTGCTTTTAGGACGTAAACGCATAAAAAATCAAAGTCAGCATTGTCATTTTAGTTTAGGTTTTGAAAACAGTGCTGAATTAGCGTTGGCTCTATCTTCGGTGAGTACGCTTATTCATATTGCCGCGAGAGTTCACATAATGAATGATGACTCTCAAGATCCTTTAACTGAATTTAGGCAGATCAATACAGAAGGTACGCTTAATTTAGCTAGGCACGCTGCTTCATCTGGGGTTAAACGTTTTATCTTTGTTAGCTCCATTAAAGTTAACGGTGAAAGTACTACTAACAGACCACGCTATAAAAGTTCTGATGAACCTTCACCTGAAGACCCTTATGGTATATCCAAAGCTGAAGCAGAAGTAGGTTTAAAATTAATCGCTGATGAAACTGGTATGGAAGTTGTAATAATTAGACCTCCTCTTGTTTATGGCCCCGGTGTTAAAGCAAATTTCGCATCAATGTTAAAACTTGTCTCAACAGGTATTCCATTACCATTTGGTTGTATAAATCAAAACAAACGCTCAATGGTATATGTAGAAAATCTAATTAGTTTAGTTATTGGGTGTATTAATAATCCAAAGGCTGCGAATCAGACCATTTTGGTGTCAGATGACAATGATTTATCTACTAAAACATTTGTTAAAGGTTTGAGTATTGGATTAGGTAAGTCAGGCCTAATGTTACCTATACCCAGTATGCTTTTTTCTATTGCGGGGAAAGTATTGGGTAAGTCAGCTGTTATTGATAGGTTGTGCGGCTCTTTGCAAGTAGATATTAACCACACCAAAGATACACTAAATTGGCAACCACCCTATTCTGTAGAACAAGGGTTTGCCGCTACAGCTAAGTATTTTAAAGAACAACATTCAAGTTAATTCTAATACTATAATTAACCTGACATTTAACTTTAGGCTATGGCCTAATTAGAGATACCCCATGACCTTTTTATTTATTCGATTGCTAGATTTTTTATTTGCCTTATTTGGGCTTTTATTCGCGTTTCCATTTTTACTTATTTTGACGTTAATAGGTTACTTTGATACTGGCTCCCCAATCTTTATCCAAGAGCGAGTAGGGCGATTTAAAAAACCTTTTAAGCTAATTAAGTTTCGTACTATGACAGTTGGTACGGCATCTGTTGCGAGTCATTTAGCAAGTGCTGCATCTATTACTAAATTTGGTAGTTTTATACGTAAAACAAAGCTTGATGAGTTACCACAACTTTGGAATGTTCTTAAAGGTGAAATGAGCTTAGTGGGACCTAGACCTAACTTGTTTAACCAAAAAGAATTGGTTGTTGAACGTGAATCACGCGGCGTTTATAATGTTCGACCAGGTATTACAGGCCTTGCTCAAGTCAATGATATTGATATGTCTACGCCTGCATTACTAGCCAAGACTGATGAAAAGATGATTTTAACTTTGACAATTAGTTGTTATTTCAAATATATACTCCAAACTGTTACCGGGTCAGGCAGTGGTGACAGAGTTACTAAAGACTAAAGACTAAAGACTAAAGACTTTTACAAATATAATCACAACATATAAATAACAAAGGAAGTGACGTGGTCGTATCAATTAGACCACTTCATACTGTTGAGTAGGGTTTGTTTTATGCAGAATTAGGCGATAATTTTAAAGTTTATTTACAGGGAATAGTTAATAGTCAGTGACCATTTTTTTTAATTCTGACCCTATGGGTTCAGGCCTAAGATACAGTTTGAATGACAATAAACTGGATTCTGACTTAAGTGGTAGCAGGATTAACTAAAGCAAAGGAAGTAGAACTTCGAAGATGACAGTTTATAAGTTTGCAGATACAAGTCGTTATCTAACCATACTATAGGTAACAGTAAGTGAAATTTCAGTTAAATTTCGGTTTTTTTAGTTTATACTAGATCATTCTGTGAAAGGAAAATGTATTTTAATTTATAAAAGGAATTAGTTAGTGTCTTTTATCCAGTCTATTTTGAGTTTGCCTCGCCCGTATAAACGTGCCATTTCGTTGTTGGTAGACTCTGTGTTTTTATTTTGTGCTTTTTGGCTTGCATTACTTATGCGAATTGAGAGCTTTACCCCAATATTTGTTCAAGGTTACTGGCTGGTTTTTGTCAGTTCTTTACCGCTTAGTTTATTCGTTTTTATAAAACTTGGACTTTATCGGGCTGTATTACGCTATATGAATATGCAAGCAATTTGGGCTGTTGCGCTTGGTAGTGTTTTTGCTTCAATTGTTGTTATGGGTTTTTCGTTTGTTTTTCAGGCTGGGATTCCCCGTGCTGTTCCTTTTATTTTTATGAGTTTATGTTTGATATTTATTGGTGGCTCAAGGATTGGCATTAGAGCTGTTATTAGTCATCCGCGTTGGCATAAAAAAACGTCGGTGTTAATTTATGGTGCTGGCTCTGCAGGGCGACAGCTATCAACTGCTTTGTCTCAGGGGCCTGAATATCATGCAGCAGCTTTTGTTGATGATAATAAAGCATTACAAGGCCAAGTAATTCACGGTATTCGTGTTTATTCCCCTAAAGATATAGCCAGCATTGTAGTCAGTAAAAAGATAAAAAAAATATTATTAGCTATGCCAAGTACTTTAATGGAAAGACGTAAAGAAGTACTAAGCAATATTGATTGTTTAGGTGTTCAGGTGTTAACTATTCCTGGCATGGCTGATGTTGTTGACGGTAAGGCTAACCTTGAAGAGTTTAAAGATGTTGGTGTTGAAGATTTATTAGGCCGTGACCCAGTAGACCCTAAACCTGAGTTAATGAATGCTAATGTCGCAGGTAAAATTGTCATGGTTACTGGCGCCGGTGGCTCTATTGGCTCTGAATTATGTCGTCAAATTATTCGGCTAGAGCCAGCTAAACTGGTTTTATTTGAGTCGTCAGAGTTTGGTTTGTATACCATTGATAAAGAGCTTAATGAATATAAATTAACACATGGTTTAATCGTAGAAGTGTTGCCTATTATGGGCTCAGTGCAAAGAGTTAATCGCATTGAAACTGTTATGAAAAGTTTTGCCGTACAAACTGTTTACCATGCAGCCGCATACAAGCATGTGCCATTGGTTGAGCATAATGTTGTTGAAGGTGTCAGAAATAATGTTTTTGGTACTTATCATGCAGCGCGTGCTGCCATAAATGCCAATGTTGAGACTTTTGTATTAATCTCTACCGATAAAGCCGTTAGACCCACTAATATAATGGGTACGACTAAACGTGTGGCTGAGTTGGTACTGCAGGCGTTGTCTAAAACACAAGATACTACGCGTTTTTGTATGGTTCGCTTTGGTAATGTTTTAGGTTCGTCTGGATCAGTGGTTCCTTTGTTTAGAAAACAAATTAAGGGGGGTGGCCCCGTAACGTTAACGCACCCAGACATTACTCGTTATTTTATGACGATACCTGAAGCCTCTCAACTTGTTATTCAAGCCGGTGCTATGGGTACAGGTGGAGATGTATTTGTACTTGATATGGGCGAGCCAGTAAAAATTTATGACCTAGCCTGTAAAATTATTCACTTGAGTGGTTTTTCGGTTAAATCTGATAACAAGCCAAACGGTGACATTGTTATTAAATGTACTGGGTTAAGGCCAGGTGAGAAGCTTTACGAAGAACTGCTTATAGGGAATAACGTTTCAGGGACTATTCATGAGCGTATTATGAGTGCACAAGAGGCCATGCTTGATTGGCATGAGCTAGAACCCTTGCTAAAAAAGCTCGATAATGCCTGTCATGCGTTTGACCATGAGTTAATTCGTGAGATATTGCTTAAGGCCCCAACAGGATTTAACCCCACTGATGGAATATGTGATTTAGTGTGGCTACAAAAAGAAAAAGGGTCGTTGAAAACAGCTGAAGTTATCGAGTTGAAAAAAGTCACTTAATACGCCAATACTCTAACACTAATGGCTCGCTGTTTAACTGGTCATTAAAATGTGGATGTTCTTCGTTATTATGATTTAAAAGCCATTCGAGATTGAATGCTTAGAATGGTTTTTTCTAGTTATAGCACCACAAACCCTATGATTTTGTCGAGCCAAGTGACACAGCACCTGGCGCTATTTTGATCTACGTACTCTTATTATCAATAGTTAGAATTAACCTTGTTAGGATCTATTAAAATGAAGCACCGTATTTTCTTTGTATTGGCTTTTCTGCCTTGTTTTCTTATTGCCGCTGAACCTGAGGCAAGTATGTCTTTTCAAGGGTATAGCGGACTAATAAATACCCCCACAGCAACATTGTTTGATGAAGGTACGCTTTACCTGAAATACAGTAACCAAGTTGAAACAAAGGATGGTTATCGAAACGGTGATAATTATAACTTTGGTGTAGGTTTATGGAAGTATGTTGAAGTTTCAGCCCGGTTAGCTGATTATCAAGCCCCCAATGGCGGCAGTAGTCATACAGATCTATCAGCCAACATTAAAATAGGTATCCCTTTTATCCCAAAAGACTGGTTTAGTTTAGCGGTAGGTATTCAAGATCTAGGTGGCGCGGCTAATTTGTTTGATGCTAAGTATGCTGTGGCGACAAAAAATATTCTAGAAGACGTTAATATTTCTCTGGGTATCGGACAAAGCGACTCAAACCAAGGGCGCCTTGATGGTGTTTTTGCTGGTGTTGAATGGCAGCCTTATCAATGGGTAAAGCTCTCAGCAGAATATGATGCAGCTGATACTCAATTAGGTATGCATTTATCTTCACCTAAAGAGTGGCTGAGCAGCGGTATTCAATTAACTACTGAACTGCTTATCTCTAGTAGTAATGAAGCATTAAAAGACGATGTTTATTATAGTATAGGGGTAACTATACCTCTTGATTATGACGCAGGTACTCATTCATCGCACCCAAAGAGTTACCCGATAAACCATGGTAAAGGTGATGGTGAATTAGAACGAAAGAATGAATACGTAGCATTAGCTATAAATGATGTCGAGTTAGATGATGCTTATCGTTCTGGTGCACTTGAACGATTACGGTTAAGAAAATTACTCGTTAAAGAAGGTTTTGAATCAATCAGGGTCGCTGAAGCTGATGTAAATACGGTCTATGTAGAACTTGAAGATCACATTTATAACCGTAACAAAATAGATGGGCTTGGCGTTATTCTAGGGGTTGTCAGCAAAAATATACATCATAATTACTCGCACTTTACTTTAGTGCTGAAAGAGCGAGAAATATCAACTTTAGTCGTGAAAGGTAGTATCGCTGAGTATGATGCCTTCTTAAGAGATGATAAGCCTTTAAAAATTGATATATCAACAGATATTTTTGCCACTGAGCGGTTGACCTCGGATGATGCTGATAATAGTAATAATTTTTGGCTAAAACCACGCTTTACCTTTTGGCCTGGAATAGCCTCTAGAGTGGGTACAGAGCTTGGCGTCTTTGATGCGTCTGTAGCCTTAATTAGCCACGTTGAATTACCCTTATGGCCTGGTGCTGCTTTAACTGCTGCACATGTTGCACAGTTTGCTGAAACCAAGAACTTTGAAGATGGTCAATATTTCGCTGATGATAAGCAAACTACAGGATTAAAAGAATATAGCTTTCATCAGACCTTTTCATTACCGTATTCGGTAAAAAACATGACTTTTTTTGGTCGCTATCGTGATACTTATAACTATGTAGCGAACGAAGCTCGTTGGCAAAGTGTTGGTGGTGCTCATAAATTAAACCTGTTAACTGCAAGATATGAAAACCAATTAGTACCAACAGGAAGGGCTTACGCGGGGTGTAATATTTTAGCTTTGAGTTGTAGATCGCCAAAAGAACCTGAACCAAGAGAGGTTCTTATTGGTACGTATAAATATTATAACGCTCATCTTAATGCGACTGCTGAACTACAGGTAGGGAAGTACTGGCAACGCGATAAAGGTTTAATCTTTAAAGTAGAGAGGATGTTTGGTGATGTGTCGTTAAATTTAACCTATAAAAATACAAAAATTGATGGTGAAGAAGCTAATCAATTTATTGGTCTTGGCTTTTCAATACCGTTAACACCACGTAAAGATTACAATAATAAATACTTTCAAGTAAGAGGCAAGCCTAAGTGGAATTATTCAGTGAGTACGCTCGTTGGGGAAAACCATAATAGACTAACACCAGGTACTGGCGATAACACTAAGCAGTTTTATAACCTTGATAGTGCCTTTTATAATCATGACCGCTTAGGTAGTGAATATATTTATGAAAATTCGAATCGCTTAAAAGAGGCATATTATCAAGCGCGTTAATATGTTTACCATTATTAATAAAACCCAGTGACAATTTGAGTTGCTGGGAGTGAGATAAATTTGTAAATACAGATAGAAAACGGCTATGTGGCCGTTTTTTTTTGGCAATCGATAATTTGAATTATCATTACTCTTTTTTAAGTTCGCTTGTAAGCGTATAGCTAACGACACCTGTCTCTAATTCTCGACCTCCTATATCCTATCCTCAAACTTGATTTCGGAGATAATCATGAGAATTACACGTAGCCAATAACAATGGAAAACCATCATTGAAGATCAGCAAAACGGTGGCTTAACTAAATTTAATACCGTATAATTCGCAAGCTTTAATAGGGAAGTGTCCTATTGTTATTCAAATAGTTAAGTATGGAAAATCTGCAAGTGCAAAATCAGAATCAATCGAATCAATCGGATCATAATAGTACTCAGCAATCCACTACACCATTTTCTCAAGAAGCGCTTTTGCTTTCTCAGCAAATGTCTCAACAACTTGCCGAAAAAAATAACCCTGACGATGAAATTGACTTAGCAGAATTATGGCGAGCTATATGGTCTGGTAAACTCCTTATTATTGTTATTTCATTTATATTTGCTGTTTCATCTATAGCTGTTGCCTTATCAAAACCCGATATCTATAAAGCATCAATTTTATTAGCGCCAGCCTCATCAGATTCTGCCGGTGGTATGGGGGCGCTTGCTGGGCAGTTCGGTGGTTTAGCTAGTCTTGCGGGCATTAGCTTAGGTGGCGGTGGAATTGATAAAACGGCTTTAGCCCTAGAAATTATAAAATCACGAGCTTTTCTTGAAACCTTTATTACTAAACATGAATTGTTAGTACCATTAATGGCAAGTGAAAATTGGGATAGGGCAACAGATTCTCTCGTTATTAATAAAGAACTTTATGATAGTAAAAATAAAAAATGGTTAAGAGAAGCTTCATACCCCAAAAAGTCTGAACCGTCTTCTTGGGAGGCCTATCAAGAACTTTTAAAATTACTTTCCATTACACAAGATAAAGCAACATCACTAGTAACAATAGATGTTGGATTTTATTCACCTGAAGTAGCAAAACAATGGCTAATTTGGTTAGTTAGCGACGTTAATGACTTTATGCGTGAAAAAGATGAAAAAGAAGCTCAATCTTCGATTGATTATTTAACGAAACAACTTGAGAAAACAGAAGTAAGTGCGATGGAAACTGTCTTTTATCAATTGATTGAAGAGCAAACAAAAAATATGATGCTAACTAAGGTTTCAGCAGAATATGTTTTAAAAACGATTGACCCTGCCCAAGTACCAGAAAAAAAGTCTGGCCCTAAGCGTGCATTAATTGTAGTACTAGGTACAATGCTGGGTGGTATATTGTCGGTACTTATCGTATTAATCAGACACTTTACTAAGAACAATAAATCGACTAAACCAAAGGACGAAAATTTAGCGTAAGCTAATGTGAAATTATGATGGAAGTATTTATCTCTGCACTTACCGCTTTTTGCTTTGCCTTTATCGCAATTAAGTTTTTTAAACCAGTAGCAATAGAAGTTGGCTTAGTTGACAAACCAAGCGAACGAAAATTGCATGCCGGACATATTCCGCTTATTGGCGGAATTTCAATCTTTATAGCGGTACTTATGGCTAGTCTTTTATGGCTTCCTAATACTTTAGAACTTCGTATGTACCTAATTGCCTCAGCAATGATGGTTTTCATTGGTGCGGTAGACGACAAATTTGACTTGAAAGTACGTATTAGAATTATTGGGCAGCTTATTGTCGCTAGTCTAATGATTTATGGTGTAGGTGGTTATATTTCAAACTTAGGTAACCTGTTTGGTTTAGGTGATGTCACACTAGGCCCTGTAGGTATTATATTTACCTATGTCGGGATTATTGTTGTTATCAATGCTTTTAATATGGTTGATGGTATTGATGGGTTGATCGGTAGCTTAAGCATTAATACTTTTGCGTCTATAGCTATTCTATTCATCATGAGTGGACAAAACGATTACGTGAGTTACCCGTTAATACTTGCTACAGCGACTATCCCCTATTTAATTTTTAATTTAGGTTTAGCGTCCAAAGCAAGAAAAATATTCATGGGCGACGCAGGCAGCATGTTCATTGGCTTGAGTGTTATTTGGTTACTAACCATGGGGACTCAAAATGAAAACGCCTCATTTAGACCTGTAACCGCGCTGTGGATTTGCGCTGTACCATTAATGGATATGTTAGCAATAGTGGTTCGACGTTATAAGAATGGTAAATCACCATTTAAGCCAGACAGAGACCACCTTCATCATATACTTCAACGTGTTGGTTACAGCTCACGACAAACCTTGGTTGTTATTTCTACATTTGCAGTAGCAATGTCAGTAATTGGTTTGACGGGGGAATATTTCAATGTTCCTGATGTTATTATGCTAACTGGTTTTATTTTTATCTTTGCTTGTTATGTATTCGTTATTCGTAAAATTACAAAGTCAGAAAAGGTGAAATAGAGAAACCTATTGGCAAAGAAGAAGGTTTTAACGATTAAGTCCTTATTTATAAGGGCTTTTTACTGAGCTGATGCTCATTTAATGTATCGCTAAATGTCTCGGTGACGACAGAACTTGACCTAGGTGATAATTATTTCTGACAAAACAGGTTGATAGTATTCAACTAAGCACGCGCTCCTCAGAGCTAATTAATTTAACATAGATGTAAAATAATGACAAAAAAACGTATTTTAACCGTATTTGGCACACGTCCTGAAGCAATCAAAATGGCCCCCCTTGTTCATGCATTATCAGTAGATGAACGCTTTGATGCAAAGGTATGCGTTACCGCGCAACATCGTGAAATGCTCGACCAAGTGTTAGAGTTGTTTGAAATAACGCCAGATTATGATCTTGATTTAATGAAAGCGGGCCAAACACTCAATGAGGTGACTGCCCGTATTTTATTAGAGTTAAAGCCAGTACTTCAGTCATTCAAACCCGATGTTGTGATGGTTCATGGTGATACTGCAACGACCTTTGCTGCCAGTTTAGCCGCATATTATGAGCAAATTGCCGTAGGGCATGTAGAAGCTGGCCTTAGAACGGGTAACGTATATTCTCCATGGCCGGAGGAAGGCAACAGAAAGCTAACCGGCGCATTAACGAAATACCACTTTGCCCCAACAGAAACTTCTCAGCAGAATTTACTTGATGAGAATTATGCGCAAGAGAATATTGTGGTCACCGGTAATACCGTCATCGATGCATTATTGATGGTAAAAGAAAAGATTGATCATGATGTTGATTTAAACGCAATACTTGCTGATTCGTTTCCAATGCTAAATGACAACAAAAAGTTAATTTTAGTCACCGGTCATCGACGTGAAAGTTTTGGTGGTGGATTTGAGCGTATTTGTGAAGCATTAGCTATTACAGCTAAAAGATATCCCAATGCTCAAATTTTATATCCAATGCATCTAAACCCCAATGTTCGTGAACCTGTAAATCGTATATTAAAGGGTATCGATAATGTCTTTCTTATTGAACCTCAACAGTATTTACCCTTTATATACCTGATGACCCGCGCACACATTATTTTGACTGATTCAGGCGGAATTCAAGAAGAAGCGCCTTCATTGGGTAAACCGGTGTTAGTAATGCGTGATACTACAGAGCGCCCAGAAGCAGTTGACGCAGGCACTGTCAAATTAGTAGGAACCAATGTTGATGTCATGACTTCCGCCATAAATGAGTTAATGGATAATGAACAAGCTTACAAAGCAATGAGCTTTGCCCACAACCCCTATGGCGATGGTAAAACATGCGAGAGAATTTTAGATGTTCTTGCAATGCATAATCGAAGATAAGTCGTCAACCTAAGCTCATGTTAGGATTTAGCAGTCATCCTGAACTTGTTTCAGGATCTAAATAATGAATAAAGAAACCTGTAAATACTAAACTTACAGGTACAAAGCAAAAAGAGTTAAAAATTAATGTCATTTGAAACAATCTCAGTAATTGGTCTTGGATACATAGGTCTACCAACAGCAGCTATGTTTGCCGCTTATGGTAAAAATGTAATTGGTGTTGATGTAAACCAACACGCAGTAGACACAATCAACCGCGGTGAAATACACATCGTTGAACCAGACTTAGATGCTATTGTCCACAAAGCAGTAAGCGACGGAAAGCTTAAGGCTGTTTTGACTCCCGAAGCTGCTGATGCATTTTTAATTGCTGTACCCACACCTTTTTTACCCATTGTAAACGAAGGTGATATCCCGCAACCAGATTTGAAATATATTCAATCTGCTGCAAAAGCTATAGCCCCAGTACTTAAAAAAGGTGATCTAGTTATTCTAGAATCTACATCTCCAGTAGGCGCCACCGAAAAAATGGCAGATTGGTTAGCTGAATACAGAACAGATTTAACTTTTCCTAAAACAAATGGTGAAGAATCCGACATACGTATTGCCCATTGTCCTGAGCGTGTATTACCTGGTCATGTGGTTAAAGAGTTAGTTGAAAATGATCGTGTCATCGGTGGTTTAACCAATAAATGCTCTGAGCAAGCAACTGATCTTTATAAAACGTTTGTTCAAGGCGATTGTGTTGTAACTAATGCTCGCACGGCTGAAATGGCAAAGTTAACAGAAAATAGCTGCCGAGATGTACAAATAGCGTTTGCTAATGAGCTATCAATTATTTGTGACAAGCTGGATATTGACGTATGGGAGCTAATATCTTTAGCCAACAGACACCCTCGTATCAATATTTTACAGCCTGGTCCTGGAGTTGGAGGACATTGTATTGCGGTAGATCCATGGTTTATTGTTGCCAAAACACCAGAGCAAGCACGATTAATTCACACTGCACGTAAAGTAAATGATTCTAAACCGCTGTGGGTAATGAATAAAGTGAAAGTAGCTATAGCAGAATACCTCATAGCTAACCCTAAAAAAACAGCAAAAGATATTACTATTGCTTGTTTTGGTTTAGCTTTCAAACCTGATATTGATGATTTAAGAGAAAGTCCCGCGCTTAATATTACCCAAGCTATTGCAACCATGAATGCAGGTATTACATTAGTGGTAGAACCTAATATAGTTAATTTACCTGATAGTTTGAATAAAAGGTTAACACTTGTACCATCTGAAGTTGCTATTTCGGATGCTGATATTTTACTGATGTTGGTTGATCATAAAGAATTTAAGCAATTAAATAAAGTGTTACTAAATAACAAAGTCATCATAGATACCAAAGGTCTTTGGTCAAAATTATAATTAATTTTTTTGTAATTTAAAAAATTCAGTTTACGAATTAACTAGCTCTAGAAATTAATATTATAAGTTAAATGTACAAATGTTATATGAATGTCTAATTCCTATTGTTTATATATATTTAATTCTGAAATTTAGTTAATACACATAAGTTTTCTAAGGACTTTTTATGAAACATCATCAATTATTTAAGAAAGGGATGATTGTTTTTTTGATTAATATCATCGGCGTTTCGATTTCAATTTTGCTGAATGTACTATTAGCAAAAGAAATGAATCAGATAGATTACGGATTTTATGCCTTTTTAATATCATTTTTTACTTTACTATCAGTTTTATGCCAATTTGGCTTCCCTACTCTGCTAGTTAAAAATCTTCCTTTGTATTTCGCGGGAAATAAAATTGGATTATTTCTAGGCCTAGTGATTTATACCTTAGCGTTATCATTCATATTAGCTTTTTTAATATCTTTGGTACTTTATTTTAATGATGTTTTTATAAGTGAAATTTTCAGTTTAAGTAAAAGTATATATAAGCCGAGTGTTTTTATAGTACCAACAATAAGTTTTTTGATGATTGGATCTGCAATTTTAAGAGCTATCGACAAACCTATATATGGTGTGTTGCATCAGGCTTTAATTCGACCTTTAATTGTATTGCTCATAATGTTGTTTTTTATATATAAAGATGAAGTAATTACAAGGGAACTTGTTTTAAACAGCTACCTGTTTTCTGCATTTTTTTGTTGTATATTGATGTTTTGTTATATATATGTTTTTATTTTTAAAAATAATGATACTTCTTCAATTGTTTTTGAAAACAAATCTTGGATTAAAGAATCTTTCCCCTTACTATTTTTATCAAGTGTCGCTGTATTAACTGATAATTTACCCATTTTAACTCTTACTCATGTATTAGGCCTAGAGGAAGTCGCTTCCTATCGAATAAGTGCTTTAGGGGGGAGTGTTATAAGTTTCATAATACTAAGTTTAACAACCGTTGTATTACCTCGATTAAGTTTATATTATAAAAATAATAAATTTTCAGAAATTGAACAACTATCTAAACAGTGTGCAAAATGGGGAATGAGTATATCTTTCATTCTTTTTTTAATTTACTTACTTTTTGCTAATAAAGTTGTTTTATTTGTTTTAGGTGAGGATTATTCAGAGGTCGGTAGCGTTTTAACTTTGTTTGCTCTGAGCCGTGCGTTAATGGCTGGATTAGGTATACCGGGTGCAATTTTAAGTATGTCAGGATTTGGTGGTGAAGTTGGAAAATACTGGTTTTATACAATTTTAGTTAGTGTAGCATTTGGTACAATTATATCGGGTTATATTGGTTTTCAAGGGATGGTAATGTCTATATTAGTCGGTGAAGTTTTACTTAATATTAGATTGAGAAAATTAGTTCATAATAAAATGAAAATTAATACTGGGATTTATCCAATGCTTTTGAAGAGATCTTTATGAAAAGTAAAGCTGTATTAATCGTACTTCCTAACGCATTTAAATTTGGTTGGATGGGATCAACAAAAAGGCTTTTTAGTATAAGTAATGCATTTAACTCATTGGACTATAAAATTTTAGTTGTCGCACAGAATTATGAAAATGAAAGTGTACAAAGAAAAATAGAAAGTGAATATTCTTGGAAAGTGTTAAGAACTACTTCCTTTGGAAATTATCCTGAAATAATAGGTAAATTTAATTTATTAAGAAGGTTGTTTCGTGGTTTTTGGCGACTTATTGGGAAAGAAAAGTCTTTGTATAATATCTCACTAGGTTGGGCAAATAAACTTAATATTAAAGAGATTCTAAATGACAACGTTTTAGATGATTATGATTTTAAACTTGTTTGGGGGATGTCCGCGGGTATGCTTGATGGTGCTAAATCTGCTTCTAAATTAGCCGATTATTTAAGTGTTCCATGGGTTATGGAATTACACGATCCTCCTATTGGTGTTGATATACATTGTGAATACAAATCTTTAGTGCATGAGTTTACTCAATTACTAGAGGATTGCTCCTTAGTTGTACCAAATACGAAAAGTTATCAATCATTAATTATTGAAAAATATAAGATCGCTACTAAAAAATGTATTCCTATATTTATGACGTATGAAATTACACCTCAATCATTGCTAATCAATCAATCACCTTCGGTAGAGTTTGTTATTGGTTATGTAGGCACTCTAAATGGCCATAGAACCCTTAATAATTTTGCTTATGCTTTAATTGAAGTAGTTCGAAATGATAACAGTATGAACAAAAAAATCAAAATTGAATTAGCTGGGATTGGGCAAGGTTTTGATGACTTTCAAAAGATCTGTTCCGATAGTGAATTTGACTTCATTATAAATTACCACGGTCAACTTGATAGTAAAGCGGTCGAAAGTTTAGTGAAAGCTTGTGATTGTTTGTTAATTGTTCAAGCAAAAGAAAATAACTTAGAGATACCAGGTAAATTGTTCCAGATGTTTTCATACGCTAAACCAATTTTAGGGCTTATGGATACAAATAGTGAAACAGCAAATATATTAAAGAAATCAGGTTTAGGAACCGTTGTGGGGAATTACTCAATAGAAGAAATAAAAACTTCTATTTTGCAGCTTTTTACAAACTACAGGTGTGATTATAAGTTACAACAAAACAAAGAATTTATAGAAATTTTTTCTGAAAAGAAATTACACTTAAGGTTGCAATATGTTCTAGATGAACTTAATTAATATGAAAATATTCCCATCTAAGATAAGTGTGATTTTTGTGGTTGTTACTTTGGTGTATTCTCAATTTTTATTGGGTATGCTTAGTGATAAAATTATAGGTATTTCATTAATACCTATAATTAGTTTAGTAGTAGCTTTAGTTTTTTTATCTAAAACCAAAGTTTTTACAAAAGAAATAATTATTTTTGTTTTGTTAGTAAATTCTTTTTTTATATTTTCTTTTATGGTTAGTGATAAAGGAGAATATGCTACGTATAAGTTTATTTTTATAATCTTAAAATTTACTGTATATGTACTTCTAGGTGCATTATTTGGACAAAAAAAGGAATTATTCGCTCCAGCCGTTTTTAATATATTGTTGATATTTTTTATATATTCAATGTTTTTTTGTTTTGTAAACCAAAGTACCTTTGATGTCAATAATAGAGTTTTTATTGGGATTTTTAATCCAATATGGATAGGTAGAATTATATTTGAATTTTTTTTGATTTCATTGTTTTTTCTCAATAAAAAGCTTTGGGTAAATATTTTAATATTCACTGGATGTTTATTTATTACTTATATGACTGGTTCGAAAGGAGCATTGTTTTCGTTAATTTTAACAGTGTTTTATTGGTATTATGCTAATGAAAAAATCAATAAATTTTATTTTACCCTAACTCTGTTGTTCTTTATCTTGTTTTGCTTTTTAATTTATACCAATGTGGATGTTGATTCATATGTGTTTCAAAGGTTCATGACAACAGTACCAGACGGTACATCGGATGAGTTATATAATGAATCAAGAATTATTGTCTGGCCAAAAACATTTGAGTTAATCGTGTCGCAGGATCTGATTCCTTTATTATTTGGTAATGGGATTGGTGAATTTGGTTCATTTTATAAGGGGCATGAGTATAATGCTCGTTTTTATCCGCATAATCTCATATTAGAACTAATAGTTGAGTTTGGCCTCATCTTCACTACAGCCGTTTTTATTTATATGGTGAAAATATTCAAAAAATCGAAATCACTATACAAACTATTATTCCTTTATTTTTTACTAAACTCCATGTTTTCTGGTGATATATTGCTAAATGAATTTCTTTATTTATACATGGGATGCTTAATGTCGAAGAAAGTAACATTAAATAATAATTATAACTTTTTAAGGCCTGTAAAAATTAAAAGTAACTTAAAATTTCAGAATCTAATTAGGACAAGGCCTTAAATGAAAATATTATATTTAACAATGGAAAGCGTTGAAACGGATCCTATTCTAAACTCACAAGTTATACCTTTACTCGAAAAAATAAGCATGGATGTGCTTATTGATACTGTGACTTTGGTTACTTTTGAGACGAATGGGATTGAGATAAGTAATAATACCTTTAACCATAAACCAATTATAAAAAAAGGGAAAATAAATTCTCAGATTCAATTACTTAAATTTCTTTTACTAAATAGGAAAGGATATGATGTAATTCATGTAAGAAGTTATATGCCGATGTTTATTTCTATTATTGTTAAAAAAATACTCAATAAAAGATTGGTTTTTGATCCGAGGGGACTTTTTGCTGATGAAGTCTTATATGATTACAAGGCAACATCTTTTTTCAACGTAAAAAAATATTTAGCTAAAACAATTAAATTAGTCGAACCGTATCTCTATAATCAATCCGATTCTGTGGTTCTAGTGTCAAATTTTTTTAAAGACTATATCGTAGATAAATACCACGTTAATCGAGATAAATGTTTTGTTATACCAACATTTTCTGTCCCACCACATAGAAATAATAATGATCAATATGTTAGTTTTCGTAGTACCAATAAGTGGGAAGATAAAATAGTCATTTGTTATTCTGGTTCTCTTGAAAAGTGGCAACAAATTGATGAAATATTGCATTTTTGTAAATACGCAAGTACCTATAGTAATAAATTCCGTTTCTGTTTTTTTTCAAAGGACATTAGCGCGATTAAAGAAAAGGTATCAAATTATATACCCTCGTCGCTATGTTTTTTTGGTTCATTTGTACCAGCAGAGTTAACTATGGCATTAAGCGAAGGTGACTATGGTCTTCTCTTTAGAGACAAAAGTATTGTTAATCAAGTTGCAGCTCCTATAAAATTTAAGGATTACCTTTGTTCTGGATTAGAAGTCATTGTTAATCAAAATATAGGCGATTGTGCTGAAGTATTAAACGATACAGGGTTTGGGTTTGTGATTGACGGAGATTTAACTCAACCTTCTGTCATTTTAGATAAAATGTCATTACGTTCATTGGAAAGAAAAAATGAAATATCAAAAGTTGCAACTAAGAATTATGGGTTGCAGACCTC
Source organism: Colwellia sp. BRX8-7 (assembly GCF_014077275.1). Taxonomy (NCBI): domain Bacteria; kingdom Pseudomonadati; phylum Pseudomonadota; class Gammaproteobacteria; order Alteromonadales; family Colwelliaceae; genus Colwellia; species Colwellia sp. BRX8-7. Next base: position 89,642 of record NZ_JACGVP010000001.1, on the reverse strand, counting down.
CTTCGAAAGTTATTTATCTATATATAAAGGGCTATTATGAATTTTGAAGTAGATAACAGTCATATTTCAGTTTGTATGGCTACATATAATGGTGAGAGTTATATTATAGAACAGCTTCAGAGTATTATTTCTGAATTAGACCAAAATGATGAGCTAATAGTAATTGATGATTGTTCTTCAGATCTAACTGTTCAGTTAGTGTTGTCTTTAAATGATCCTAGGATAAAGTTGACTGTTAATCGTATAAATTTGGGACATGTAAAGTCTTTTGAAAAAGCAATATTAATTGCAAAAAACAGATATGTCTTTTTAGCAGATCAAGATGATATATGGACAAAAGGACGAGTAAAAAATATGCTTGCAAAGCTTTTGAACCCATCAAATATTCTTGTCACGGGTAATTCAGATTTTTGTGATTTAAATGGGGACTCTATCCAATACCCCGTTAGAGGTGTCATTGGTTATCAAGAAAAGCAAAATTTTCGAAATATAATAGCTGTTGTTTTAGGTGAGTCTTCTTATTTTGGCTGCACTATGGCGTTTTCGGCAAAGTTAAAGAATATTATTCTTCCTTTTCCTAGTTTTATTGAAAGCCATGATCAGTGGATAGCGTTTGCTGCAAATATAGTAGGTAAAAACAGCCATCTTGATGATGTTGTTTTAACAAGAAGAATTCATAACAACAATGTTAGTTATCGACGTCGTAATCTTTTGGTTAAATTGAAAACAAGAGTTATTCAGCTTACTTCGATAATGTTATTACTGGGACGTGTTTTTTTAATTAAGGTGTGTAGAAATGTTCAAAAATAAAATTTTATTAATAACGGGGGGAACGGGATCTTTTGGTAACGCTGTCCTACGTCGTTTTTTAGATTCTGATATTAAAGAGATTAGAGTCTTCTCACGAGATGAAAAAAAACAGGATGACATGCGTAAAAACTTCAATTCTACAAAATTGAAGTTTTATATTGGTGATGTTCGTGATTATCAAAGTGTTTCAAACTGTATGCGTGGTGTTGACTTTATTTTTCACGCAGCGGCACTTAAGCAAGTGCCGTCTTGTGAATTTTATCCTTTAGAAGCAGTTAAAACGAATGTGATAGGTACTGAAAATGTACTTGAAGCAGCAATTAACCATGGCGTTAAAAATGTTGTTTGTTTAAGTACAGATAAAGCTGTTTACCCAATAAATGCTATGGGTACATCAAAAGCTATGATGGAAAAAGTTATTATAGCAAAATCTCGTAATGTACCTGAAGGCATGACTATTTGTACTACACGTTATGGTAACGTGATGGCTTCACGAGGTTCGGTTATCCCTTTGTTTGTTCGTCAAATCATTGAAGGTGCCCCAATTACGATTACTGATCCTAATATGACTCGTTTTATGATGACGTTAGATGATGCAGTTGATTTAGTTATTCACGCTTTCACTAATGGCGCTAATGGCGATATTTTTGTACAAAAAGCGCCAGCTGCAACCATCGATGTATTAACTAAGGCAATATTCAGTTTGATGGATAAACCTGAGTATAAAGTCAATGTAATTGGCACTCGTCATGGTGAGAAACTTTTTGAAGCTTTATGTAGCCGAGAAGAGATGTTCGTTGCACAAGACCAAGGGGAATATTATCGCGTTCCTGCTGATAATCGTGATTTAAATTATTCACAATATACTGAAGAAGGTGAAAAAGACCTTTCTAAAGTTGAAGATTATAATTCACATAATACCCACCGCTTAGATGTAGAAGGTATGAAAAATTTATTACGTAAACTTGATTTTATGCGAGATATTGAAGCTGGAAGTATAATTGTTCCAGAAGGTGTATAAATGAATATCTTAGTTACCGGAGCTAATGGATTTATTGGCAGTAATTTATGTGTATTTCTCAATGAAGGCGGTTATGAAAATATTAGTACTATTACCAGAGATGATTCTGAAGATAGTATATTAACAAAAGTTAGCCAAGCTGATTTTATTTATCATCTTGCAGGAATAAATCGCCCTGAAAATGATGATGAATTCCTAAAAGGTAATGTAGGTTTAACGGAAACAATAGTTAACCATCTAATATTAACAAACGCTACAACTCCTATTTTATTAACATCGTCGATACAAGCAGAACTTGATAATAATTATGGTAAAAGTAAAGCAGGTGCCGAAGCGGCAATTTCTGACTATAGAAGTAAAACTGGCGCATTAACTTATATATATAGATTACCTAATGTCTTTGGTAAGTGGTGTCGCCCAAACTATAATTCTGCTGTAGCTACGTTTTGTCATAATACAATTAACGATTTACCTATTACTATCAACAATGCTGAAGCTGAGCTAAGCCTTGTATATATTGATGATGTTTGTAAAAATTTCCTTCGATTATTAGACCCAACTATTGTTAATAGTAAAGTTAGTGAGATATCTCCAATATACAAGACAACTGTTGGACGAGTTGTTGAGTTATTAGAAAAATTTAAAAGTAGCCGTAAGTCACTTATTACCGAAAAAGTAGGTACTGAATTTACCCGAGCATTATATTCAACTTATGTAAGTTACCTTGAACCTGAACAGTTTGCTTATTCAGTAACTCGCCATGGTGATGAACGAGGTACTTTTGTTGAAATGCTTAAAACCCAAGACTCGGGGCAATTTTCATTTTTTACAGCTCATCCTGGTATTACTCGAGGTGGACATTATCATCACACTAAAACTGAAAAATTTCTTGTAATAAAAGGAAACGCATCATTTAAATTTAAGCATATAGTTACAGGTGATTTTTATGAACTGTTGGTAAACGGTGATGAGTCTAAAATTGTTGAAACAGCCCCTGGTTGGTCTCATGATATAACTAACATAGGTAGTGACGAAATGATTGTTATGTTGTGGGCTAATGAAATTTTCGATCGTGAAAACCCAGATACAGTTAATTTTAAGGTTACAAAATGAAAAAGTTAAAAGTCGTCAGTGTTGTTGGTACTCGCCCTGAAATCATTCGTTTATCTCGTGTTTTAGCTAAATTAGATGAGCATTGTGATCATACTTTAATTCATACTGGGCAAAATTATGACTATGAATTGAATGAGATATTTTTTGACGATTTAGGTGTGAGAAAGCCAGACTATTTTTTAAATGCAGCAGGTAAGAATGCATCTCAAACCATTGGTCAAATTATTATTGCTGTTGATGAAGTCCTTGAAAAAGTTCAACCTGAAGCTTTATTGGTTTTAGGAGATACGAATAGCTGTTTATCAGCTATTCCTGCTAAGCGTCGTAAGATTCCCATCTTCCATATGGAAGCTGGGAATCGTTGTTTTGATATGCGTGTACCAGAAGAGATCAATCGTCGAATCGTTGACCATACGGCTGATGTCAATTTAACATACAGTGATATTGCCCGTGAGTACTTACTTGCAGAAGGTTTATCTCCTGATAGGACCATTAAAACTGGTAGCCCAATGTGCGAGGTATTAGCACATTATGCAGATGGTATCGAAAGTTCAGATGTATTATCGAGGTTAGAACTTACATCAGGGAAGTATTTTGTTGTTAGTGCTCACAGAGAAGAGAACATTGATTCAGATGTGAATTTTGAAAAACTAGCTTTGACATTAAATACAGTAGCTGAAAAGTATAATGAGCCAGTAATCGTTTCAACTCATCCTAGAACACAAAAACGTATTGATGCTAAAAATATTCAATTTCATCCTATGGTTCGTTTATTGAAACCTCTTGGGTTTAAAGATTATGTAAAGTTACAAAAGGAAGCAAGAGTAGTGCTTTCAGATAGTGGGACTATTAACGAGGAGTCGTCAATTTTAAATTTTCCAGCCCTTAATTTACGTGAAGCCCACGAACGTCCTGAAGGAATGGAAGAAGCTGCAGTGATGATGGTTGGTCTTGAACCAGAGCGTGTATTGCAGGCTTTAGCTATTTTAGAAACTCAATTGCGTGGTGAAGAGCGTTCTTTGCGACAAGTGGCTGATTATTCAATGCCAAATGTATCTGATAAAGTCGTAAGAATTATCCATTCTTATACTGATTACGTGAATCGTGTTGTTTGGAAAAAATATTAAATGCGTTTAGCATTGATTATCGATGATTACCTACCTGACAGTACACGGGTAGGAGCTAAAATGATGCATGAACTCGCTATTGAGTTTATGCATCATGGTCACGAAATCGTAGTTATAACCCCTGGTGATAACATACAAGAGCATCGATTAACTAAAAATGTGATTGATGATGTGGAAGTTTGGAAATTTCGCAGTAGATCAGTTAAAGACGTATCTAGAATAAAGCGAGCGATTAATGAAACGTTAATGTCTTTCAACGCTTGGTTAGCGATTCGACACGAAGTTAAAAACAAGCCATTTGAAGGCATTGTTTATTATTCACCCTCCATTTTTTTTGGTCCTCTAGTTAACAAATTAAAACGTAGTTGTGACTGCAAATCTTACTTAATACTTAGAGATCTCTTTCCTCAGTGGGTGATAGATGATGGTATCTTAAAAGAAAAGTCACTTATAACTAAATATTTTCGGTATTTCGAAAATATAAACTATAAAGCCGCTGATGCTATTGGTTTGATGTCTCCTAAAAATTTAGAGTTGTTTATTAAAAAACAGCCAGAACTAGAACATTTGCACGTTTTGTATAATTGGGCTTCAACCGTTCCTGTTCAAAATATAAATCCAAATAGCTCTATTCGGTTAAAGCTTGGTTTAGAAGATAAAATTATTTTCTTTTATGGTGGGAACATAGGTCATGCTCAAGATATGGAAAACCTATTAAAGCTTGCTAAATCTTTAAAAGAAGACTTAAAGGCTCATTTTTTATTCGTTGGACAAGGTGATGAAGTAGATTTAGTCAAACGATTAGTAATTGAATGGCACTTGGAAAATGTTACAATTTTACCTTCAGTATCTCAAGGTATATTTAAAGATATACTTTTTGAGGTAGATGTTGGGTTATTCTCATTAGCAAAAACTCATACGGCCCATAATTTCCCAGGAAAGTTACTTGGATACATGACTCAGTCAATTCCAATTCTTGGAAGTGTAAATGAGGGTAATGACCTTCTTAATGTCGTTAATGATGCCAATGCAGGCTTTGTTTTTGAAAATGGTGAAGATGATAAGTTATTAAATGCGGCAATGATCTTATTAAATGATAAAGAACAAAGAAAAAAACGAGGAGTTGCTTCTCGATGTTTATTAAATGAATTATTTTCTATTGATTCGTCAATAAATGTAATTACTAAATACTTTTAAAAGTTGTGAGGATTTATGCGTAAAGGAATTATTTTAGCAGGTGGAAGTGGGACTAGACTATACCCATTAACCAAAGTTGTTAGTAAGCAGTTAATGCCTATTTATGACAAGCCTATGGTTTATTATCCACTTGCAACGCTAATGCAAGCCGGTATTCAAGAAATACTCATTATATCTACTCCTGAAGAAACTCATCGCTTTGAAGAGCTTTTAGGTGATGGATCTAATTTTGGTGTCGACATATCTTACAAAGTTCAACCTAGTCCTGATGGCTTGGCACAAGCCTTTATTCTTGCCGAAGAGTTTCTTAATGGCTCGGCTGCTGCTCTAGTTCTTGGTGATAATATGTTTTATGGCCATGATTTGACTAAGTCTTTACAGAACGCCAATGCTCAACTATCTGGCGGAACTGTGTTTGGTTATCATGTCTCAAATCCGCGCTCTTACGGTGTAGTTGAATTTGACGAATCAGGTACAGCAGTATCTATTGAAGAAAAACCACAAGTGCCTAAGTCTAATTACGCAGTTCCTGGTTTGTATTTCTTTGATGATCGTGTGGTTGAATTTGCTAAGAATGTTCAGCCTTCTGCTCGTGGTGAATTAGAAATAACTGATGTTATAGAACAGTACTTAAAAGCAGGCGAATTGAAAGTTGAAATTATGGGACGCGGCACAGCATGGCTTGATACCGGAACTCATGATGATTTACTCGCTGCTGCTAACTTTATTTCGACTATTGAAAAACGCCAAGGCTTAAAAGTTAATTGCCCTGAAGAAGTCGCTTTCCGTAATGGTTGGTTGAGTGAAGAAAAATTACGTGAGATTGCACAGCCTTTACGTAAAAGTGGTTATGGCGAGTATCTTATACATTTAATTGAAGGTCGTGTTTTTTAATATTAATAGGAAGTAGGCGCCTTATGCCGTCATACTGAATTTATTTCAGTATCTGGTACTTTTTGTAGAGGCACTTTTGTCGTCATGCTGAATTTATTTCAGTATCTGGTTTTGCTGTTTAAGAACGAGATCCTGAAACAAGTTCAGGATGACGGTAGCTGCGTCGGAATGACGGTATGCACCTTAGGAATGAGGGTAATGACCACTTTCTGTAGAGGCACTTTTGTCGTCATGCTGAATTTATTTCAGTATCTGGTTTTGATGTTTAATAACGAGATCCTGAAACAAGTTCAGGATGACGGTATGGTCTTTCAGGATGACGGTATGCTTCTTCAGGATTACGTTATGTTGCTTCAGATTGATGGTATGCTCCTTCGGAATGTGGGAAGCTGCTACTTTTTGTAGAGGCACTTTTGTCGTCATGCTGAATTTATTTCAGTATCTGGTCTTTGCTGTTTAAGAACGGGATCCTGAAACAAGTTCAGGATGACGGTATGGTCCTCAGGAATGAGGGAAGCTGCTACTTTTTGTAGAGGCACTTTTGTCGTCATGCTGAATTTATTTCAGTATCTGGTCTTTGCTGTTTAAGAACTAGTTCCTGAAACAAGTTCAGGATGACGGTATAGTGCTTAAGATGACGGTATGTTGCTTCAGGATGACGGTATGCTTCTTCAGTATGATGGTATTCTGCTTCGGAATGGGGGAAGCTGCTAATTTTTGTAGAGGCACTTTTGTCGTCATGCTGAATTTATTTCAGTATCTGGTCTTTGCTGTTTAAGTACGAGTTCCTGAAACAAGTTCAGGATGACGGTATGTTGATGGGATACTTGGTTAGTAAAGTGTTTGTTGTTTAAGGCGACCGTGTTAATTTTTAAGATAATAGGAAATAATTAATGAAGTATTTGGATACAAATATCCCTGATGTGAAAATTATTGAAGCAAACGTGTTTGGCGATGAACGCGGTTTTTTTATGGAAACATTTCGTGTTGATGAGTTTAAAGAGCATTGTTCTGAACATGCCTTTGTACAAGATAACCACAGTAAATCTAGTCACGGTATTTTACGTGGTTTACACTACCAACTGAAAAATACTCAGGGTAAATTAGTGCGCGTTATTTCTGGTGAGGTTTATGATGTTGCGGTTGATATGCGAAAGTCATCTCCTACTTACGGACAACACGTAGGTGTTATTCTTTCAGGTGAAAATAAACGCCAGCTTTGGGTGCCAGAAGGTTTTGCTCATGGTTTTTACGTGATGAGTGAATCAGCAGAGTTTGTTTATAAATGTACTGATTATTATGCTCCAGAGCATGAAGTATCATTATTATGGAATGACCCAGCATTAAATATCCAATGGCCACTAGTGGATGAAATTTTACCTTCGTTATCAGCAAAAGATGAAGTCGGATTATTGTTTAAAGACGCACCTTCTTTTTCATAACTTCAGTATTATAGAACGGATAGATCAAACTCTATGAAAATAATTGTTATAGGTAAGTCAGGTCAATTAGCCTGGGAGTTAAGCCAACTTTCATCGGTTAAGCATGAAATTGTTTGTTTAGGCCGAAAGGATATCAACCTTAATGAGCTTTTATCGGTTAGTGAAACTTTAAAAATTCATAAAGCTGAAGCTATTATTAACGCTTCAGCTTATACCGCTGTAGATAAAGCAGAAAGTGATATTGATAATGCATATGAACTTAATGCTAAAGCGGTAGGGCATTTAGCACAAGCGTGTAAATTGTTATCTCTGCCATTGGTTCATATATCTACAGATTTCGTTTTCCATGGTGATAAAGGCGCTCCTTATTTACCGAATGACGAAATTAATCCATTAGGTGTTTATGGTGCTAGTAAAGCAGAAGGTGAGCAGTTAATTACTGATATCCACCCTAGTAATAGCGCTATTATTAGAACCTCTTGGGTCTATTCCGCGCATGGTAATAACTTTGTGAAAACTATGCTGAACTTGATGAATACTAAACCTGAACTTGGCATTATTAGTGACCAAATAGGATCGCCAACCTATGCGAAAGGATTAGCTGAGGCTTGTATTCTTGCTCTGGAAAATAAATTAGTAGGTATTCATCATTATACTGATACAGGTGTTGCTAGCTGGTTTGATTTTGCTGTGGCGATACAATCGATTGGTTTCGATTTAGGTTTGTTAGATAAAAAAATTCCGATTAAGCCCATTTCAACTTCGCAGTATCCAACACCTGCTGAACGACCACATTACAGTGTTTTAGACAAATCTAGTTTAGTTAACGCTTTACCCGAACTTTCTTTCGTACATTGGCAAACTCAATTACAAACTATGATGAAAGCCTTAAAGGCTGATCAGTCTTAAGTTTATATATTAAATTTTTAGAGAATTATTATGAAAAAATTATTAGTTACAGGCGGTGCAGGTTTTATAGGTGCTAATTTTGTTCATTATTGGATGAATAAATACTCAGCAGATAAAATCGTCGTACTAGATGCATTAACTTACGCAGGTAATATCGCCAATTTAGACTGTGTAAAAGATGAAGGTAACTTTACCTTTGTGCACGGTAATATTTGTGACCAAGCGTTAATTGAAACGTTATTAGTTGAGCATAGTATTGATACTCTAGTTCACTTTGCCGCAGAGTCACATGTTGATCGTTCTATTACAGGTCCTGATGCGTTTATAGAAACTAATATTTTAGGTACTTACAGCTTATTAAAAGCAGCTAAAAAAGTTTGGTTAGACGGTGAGAGTATATTAGAAGGTCATCGTTTTCATCATGTATCTACTGATGAAGTTTATGGCACATTAACGCCTACTGAAGCACCTTTTACTGAAGATACGGCTTATGCACCTAATTCTCCTTATTCAGCTAGTAAAGCAGCAAGTGACCATTTAGTACGTGCTTATCACCATACTTATGGTTTAAATGTTACGACTAGTAATTGTTCAAATAACTATGGACCATTTCATTTCCCTGAAAAATTAATTCCATTGGTTATTACTAATATCCTTCATGATAATGCTTTACCTATTTATGGTGATGGTCAGCAAATACGCGATTGGTTATATGTTGAAGACCATGCTTATGGGATCGATCTAGTTCTACAAAATAGCCGTGTAGGCGAAAATTACAATATTGGCGGTAATAACGAATGGGCCAATATTGATATTGTAAAAGCCATTTCAGTACTTGTTGAGCAAGAGTTTACTAATAATGCAGAGCTTGCTACTCGTTTTCCGAAAGCAAAGGCGGCAATAGAAAATAATACCGAATCGTTAATTACTTATGTTAAAGACCGACCGGGTCACGACAGACGTTATGCGATTGATGCAACTAAAACCAATAATGAGCTAGGTTATGAACCTAAGGAATCATTTGAAACGGGGATTGCTAAAACAGTCGCTTGGTATTTGAATAATGAACAATGGTGGCAGTCGGTAATGGATGGTTCTTATCAAGACTGGGTAAAGCAGCAATACAGTTGATTTTAACATCTAGGTAAACGTGCTCAGTTTACTTTTAATATAGGATTGTATTAACATTCTATGGATAATGAATTTTAGAAAACTTAAAGGAATATAATGAATATAACTATTGCAGGAACAGGTTACGTAGGTTTATCAAATTCAATGTTGTTAGCACAACATAACACCGTGATTGCAGTTGATATCATCAAAGAAAAAGTGGACTTGTTAAAAAATAAGAAATCACCAATAGCAGATGTTGAAATTGAAGATTTTTTACAGAATAAAACCTTGGACTTTACGGCAACCTTAGATAAAGAGTTTGCTTATAAAAATGCTGATTATGTAATTATTGCCACACCCACAGATTACGACACAGTAACGAATACATTTAATACCAAAAGCATTGAAGCGGTAATCAAAGATGTAATGGCAATTAACCCATCAGCAGTTATGGTAATTAAGTCCACTGTACCTGTTGGTTATACTGCTCGAATTAAAAAAGAGTTAGGCTGTGAAAATATAATGTTTTCACCTGAGTTTTTACGAGAAGGTCGTGCTCTCCATGATAATTTGCATCCTTCACGTATTATTGTGGGTGAAAAGTCAGAGCGAGCAACTATATTTGCTAATTTATTAGCACAAGGGGCGATTAAGCAAGATATTGATATTTTGTTTACTGACTCTACCGAAGCAGAGGCCGTTAAGCTTTTTTCGAACACTTACCTTGCCATGCGCGTTTCTTATTTTAATGAATTAGATTCTTATGCGGAAACTCATGGTTTAAATACAAAGCAAATTATTGAAGGGGTAGGATTAGACCCTCGTATTGGTACTCATTATAATAACCCTTCTTTTGGTTACGGCGGTTATTGCTTACCTAAAGATACCAAGCAGTTGTTAGCTAATTATCAAGATGTTCCTAATAATCTGATCAGTGCTATTGTTGATTCCAATACTACGCGAAAAGATTTTATTGCTGATTCTATTATTAATAAAAAACCGAAAGTGGTTGGTGTCTATCGTTTGATCATGAAAAGTGGTTCAGACAACTTCAGATCTTCATCTATTCAAGGGATTATGAAACGCATCAAAGCCAAAGGTATTGAAGTGGTTATCTATGAACCCGTGTTAGAAGAGGCTGAGTTTTTTCATTCTAAAGTATATAACGATCTTGAAGCGTTTAAAGCTATTTCAGATGTTATTGTATCCAATCGCATGGATGATGAATTAGTTGACGTTGCCGATAAAGTTTATACCCGTGATCTTTTTGGCAGTGACTAGTTAGTGGCGATTTGTTATCAAATTTTATATGTAAAAGATTAAGAGTGCTTTATGAAATATTTAGTAACCGGTGCAGCCGGATTTATAGGTTTTCACCTAACCAAACGTTTATGCGCGCAAGGGCATGACGTTGTTGGTATTGATAATTTAAATGATTATTACGATGTTAACCTGAAGCTTGCCCGTTTAGCGGAATTAGATAAGTTTACCGTTAAAAATACCACAAATGATAATGGTGTTTTTCGATTTATAAAGTTAGACCTTACCGAACGTGAGGGGATAGCGTCATTATTTACCGATGAAAAGTTTGATCGTGTTGTTCACTTAGCGGCACAAGCGGGTGTTAGGTATTCAATCGAGAATCCTATGGCTTATGCTGACTCTAATTTAATTGGTCACTTAACCATTCTTGAGGGGTGTAGAAACAATAATATTAAACATTTGATCTATGCTTCTTCTAGTTCGGTTTATGGTTTGAATAATAAAACGCCATTTTCAACGAGCGACTCAGTTGACCACCCAGTATCGCTTTATGCAGCAACCAAAAAGTCTAATGAGTTGATGGCGCATAGTTATTCGCATCTGTATGACGTGCCAACTACAGGGTTAAGATTTTTCACCGTTTACGGATCATGGGGACGACCTGATATGGCGCCCTATATATTCACTAAGAAAATTTTAGATGGTGATACGATTGATATTAACAATAATGGTGATATGTGGCGTGACTTTACCCATGTAGACGATATTGTTGAAGGTATTGTTCGCATTGCTGATGTTGTTCCAGTGCGTGATCCTACTTGGAAAGTGGAAAGTGGTTCTGCTGCTTCTAGTTCTGCACCTTATGCTATTTATAACATAGGCCATGGTTCGCCAATTAATTTGATGGGTTTTGTTAAGGCCATTGAAGATGAACTGGGCATTGAAGCTACGAAAAACTTTCGTGAAATGCAAGCGGGTGATGTTTATCAAACCTATGCAGAAGTTGATGACTTATTTGACGCTGCAGGTTACAAATCACAAGTATCTGTCGCCAAAGGTGTTGCTGAATTTATTAGCTGGTATAGAAAGTTTTATAAAAAATAATTAATATCAGGCTAAAATCTTTTTACGATAAAATGACATCAATTGGTGTCATTTTTTATTTGTTAGAGGGGGAAATGATTATTTCACCGTGACAATTGCTAAAAGTCCCTTTAATATTAGTTATCGTAAAAATTTAGGGACGAAAATGACAAATAAAATAACAAAAGCGGTAATTCCAGTAGCGGGTCTTGGTACTCGTATGTTGCCAGCAACTAAAGCAATTCCCAAAGAAATGCTGCCAATTGTGGACAAGCCGATGATCCAATACATAGTTAATGAATGTGTTGCGGCAGGTATTAAAGAAATTGTGCTAGTTACCCATTCTTCAAAAAATGCCATTGAAAACCATTTTGATAAATCTTTTGAACTTGAAACGACTTTAGAAAATCGTGTAAAGCGTCAGTTGCTTGAAGAGATTCAAGCGATTTGCCCGAAAGACGTTACCATACTGCATGTTCGTCAAGGCGAAGCGAAAGGCTTGGGTCATGCTGTAATGAAGGCCCGTCCTATTATTGGTAACGAACCTTTTGTTGTGGTACTACCTGATGTTATTTTAGATGATGCTACGGCCGATTTGAAAACCGAAAATTTAGCGGCGATGTTAACGCGTTATGATGAAGTGGGTGGTTACAGCCAAATTATGGTTGAACCTGTGCCAATGGAGCAAGTAAGTAGTTATGGTGTGGTTGATTGTGGTGGTGTTGAGCTTGCCCCCGGTGAGTCAAAAACTATGACGGCTATTGTTGAAAAACCAGCGATGGAAGACGCGCCATCAAACTTAGCCGTTGTTGGTCGTTATGTCCTTTCTGAGAAAATTTGGGATTTATTAAAGTTAACCCCTCCAGGTGCTGGTGATGAAATTCAATTAACTGACGCTATTGCGATGTTAATGGAAAAAGAAACGGTTGAAGCTTTCCATATGACAGGCAAGTCACATGATTGTGGTTCTAAACTAGGCTATATGAAAGCGAATGTTGAATACGGTTTACGCCACCCAGAATTAGCTGATGATTTCAGAGCATATTTAACCGAATTGATGAAGTAACAACTATTTTTTGTACTTTTGAACTTTTGTGCTTCTGTCGTCATGCTGAATTTATTTCAGTATCTGGTTTTTGTTGTTGCAAGTACAGATCCTGAAACAAGTTCAGGATGATGGAGTAGTGTTCAGAATGAAGGCGTTGGTATCAGGATGATGATCCAACTGGATCACGGTATTGGTATCAGAGAGTCGGTGATTGTTTAGTCCTCTTGTCGTCATGCTGAATTCATTTCAGTATCTGGTCTTTGTTGTAAGTACAGATCCTGAAACAAGTCCAGGATGACGGTGTTGGTATCAGGATGATGGTTATCCCACAGGATGACGTTATTGGTATCAGAGAGTCTGTAGTCGTTTAGCACTTCTGTCGTCATGCTGAATTTATTTCAGTATCTGGTCTTTGTTGTTACAAGTACAGATCCTGAAACAAGTCCAGGATGACGGAGTAGTGTTCAAGATGACGGTTATCGCACCGGATGACTTTTATTTCTTAGGATGACGTTATTGGTATCAGAGAGTCGGTAATAATTTAGCACTTTTGTCGTCATGCTGAATTCATTTCAGTATCTGGTTTTTGTTGTTACAAGTACGGATCCTGAAACAAGTTCAGGATGACGGAGTAGTGTTCAGGATGACGGTGTTGTGTTCAGGATGACTGTTATCCCACCGGATGACGTTATTGGTATCAGGATAACGGTTATCTCACAGAATAATGGTATTGGTATCAGCATGACGAGCCTTCACCTATTTTAAATTTACTATAAGAAAAGTATAAATATGGATATATCTTCTTTATCAGCGCTTTCGAAAGCGGCTAAGTCTCGGGCAATTGTTTCATTGTTCTCTACTGACCAAAGCCGTGTTGAGCAATACTCAACTAGCAATGCCGGTCTATACCTCGACTTCTCTAAACAAAACATTAACTCGACAGAACTTAATCAGCTTTTTGAATTAGCAGAAAAGTCTAGTTTAGCTGAAAAAATCAACGCGCAGTTCTGTGGCGAGGTTATCAATAACACTGAAAAGCGTGCCGTGCTTCATACCGTTCTTCGTGCCCCGGACGAAAAAAAACAAGCAATATTAGGTGCACAAGCTGACGAAGTTATTGCCACTGAGCAGCACATGGCCGACATCGTTAATGATATTAGTTCGGGAACGTTACTTTCAGCTTCTGGTGAAAAGTTCACTGATATTATCGCTATTGGTATTGGTGGCTCTTATTACGGTATTAAAGTGGCGCTTTCTGCATTAAGTACTTGTCATACCACCGGCTTGAATGCCCATGTTATTGCCAATGTTGATGGCGCTGCAGTTGAAGATAAACTCGCTAAGCTGAATGTTGCTACCACCTTGGTTGTTGTTATTTCTAAAACCTTTACCACCCAAGAAACATTATTAAATGCGCTTGCGGTTAAAAACTGGATGCTTAAGCATTCTTCTGATGCTGACATTATTGAAAAGCAGTGGTTTGCGGTTAGTACTAATATTGCTAAAGCGACTGAGTTTGGTGTTTTAGAAAAAAACATTCTACCAATGTGGGATTGGGTGGGTGGCCGTTTTTCTCTTTGGTCTGCTGTTGGATTACCGCTTGCTTTAGTGATTGGCAATGAAAATTTTAATAAACTTAAGCAGGGCGCTTATCAAATGGACCAGCATTTTCAAAATGCTCCCTTTGAGCAGAATATGCCGGTGCTAATGGCACTGCTTGGTATTTGGAATCGTAATGCTTTGCAGTATTCAAGCCTTGCTATTTTACCGTACGACCATTCTTTGCGCGCTTTACCCGGTTATTTACAACAAACAGATATGGAAAGTAATGGTAAGTCAGTATCTAATACTGGCGAGAAGTTAGCATGGCAAACCGCCCCCACTGTTTTTGGTCAAGAGGGGACGAATGGTCAGCATGCTTTTATGCAATTAATGCATCAAAGTGATGATATTATTCCTACCGACTTTATTGTCTGTTTAAAAGGTGCGAGCAATCTACCTGAGCATCATCAAGTATTAGTGGCTAATTGTTTTGCGCAAAGTGAAGCGTTAATGCGCGGTAAAACCTTAGCAGAAGTTGAAGGTGAACTTGACGCTGCAGGCTTAACAGCTGAAGAAATTTCTACACTTGCGCCACATAAAACCATGAAAGGTAATACACCCAGTAACACCTTATTACTTGAAGAAATGACACCCGAAAATTTAGGGGCGTTGCTTGCACTTTATGAGCATAAAATTTTTGTGCAAGGTGTTATTTGGCAGTTAAATTCTTTTGACCAATGGGGTGTTGAATTAGGTAAACAATTAGGCAACAGTATTTTATCAGCAATCAATGGTGGCGAAATGTCAATGCTGTCAGCTTCAAGCCAAAATCTAATCAAACGTTTTAATAGTTCTACTAATAAATAGCATTGAAATATGAACAATAACTAGTCATAAAAGTGGCTAGTTATTGACTTTTTCACGGCAAATCTATAGTATTCCCGCGCTTTTACCTTGATATACCCTCAAATAAGTCAATTAACGCTTCTTGTTAAGTTTTCCTATTATTAGGACGTCGTCAGGTTACACCCCACTATCCATAAAATGAGAGTGCAATGTTCGAATTACATGCCAGTAAAGTTTCTAACCTGAAGAACGATGTTCTTTCAGGACTTACCGTCGCCTTAGCGCTAGTGCCCGAAGCTGTTGCTTTTGCATTTGTTGCTGGTGTCGACCCTCTTGTTGGTTTATATGCTGCTTTTATGGTGGGTTTAATTACCTCTGTTTTCGGTGGACGCCCTGGCATGATTTCTGGTGCAACCGGCGCTATGGCTGTTGTCATGGTGAGTCTAGTGGCTATTCATGGTGTTGAGTATTTATTCGCTACGGTGGTATTAACAGGCTTACTGCAAATTCTTGCTGGTATATTTAAACTGGGTAAGTTTATCCGCTTAGTACCCCATCCCGTTATGCTTGGCTTTGTTAATGGTTTAGCTATCGTTATATTTTTAGCTCAGCTTGGTCAATTCAAATTTACTAATGACGCGGGTGAATTAGAATGGATGCAAGGAGCACCTCTTTATACCATGGCAGGCTTAATTCTTTTAACCATGGCAATTATTCATTTTTTCCCTAAGTTAACTAAAGCGGTACCTTCAACATTGGTCGCGATAGTTGCTGTGTCATTCTTAGTTTTTGGCCTTAATCTCGATACTAAGTTAGTGGGTGATGTTGCCTCTATAGCCGGCGGATTACCAACATTTAGCATACCTAGCGTACCATTTGATTTAGAAATGTTAAAAATCATCTTTCCATTCGCTATCGTATTAGCAGCGATTGGTTTAATTGAATCATTATTAACGTTAACCCTTATTGATGAGTTAACCGGTACTCGTGGTCGTGGTAACCAAGAATGTATTGCACAGGGTGCAGCAAATACTGTTACGGGTTTCTTTGGCGGTATGGGTGGTTGTGCAATGATTGGTCAATCAATGATCAACGTGAACTCAGGTGGTCGAGGTCGAGCCTCAGGCATTACTGCGGCACTAGCATTACTTGGCTTTATTTTATTTGCCTCAGGTTTAATTGAACAAATCCCTCTAGCGGCCTTAGTTGGCGTTATGTTTATTGTTGTTATTGGTACCTTTGAATGGTCGAGTTTCCGCATTTTAGGCAAAGTGCCGAAGGCTGATGCCTTTGTGATAATTCTTGTCTCAGGTGTTACTGTTTATTCAGATCTTGCTATTGCTGTTGTTGTTGGTGTTATTGTCTCAGCGTTAGTTTTTGCTTGGGAACACGCAAAACACGTTACTGTGCATCGTTCAACTAACGAGCATGGCTCAACCGTTTATGATGTTAAAGGACCATTGTTTTTTGGTTCGGTTTCAAACTTTTTAGAGCAGTTTGATATGGATGAAGCAAGTAGCGACATTATCGTAGAATTTAAAAATTCACGCGTTGTTGACCATTCTGCTATTGAAGCGATTGATACCTTAGCTGACCGTTATTTGTCGCGCGGCAAAACCATGCACTTAAGACATTTAAGCAGTGAATGTACAAAGTTATTAACCAAAGCGGGTAGTCTAGTTGAAATCAACGTGATTGAAGACCCTGACTATCATATTGCTACTGATAAATTAGACTAATATGATACAAGCCTATACATTATGTATAGGCTTTTTAAGTTTGGCCGAAGGTTTTTATGCAATTAGAGTTTTTTGATGTTCCCAGCCCTTGTATGGGTGTGTGTCAGTCTGATGAAAAAGGCAATTGTCTTGGCTGCTACCGTACGCGTGAAGAACGCCAAACGTGGATAAACTTAACCTCTGATAACAAACAAAAAGTAGTTAAACGCTGCTTGCAACGCAAAAAACGTAAAAATGCCAAACCGAAAGTTAAAGTTATTCCAACCCAGATAGAAACGCAACAACCTTCGTTACTTGATCCCCAATCAAAAGCAAAGCCAGATCCCTCAACAGATCTTGATTTTGGTGATTTTGAACTCTAAGACAATCATTCTCAACAGACTCTTGAGTCCTGAAAATACTCTGTCATCCTGAACGAATATGTCACTTTTCACGAATATTCAGCCCTGAACGAATACCGTCACTTTTCACGAATAATTCAGCCATGAACGAATACCGTCATCCTGAACTCGTTTCAGGATCTGTACTTGTTCTGCAAAGACCAGATACTGAAATAAATTCAGCATGACGACAAGGGAATGAGACAATGCGAATAATAAACAAACCACTCTCCGTCATCCTGAACTCGTTTCAGGATCTGTACTTGTTCTGCAAAGACCAGATACTGAAATAAATTCAGCATGACGGCATGGGAGTGGGTAGATGCTAGATACTGAAATAAATTCAGTATGACGGCATGGGAGTGAGCAAAATCCAAAAGGCAAATTATCTATGTGCTCTTAGTATCTGAAATACTCTTATTTATTTGCTTCATTCTCCATTCACCGTGAATGTATAACCATTGGACGTAATTGGCTCAGGTTCACTTGCCGTATTGTTCAAATCATTTTATTGTTGACTATTAAACCCCAAAATAATAATCCGCACAGGAAGCATTAAATGCATATCAAGCAAAGCATCGCGCCTACGTTGTTGGCCCTTAGCGTATCACTCGCGTTATCTGGCTGTTTAGAGTCTGAGCAGCAAGACCCAAAAGTGTCTATTAATAAAAACCCTTATCCGAGTACTTATCAACCTCTACCTAAGCAAACGACATTAATCAAAAATACTACGGTATTAATTGGTAATGGTGAGCGTTTTGATAATGCTGATGTGTTGATGACTGATGGAAAAATATCTCAAGTGGGCAAAAACTTGTCCGCTGCGGGTGCTGTCGAAATTGATGGAACAGATAAATGGGTTACGCCTGGTGTTATCGATGTGCATTCGCATCTAGGGGTTTATCCAAGCCCTTCGGCTGAGTCACACTCAGACGGAAATGAAATGAGTTCGCCCAATACCTCTGAAGTTTGGTCTGAACATAGTATTTGGCCACAAGACCCTGGTTTTAATGCTGCCCGTGCTGGCGGTGTTACTACAATGCAAATCTTACCTGGCTCTGCTAATTTATTTGGTGGCCGTGGTGTAACGCTTCGTAATGTATCAAGCCACACGATGCAAGGCATGAAGTTTCCAGAAGCACCTTATGGTTTAAAAATGGCTTGTGGTGAAAACCCTAAGCGTGTTTACGGTAGCCGTAAAATATTACCCTCAACTCGTATGGGCAACATGGCAGGTTACCGCATGGCTTGGGCAGAAGCGACTGAGTATAAACATGCCTGGGAAAAATACGACCGTGACTACGAAGCGGGGAAAAATCCTTTAGCGCCAGCACGAGATTTAGAGCTTGATACCCTACGTGGTGTACTCGACGGTGAAATTTTAATTCACAATCATTGTTACAAAGCTGAAGAAATGGCGATGATGATTGATCTGGGTAAAGAGTTTAATTACCAGTCAGGGACTTTTCATCATGCGATTGAAGGTTACAAAATTGCTGACTTATTAGCTGAAAATGGAAACTGTGCAGCCATGTGGCCTGATTGGTGGGGTTTCAAAATGGAAGCTTACGACATGATCCACGAAAACGTTGCGGTTGTTAACGCGGTGAAAAACTCTTGTGCGATTGTTCACTCAGACTCAAACAGTACTATTCAACGTTTAAACCAAGAAGCAGGTAAAGTCATGTACCGTGCTAACGAGAATGGTTTTGCCTTAAAACCAGCAGAAGCTATTCGTTGGATCACTTTAAATGCAGCTAAATCTTTAGGTATTGATGATAAAACCGGTAGTTTAGAAGCGGGTAAAAATGCGGATGTGGTGCTTTGGAATCAAAGTCCTTTCAGCGTTTATGCACAAGCTGAACAAGTATTTGTTGATGGTGCAAAAGTGTATGACCGCTTTGATGATAAATACCGAGCAACAAGTGACTTTATGTTAGGGCAAGCTGAAGTTCCTGCTTTATCTAAAAAGGGAGGGCAGTAATCATGAAAAAAATTAAGTTATTTAAAGCTTCGTTAGTTGCACTTGCTTTAGCGGCAATAAGCCATGCTAACGCAGAAAGTTTAGCAATAACCAATGCCACTATTCATACGGTTACTGAACAGGGTGTTTTAACAAATGCCACGGTTGTTATTGATGACGGAAAAATTATTGCGATTAACCCTGAAAAGATTGTTGCTGATGTAACCTTCGATGCGATGGGGAAAATACTGACACCGGGTTTAATTGGTTCAATGAATTCATTAGGTTTGGTTGAGGTGAATGCAGTATCAAGAACCCGTGATGCTAGTGATAAAAAAGCAGACATCACTTTTGATGCATCAATGGCTTTTAACCCACGCTCAACGGTTGTGCCTTATACACGCAAAGGTGGTATCACCAGTAACGTTTCAGTGCCTAGCGGTGGTGATAGTATGTTCAAAGGGCAAACCTTTGTAACAGACCTCTCAGGCGAGTTTGACAGTGTTTACATTAAAGAAAATGCCGTCATCATAGATCTTGGTGCTAAAAGCAGCGGTTCACGCGCTCTAAACCTACAAAAACTGCGTTACACGCTTGAAGACGCCCAAAAGGCTTTAACCAAGGCTGCTGAAGACGCTAAAACAGCGAAAAAAGATAAAAAGGCTGACGAGAAGCAAAAAGAACTAAAAGAATTAAAGCGTGATGAAAAAATTATCAACGCCTTGTTAGCCGGTGATAAACCGCTTGTAGCTTATGCTGACCGCGCCACAGACTTACTCGAATTACTGAAATTAAAAGCTGAGTTTAATCTTGATTTAGTGATTGCTGGCGGTGCTGATGCGATATTAATTACCGAGCAATTAGCTGCAGCGAAAGTCCCTGTTATATTTGGCGCTTTAGATAACTTACCAAGTAGTTTTGATTCGCTACATTCATCTTTAGACAATACGGCAAAATTAACCCAAGCAGGTATCAATGTTGCTTTAGCCATAAGCGATGCACATAACTTGTATCAGCTGCGTTTTGAAGCGGGTAATGCAATTGCTAATGGTTTAACTAAAGACCAAGCACTTGCCGCTGTTACTGCCAATGTTGCCGATGCTTTTAACATTAATGCGGGTCGTATTGCCGTTGGTAAAAAAGCCGATTTAGTTTTATGGAGTGCTGATCCTTTCGAGCTTAGTACGAAAGTAGATAAAATGTGGATTAACGGCAAAGAGACCTCAACGCAGAGTCGTCAAGACAAACTGCGTAAACGCTATACCACTGAGAGTGATATGCCAAGAGGTTACACGAAGTAACCCTTATTGGCAGTTTGCTATTAGATAGCGAAAGGCATTAAACGATAATTCGTTTAATGCCTTTTTTTTGCGCTTTGTTGTTTAGCACTTTTGCCGTGATGCTGAATTTATTTCTCTAGTCGTCATGCTGAATTTATTTTTCTTGTCGTCATACAGAATTTATTTATCTAGTCGTCATACTGAATTTATTTCAGTATCTGGTCTTTGTTGTTACAAGTACAGATCCTGAAACAAGTTCAGGATGACGGAGAGTGTTATCAGGGTGACGGTGTAGGTATCAAGGAGTCGGTAATCGTATAGCCTTTTTGTCGTCATGCTGAATTTATTTCAGTATCTGGTCTTTGTAGATCAAGTACGGATCCTGAAACGAGTTCAGGATGACGGTGTGGTATCAGGATGACGGTGTTGGTATTAGGATGACGAAGTAGTGTTCAGGATGACGAAGTAGTATTCAAGATGACGCTTATTTATATTATCGTTATAATGATTTATTTATTACTTTCTAAATACCGCTTGAGGTTGTATGTCATCAATTATTGCTGAAAATGAATTTGGTCAAATTAAGCAAGTTTCGCTTACCGATCAGATAAATGCACTAGAAATTATCCATAATACTTGTACAGCAAAAATAAGTTTATATGGTGGTCATGTTCTCGCTTGGCAACCCGCTAACCAAAAACCAGTGTTTTGGCTAAGTGATGACGTTATTTTTGAACAGGGAACGCCTATTAGAGGTGGGATCCCTTTATGTTGGCCATGGTTTGGTCCATATCAAGCACCTAGCGGTGAAAAAGCCGGTAATCATGGTTTTGCTCGTCAACGAAATTGGCAACTTGATGACGTGATCGTTGCTAAAGACAGGGTTACGGTAACTTTATCTTTGTCTGGAGAAAATGAGCACCCATTATGGCCTCATCAATACCAATTGAAGCAGCAGTTGATTTTTTCTGATCAATTTGAACAAAAATTATTTATAAGTAATTTATCATCCAAGGCGTTTGAATATTCAGCGGCATTACACAGTTACTTTGCCGTTAGTGCACCAGAAAATATTACGGTAGCGCCCTTAGCTGAGTTTCCCTTTGATGACAAGGTTACGGGTAAAGAACAGCAGCTTGCTGCTTTAGAAAATTGTCTGGGTGAAGTCGATCGTATTTATTACACTAACCAACAATGCTTAATCGAAGATAAACAACGGCAAAGAACGCTTACAGTATCGTCAACAAATTGTCAGCAGTGGGTTTTATGGAACCCCGGCGTTGAGGTTGCTCAGCGAATGAAAGATCTTCATGTTGGCGCTGAAAAAGAATTTGTTTGTTTAGAGGCAGCTAATACTGACAGGCAAGTTGTCCAAGCGAATGAGACCGTGATGATCGGGCAGAAAGTCACGCTAACATAAACACATCAAAAACAGCACTCAATTTAAGCCACTAGACTTTGTCGCTATTATCCTTTATCTTTTGATGATTAATTAACAGGTAATACCAGTTGGTATTACCTTTTATAATTTTGGTGGCTGTGTGAATACAAGTCGTAGAGAATTCTTTAAAGTTAGTCTGCTTGGCAGTGCCATCTTGTTGGTTGGCAGTAGCTTGTCTGCTATAGCACTGGCCAATCCAGCTACAAAAAATATACAAAAGTTTGATTTTCTTCAAGCATCTGATGCTGATTTTTTATTAGCGCTTGCCCCTGTTATGTTAAAGAGTAACTATCCTGGTGTATTAGCTGAAGACGCTGGAGTGCGATTATTAATGGCTGTTGACCAACAAATAATTACTTTAGGTGAACACTCCCAAAAGCAATTACGGCAGCTGTTTGATTTAATGTCATCGACGACATTTCGTTATCTTGTTGGTGCACCGACCAGTGATTGGAACGCAACCCCAGCGAAAGAAATTGAAAGCTTTCTACAAGGTTGGAAAAATAGCCTATTTTCATTAAAACGTACTGGCTACGCTTCTTTAGGTAAGCTGATTATTATGAGTTGGTATGCTCAGTCAGAAAATTATTTACAAGCGGGATACCCAGGCCCTCCTAAAATATATCCATCGCAGGAATAAAACGTGAAAATAGTCTCTGAAATTCGTGGTATTAGCGATCCTTACTCAGCAAATAAAGCGATCACCAAGCAAACGGTAAATGCTAATCAGCTAGATACCAATATTATTAGCGCCGATGTCATTATTATTGGCACTGGGGCTGGTGGTGGCACAAGTGCTGAAATATTGGCACAGGCAGGGCTAAAGGTGTTGATGATAGAAGAAGGGCCATTAAAGTCGACCCGTGACTTTAAAATGGATGAACGAACTGCCTATGCCGATTTGTATCAAGAAAATGCTGGGCGAGCCACAAAAGATGGTGGCATTGGTATCTTGCAAGGGCGCTGTGTTGGGGGAACTACCGTAATCAACTGGACCTCAAGCTTCAGAACACCGTCACCAACCCTAGATTATTGGCAAAAAACATTTCAGGTAAAAGGCTGTAGCAGCAGCGATATGGTTCCTTGGTTTGAACAAATGGAAAAACGCTTAAATGTCACGCCATGGCAAGGTGGAGCGAATGAAAATAATGCGGTGCTAAAAGAAGGTTGTGAGCAACTCAATATTCCATGGAAAGTTATTCCGCGCAATGTCAAAGGCTGCTGGAACCTAGGTTACTGCGGTATGGGGTGTCCGACCAACGCAAAACAATCGATGCTAGTTACCACTATCCCAGATGCGCTTGAACATGGTGCCACATTACTTTATCAAGCTCGTGTCGAACGGTTAATTATTGAGAATAAAAAAATAACAGCCGTAGAATGTTTTGCGCTCGATGATAATAAGAAAAAGACAGCGAAGAAGATCATCGCCAAAGCACCTTATATTATTTTAGCAGCTGGTGCGATTAACGGCCCAGCACTGATGTTACGCTCTAATGCGCCAGATCCGAATAATCGTATTGGTAAAAGAACCTTTTTGCATCCAACTGTTTTCTCCTTTGCTCAATTTGATAAAGAAATATCGCCTTTTTATGGTGCGCCACAAACTATTTATAGTGATCATTATCAATGGCAAAATGGTGCTACCGGGCCGTTAAGTTATAAGTTAGAGGTACCGCCATTACACCCGGCTATGTCTTCAATTATGTTAATGGGCCACGGCACTAAACATGTTGAGGATATGGCAAAGCTGAATAATACCCATGCAATGTTAGCCTTGTTACGTGATGGCTTTGACGCTGATAGTGAAGGTGCTGAAATAACGCTTTCTGATGACGGTAGCCCGATTGTTGATTATCCGATGAATGATTATTTATTTGATGGGGTTAAACGCGCTTATTTATCTATGGCTGAAGTACAGTTTGCTGCTGGTGCTAAAAGAGTTCGCCCCGCACATCAACACGGACAATGGTTTGAAAGCTTTGAGTCTTTTAAAGCCGGTTTTAATGAACTTGAGCATAAAGTCAGTAACAACTTAATTGGTAGCGCTCACGTTATGGGAGGCTTAGCGATGGGTGAAAACAAAGCACTATGCTTAGTTGATAGTGATTGTAAGTACCATTATTTAGATAATTTATGGGTATTTGATGGTTCTGTTTTTCCTACATCTATTGGTACTAACCCGCAACTTTCTATTTATAGTTTAGTTTGTAAACAAGCGACCAAACTTGCTAAAAAATTGAATGAATTATAAAGGTTTTATTTTTGGCGTTAGACAAGAAAACAACTAAACTTACGATGAAAAATAGACCGAATTATAATTATTAGCACAATTTTAATCATGCTGAATTGATTTCTCTTGTCGTCATGCTGAATTCATTTCAGTATCTGCTTTTTGTTCTAAGTACAGATCCTGAAACAAGTTCAGGATGACGGAGATGTGTTTAGGATAACGGTGTTGTGTTCAAGATGATGGTGTTGTGTTCAGGACTACGGTGGTTGTTAAGGATAACAGTGCTCGATTTTCACTCTTGTCGTCATGCTGAATTCATTTCAGTATCTGTGTTTTTGGTTCTAAGTACAGATCCTGAAACAAGTTCAGGATGACGGTGTCGTGTTCAATATGATGGTGTTGTGTTCAGGGTAACGGTAGTTATTAAGTAAGGATAACGGTGCTCGCTTTACGCTCTTGTCGTCATGCTGAATTCATTTCAGTATCTGTTTTTTGGTTCTAAGTACAGATCCTGAAACAAGTTCAGGATGACGGTGTCGTGTTCAATATGACGGTGTCGTGTTCAGAATGACGGAGATTATTCAGGATGACAGTGCTCACTTTTCACTTTTGTCGTCATGCTGAATTTATTTCAGTATCTGTTTTTTGGTTCTAAGTACAGATCCTGAAACAAGTTCACGATGACGGCGATGTGTTCAGGATGACGGCGATGTGCTCAAGATGACGGCTTTGTGTTTAGGATAACAGTGCTCGCTTCACGCTCTTGTCGTCATGCTGAATTCATTTCAGTATCTGTGTTTTTGGTTCTAAGTACAGATCCTGAAACAAGTTCAGGATGACGGATATGTGTTCAGGATTATGGGTAGCATTCAGGGTTTTTGGCTGGGGTATCTTATGTTTACTTTGTTCAAAATAGCTATCCAATATACATGCTAAAGCAGTTGATTATTTGTTAATTAAACCCCCTTTATATATTTATGCACATATTTAGAATAAACGAAAGCTATGTGTATATTGTATATTATACTGGTTTTTATCTCGCTAGCTCAGCAATACAAGAATACTATATTGTATACAATATGGTGAATATACAGTTTTTTCTTAATAAAACGCTAAAAATACTGAATATTTACTCTAATCTAGATTGACACGAAATTATTTTTATGAAACTGCAATAATTAGTTTGCTTTTTAGGCATTGGAGTGATTATTCTAATAAAACTTTTTGTTTGAATGAGACTTTTCATGGAACACCTAAACCAATTATTTGTAGAAGCGGGCACGTTAATGTTTGCTGGCATGGTCTTCGTTTTTATCTTTTTGGGATTAATGATTGTTTTTATTAATGTCGTTTTAAAACGCCTCGCCATCAAATTTCCAGATGCCGTTGTCCAAACAAGATCTACCCGCTCAAATCAAAAAACAAAACAAAATGTTGATGGTGTTTCACCTAAAGTGGTGGCAGCAATTACTTCTGCTGTATCGCAATACCGAAAACAACATAATCAACCCTTAAGCAACCATAAAACTAAATAGGAATAAACTCATGACAAAGCCATTAGGTATCACTGAAGTTGTTTTAAGAGATGGTCATCAATCATTGCTCGCCACTCGTTTACGCCTTGAGGATATGTTACCCATTGCGCCAAAACTTGATGAAATTGGTTTTTGGTCAATCGAGTCTTGGGGTGGTGCTACGTTTGACTCTTGTATTCGCTATTTAGGTGAAGATCCTTGGGAACGTTTACGCGCATTAAAAAAAGCGATGCCAAAAACTAAACAACAAATGTTATTTCGCGGTCAGAATATTTTAGGCTACCGTCATTATGCTGATGATGTGGTCGAGAAGTTTGTTGAACGTGCTCATGTTAACGGTATTGACGTGTTTCGCATTTTCGATGCAATGAATGATGTACGTAATTTACAAACAGCGATTAAATCAGCAGTAAAAGTCGGCGCTCATGCGCAAGGCACATTAAGCTATACCGAGAGTCCAGTGCATACCCTTGAAGGTTGGCTGACGATGGCTAAGCAAATTGAAGATATGGGCGCGCATTCTTTATGTATCAAAGACATGTCTGGTCTATTAAAACCTTACGACGCTGAAGAATTGATTGGTCGTCTAAAAGAAACGGTCTCTTTACCTATTGCTTTACATTGTCATGCGACCACAGGTTTAAGTATTGCTACTCACATGAAGGCTATTGATGCCGATGTAGATGTTATCGATACGTCTATTTCTTCAATGAGTATGACTTATGGTCATTCACCGACAGAAACGATTGTTTCGATTGTTGAAGGTACCAAACGAGATACCGGTTTAGACATGGTTAAGCTTGCTGAAGTTGCCACTTACTTTCGTGAAGTTCGTAAAAAGTATGCCAAATTTGAAGGTAGCTTAAAAGGTATCGATGCGCGTATTTTACTTGCACAAGTTCCTGGCGGCATGTTAACAAATATGGAAATGCAGTTAAGAGAACAAGGCGCTGCAGACAAGCTTGATGAAGTGTTAATTGAAATTCCAAAAGTAAGAAAAGATTTAGGTTATATCCCATTAGTGACACCAACCTCGCAAATTGTTGGTACGCAAGCGGTATTAAATGTATTGACGGGTGAGCGTTATAAGTCAATCACTAAAGAAACAGCCGGTGTTTTAAAGGGTGAATATGGCGCAACTGCCGATAAAGTTAATGCCGAATTGCAAGCGCGTGTTTTAGATGGCGCTGAAGCGATAACTTGTCGTCCTGCTGATTTAATTAAACCTGAACTTGATAATCTTACTGCAGAATTAGAAGAACTTGCAAAAGAGAAACAGATTGATTTAGCCGATGATGTGATTGATGACGTTTTAACGTATGCATTGTTCCCGCAAATAGGACTGAAATTTCTAGAAAATAGAAATAACCCGGATGCATTTGAACCTGTGCCTACGATTGAAGATGCGGTAGCAGCCTCTGCACCCGCTAAAAGTTCAACCGCGCCAGAAAGTTATGCAGTCAGCGTTGATGGTCAGGTGTTTGACGTCGTTGTAGGCCCTGGAGGCGATATTAGCCAAATTACTCAGCCTAGTAGCAGTCAATCATCATCACAGGCATCAAAACCGTCCTCATCAACTTCTGAAGCGTTAAATGCACCACTTGCTGGCAATATATTTAAAGTGTTAGTTAATGAAGGTGATGAAGTTGCAGCCGGTGAAGTTGTTATCATTATGGAAGCAATGAAAATGGAAACTGAAATTCGTGCAGTTAACTCAGGTACCGTCACTTCAGTGGATATTAAAGAAGGCGATTCTGTAACTGTTGGTCAAGCTTTATTGAGTTTAGGATAGATAATAATGGATTCGTTAAATAAACTTTGGTTGTCTACTGGCTTAGCTAACTTCGAGTCGGGTCAGGTGATCATGATGATAGTTGGCTGTTTGCTACTTTATCTTGCGATAGCACGTAACTTTGAACCGTTATTGTTATTACCTATGGGCTTTGGTGCGATATTAACCAATATACCTTTAGCTGGGTTTTCAGAAGTTGGTGGTTTATTACATTTCATCTACTATGCGGGTATTGATACGGGGATATTCCCGTTGATTATCTTTATGGGGGTGGGTGCAATGACCGACTTTGGCGCGTTAATCGCTAACCCTAAAACCTTATTACTTGGTGCTGCTGCTCAATTTGGTATCTTTGCTACCTTATTTGGTGCTATTGCTTTAAACGCAATACCTGGTATTGAATTTACGCTTAAAGATGCATCAGCTATTGCTATTATTGGTGGTGCAGATGGCCCAACAGCGATATTTTTAGCATCAAAACTAGCGCCAGAATTATTAGGTGCTATTGCTGTTGCGGCTTATTCTTACATGGCTTTAGTGCCAATTATTCAGCCACCTATTATGCGCGCATTAACCACTGATGCTGAACGTAAAATTGAAATGGAGCAATTACGCCCAGTAACAAAAATTGAAAAAATAGTATTCCCATTAGGTGTTCTCATGATGACTATTTTCTTTTTACCATCAGCAACACCTTTAGTTGGCATGTTCTGTTTGGGTAATTTGATGCGTGAATGTGGAGTGGTTGAACGATTAAGCTCAACAGCACAGAACGAGTTAATTAATATCACCACCATATTCTTAGGTTTAGGGGTTGGCTCTAAATTAAGTGCCGAAGCCTTTTTGAATATAGAAACCTTAGGTATTTTAGGTTTAGGTGCCGTGGCATTCTCAATTGGCACTGCTTCTGGGGTATTAATGGCTAAGTTAATGAATAAGCTTTCATCAACACCTATTAATCCTCTCATTGGCGCTGCCGGTGTTTCAGCAGTACCTATGGCGGCACGTGTTGCTA
Organism: Colwellia sp. BRX8-7; assembly: GCF_014077275.1. Lineage (NCBI taxonomy): Bacteria > Pseudomonadati > Pseudomonadota > Gammaproteobacteria > Alteromonadales > Colwelliaceae > Colwellia > Colwellia sp. BRX8-7. The sequence goes on along the minus strand of NZ_JACGVP010000001.1, from coordinate 60,856 downwards.
ATAAAGTGGGTCTGGAAGCTAATCCACACAACTTCTTATTAATGCATGCGATGGGGCCTAACGTTGCCGGTGTGCTTGGTTCAGCGGTTGCGGCAGGTATCTTACTGGCATTAGTGGGATAGGAATTGCGGTACGCTTAACGCGTTAACTAACAAAAACGGGAAGCTTTGCTTCCCGTTTTTTTTCATTTTAGCTGCGCTAATGCCCAGGTACGACAACAAATGACATCTTTGCTAGCTTAGCTATCTTTTACTCAATTATACCGTTATCAGGCAATTGGGCGTAAGGGGCTATTTTTTTAAAGTAGTGAGCGGTATCGTCAGACAGCAAGGCATCTAATTGTTTTTTTAGCTTTGCTCCTACTGCATCGTTTGCAACAGCAAGACTTGCTGCAATAACTTTAAACTTTTGATAATAAATTTTTTGTGGGCTTTCTGGGGAGTTGAATTCTGTTGGAACTTTGGTGGAGAGGTCGTCTTGTAATTCTTTAATCGTTGACATCATAGCCACCCGTTCGAAAAGTATCACTTTAAGTCTCCCGCGTGCCATCATCATAATTAATTGCGCTAAACTGCTTACTTCAACAAACTTTTCTCTGGGAACTTGCGCTAATTCAGCGAAAAAATCAGCATTACCAATTAGCGTACCAATGCTCCCTTCGGGCAGATTTTTGATGTCAAAGTTAGCGGGGGATGTTGAATAAAGATCAACGGTAGTGTCAAAGTGCCAAGATAACTCTTGTGCGTATTGGTAAAAGCTTTCTGTTTCACTATCTTTAGGCGTTAAACCTACCATGTCGATACGGTAACTTTTTAATTCCAGCTTCGCCCGAGCATAGGTCATTATTTGATAATTAAACGTTAGTGTCGAATTTTCTTGCAGGCCATTAAGCATATCAATAACAAAACCACTGCCGTCTTCGTTTACTAAAGGAGGAAATGGCTCCAACCCAACTAAAATATTAGTAGGGTTGGCTAATGATTTAACGCTAAATAAAGCACACAAAACAGCAACACCGACAACTTTATATAACACTGATATGTTGTTTGAAATAGACATCTTATAAATACTGTTTGAATGTTTAAATATAGCCATTAAGGATTCAATTTAAATTGATGCCATAGTACCTTTTTGTCATCTTGATTTTGCTCTTGTTCAAAACAAATACGGTCATGTAAACGATTAGCTCGACCTTGCCAAAATTCAAGGTAATGAGGTTTTATTCGCCAACCGCCCCAAAATTCAGGTAAGGGAACTTCTTGGCCAGCAAACTTTTTAGTGTAATAAGCTTCGCTCTGCTTTAGTGCTTCTTTACTCGCCAGTGGTGAGCTTTGCTTTGACGCCCATGCGCCAATTTGGCTACCGCGGTCTCTGCTATGAAAATACTGTTCTGATTGTTCAGCCGTTACTTTTTCGACTCTGCCTTCTATCCTGACTTGGCGTTGCAGTACATTCCAATGAAATAATAAGGCTATCTTATTATTTTCATTTAAATCTTGGCTTTTTCGGCTGCCGTAATTAGTATAAAAAACGAAACCATCGTCATTAAACTCTTTTAACAACACCATACGTGAGCTAGGTTGACCGTTTTGATCGCAACTGCTGACAGACATAGCTTCAGGTAATAAAATGCCTGATTTTTTTGCGTCATCAAACCATTGGCCAAACAATTCGATGGGTGTTGTTTGTTCAGAAATATCGGGCAATGGTAAGGCAACACCTTGACCAAATGTTAATAAGCAGCGTAATTTTTCAAATAATGTCATAACGGTAAATTTAAATGATGTAGGGAGAATAGGTTCGTTAGATAGTAGCATGAATGTTTTATCTGACAATAAGAGATTATCGGCTTAATGCAATCAAAAGTTAATGCAGTGATGACTATATTTTCCAATCATCACTGAAGTCTAATGCTTCACGAAGGCGTTTTTTTTCAAGCAAATCATCGATACGTTTACGCACCTTGCTATTTTTATCTGCTTTTTTACCGGTGGCGAGATCTTTGTCGTAGTTATCAGACTCGTCATTTGCTTTATATTCATCTGCCATTATCGTGTTTTTCTCACGGTTAAGTATTTTTATTAATAAGGATTAATTTCAAGATAGGCAACAACTGAGAAAATTTCAATAAATTAGCTTAATCGCCTACTATTAATGCCATTATTTTTAGTAAATAACCGCAGATAAAAATAAACTATTTGAATTGGGGTAGCACATTGATAAACTGCTTTCACTTTAGTTTTACTGAATTTAGCGCCTGCTTATGTCTAACCATAATTTCGTCGAATGGCTTGAAGAAATGCAATGTCAGGCTTTGACCAAATTTCAGCGACAACTGGTGTTACTGGTCGGTGATGCTTGCTGGGTCAAACAGTTACTGCAACTTAATGAACAAAACCAGAGTAAAGACGCTTGGCTGGTATTTAGTCACCACCCCGAAATTTCTGCCACGATCAACAACAAACACTTTGCTCAGCAACTCGGTAGTGAGCATAGTCGAATATTATTTTCAGGTGTTGAAAATAGCGACTGTTCTGCGCCTAATAGTATCAATTTGGATGCTTTTGCGGCGCTCTCTGGCACGCTAGTCGCTGGCGGTGTTATGTGTTTATGGCTTGAAAAACCATTAATACAAGCGATTGAGCAAACAAAGGCAGCTTCACTTAAGTATTTTTATCGACAACTACTCGACAATAAAGCCTTAATTACGATTACACAAAATGACGAGCAAACGTTTCCGTTGTTAGATGGTATAGCACCAGTAATATCGACCGTCTCTAGTGATTTTTTATATCAATGTAAAACCAAAGAACAACAAATAGCCGTTGAACATATTATTAAGGTCAGCCGAGGTCATCGAAACCGCCCATTAGTGTTAACTGCTGATCGTGGTCGTGGAAAATCATCAGCGCTTGCTATTGCTTGTGTTGAGCTCATTGCAAATAACACCGCTATGGGCCATGAAAAAATTAATATAGTTATTACCGCACCCCATGTTCGTTCTTTATCGGTTTTTTACCGCCAACTTGCTTGTTCATTAGCGGCACTTGGCGAAAAATTTGACTATGCTAATACCAGCAAAACCGCTTTGGTTCACCCCTTGGGTTCGATAACTTTTGTTGCGGTCGATCAACTCATTCGCCGCGATGATCCATTGAATATTTCGCTATTACTGGTTGACGAGGCAGCTGCCATTCCGGTGCCTTTATTAACAAGCTTAACGGCTCTTTTTTCTCGTGTTGTTTTTTCAAGTACGGTTCATGGTTATGAAGGAGCAGGGCGCGGCTTTACGGTAAAGTTTCAACAAGCGTTAACAAAGCAAGTGCCGCAGTGGCGAAGCTTTCATATGCATCAGCCTATTCGCTGGCGTCAAGACGATCCGTTAGAAGTCTTTGTTTTTGAAAGTTGTTTACTTAACGCCAAGTTAACAGAATTGCCGTTACTAACTCAGCCTGTAACCGAAATTTCTTTGAATAAAGCAACCTTAAGCCAATCATCAACAGTGCACTTTGCTAAAGAATCGTTATCTTTTAGCCAAGTGTCATCAACCTCGTTGATTGAAGACACGGCGTTATTAAAGCAAGTTTTTGCTGTGCTGGTCACCGCTCATTACCAAACGTCACCGAACGATATTACGCTATTACTTGACAATAAAGCGCTACAATTATTTGTCGCCAAATTAGGTGATGATATTGTCGGTGTTGCCTTACTTCTTGAAGAAGGGTGTCATAAAACAGCCGATATTCAAGCGATAGCAACAAATCAACGTCGACTAAAAAATCAGTTTATTCCCCAATCTTTATTAACTCATTGTGGTTTTAGTGAAAGCTTTAGTTATCAATATCTGCGGGTTTTACGCATAGCTATTCATCCACAATATCAAGGATATGGTTTTGGCCGTTGTTTTGTTAAAGCGCTAGAAAATTTTGCAAAAAAGCAGCAAGTTGATTTTATTGGCGCGAGTTTTGGTGCCAATGCGCAGTTACTTAAGTTTTGGCAAGATGCTGATTATCAAATTGCTCGAATAGGTTTCACTAAAGACCAAGCCAGTGGTGAGCATTCCGCGCTAGTGGTTTCTGCAATGAGCGAGCGAGGGCAATTTTTTGAACGAAAGATTGCCAGTGAATTTTATAGTTCATTCGATTATTTACTCACCGATGAATACAAAGGTTTATCGCCTAAGTTAGTGTGGCAAATATTACATCATTGCCCTGATAAAAGTTTACCGCAGTTAAGCGCCCATCAGCTGAGCAGCATTAGCGATTTTATTCAACAAAAACGGCAGTTTAGTCATTGCGTAAAAGCGTTGCATTATTGGTGTCTTTTACACTGTAAAGAAAATTATCAAGCAAGTATACTACTGTTAATCGAGCGTATTTTACAGAAAAAGCCCGTTGATGAAGTATGTAAGAATCATCAGTTAACCGGTAAAAAAATGCTAAATCAGGCATTAATTGACTACATTACGCAGGCTCAAGCGCAATAGCTATTCAATCGCCTAGGCAATCTGTTGTTGCCAAAATTTAAGCATAGTAAAATAATGACAAGGCTGACTGGCGAAAGCGGTGAAGTCGTCATGTTTGATAAGGCGAGTTAAATAATAGCTAATCACCTTTGCTAATCCATTACTGGGATGCTGCGCATAAGTCTTGGTCAATACGCTCAACCAATCTTCTATTTGATAAAGCTCACTTGAATATGCAATAGCGCAATGAATACTATCTTTGTGAGAGCCCGCAGAATAAGTTAACGGCATCTTGATTGCTCTCCTTGTAAGCTGCTTAGTAAGAGTGATTGCCACAATGTTTTACGCGCAGCATCATCTAAGCACCTGCACTCATTACCGGGCAAAGCGCCAGACAAGATTAACTTTTCTAATAATATGATGGGTAATTCAACTTGTGCCTTTTCAGTGTGTATGTGGTGATAATTGTCTTGGATATTTTTTCTATTGATAGAATATTGTTGCGCACCCATGATGAAACTCCTTTGCTTTGCCGATGACGTTAGATTTAATTTAATGTAATAGTTGTCACAATGCAAATGATAATTATTATCATTTGCATTGTGGTGGTGTTTTATTATTTTTAGTGATGTGATCTTTACACATATCCCATTACAATAACGAGCAAGCATTAGGTATTATTAGGAAAGTTATGACACAGAATCAGCAACGGGTTGGTCAAACAAAAAACGATGTTATTGAAGTTAATCATTTAGTTAAAAGTTATAAAGGCGTGCAAGCGGTTGATGATATTAGTTTCACCATTACTAAAGGGCATTGTTTTGGTTTGTTAGGGCCAAATGGTGCAGGAAAAACGACGACCATTGAAATAATGGAAGGGATAATTCCAGCGACCAGTGGTGAAGTGCTTTATTCAGGAAAAAGCATAGGCAAGGATATAAGTCAGCAAATAGGCATTCAATTTCAAAGTACTGCTTTGCAAGATTTTTTAACGGTACAAGAGACCTTAAATTTATTCACCGCATTTTATGACAACACCGTACCTCATCAGCAATTAATTGAGCTCTGTGGCTTAAAAGATTTTTTAGATAGAGATAATCGTTTGTTGTCGGGTGGACAACGCCAACGGTTATTATTAGCACTGGCGTTAATTAATGACCCCGATATTATTTTTCTTGATGAACCCACCACCGGGCTTGATCCACAGGCGAGACGTAATTTTTGGCAGTTAATAAAAAATATTAAAGCCCAAAATAAGACGGTTATTTTAACCACTCATTACATGGACGAAGCGGAACAACTTTGTGATGAAGTGGTTATTATGGACAATGGTAAAATTATTGAAAGTGGCACACCTAACCGATTACTTGCCAAGCATTTTCAAGAGGTTTTTATTTATTTACCTCAAGAGCAAGTACCGCAGCCATTAATTGAAAAACATCAGTGGACTATCGAACACGAGCGGGTCGAAATAACGACGCAACATGTGGAAGAAACTATTAGCTTGTTAATTGCTGAGAAAATTCCATTAGAAGGTTTACAAGTAAAGTCTCCAAATCTTGATGACCTTTTTCTAAAATTAACCGGCCATTCGTTGAGAGAGTAAAGTTATGAATTTTAAACGTTTTTTTGCGGTAGTCAAAGCCCGTAATATTGAGTTTTTTCGCGATCGTTCATCGTTAGGGTGGAATTTGTTTTTTCCTATTCTCATGTTAGCGGGTTTATCTTTTGTTTTTTCTGGTGACGGAAAAGCCGTTTATAAAGTGGGGGTTATCGACAGTAAAACCGTTCAATCGAGTTTTATGGAAACACGTTACGTTGACTTTATTGACTATCAAGATAAGGCGTTAGCAACCGTAAAATTAGAACAGCATGCTATTGATTTTTTAGTCGACTTTAGCCAAAAAAGCTATTGGGTTAACCAAGGTTCGCCAAACAGTTACCTGGTTGAAAAAATCTTTTTAGGACAACACAATAACTTTCAACGCCTAGAAACCTATGGGAAGAAAATTCGTTATGTCGATTGGGTGCTGCCTGGGATCCTTGGAATGAACATGATGTTCAGTTGCCTATTTGGTGTTGGCTACGTGATAGTACGTTATCGTAAAAATGCGGTATTAAAACGTTTAAAAGCGACACCGCTTTCAGCGTTTGAATTTGTATCAGCACAATTAGTGTCACGTATCTTTATTGTGATGTTTATGTCGAGTGTTGTTTATATTGGCTGTAATTTCTTTTTTGATTTTTACATGCTGGGCAGCTATTTTGATCTATTTATCATCGCAGTTTTAGGCGCTATTAGCTTAATATCTTTAGGCTTGCTGGTCGCGAGCAGAAGTAAGAGTGAAGAGCTTATTGGCGGTTTACTTAATTTGACCTCATGGCCAATGATGTTGTTATCAGGTGTTTGGTTTAGTTTAGAAGGTGCGCCCAATGCGGTAAAAGTTTTTGCTGACTTTTTACCTTTAACTCATTTAGTGGCTGGAGCGAGAAAAGTGATCACCGAAGGTGCAACCCTAGCTGATATCAGTTATCACCTGACCGCACTTTTGATTATGAGTACTATCTTTTTAGCGTTAGGTTCTTACTTATTTAGTTGGAATACCGAGCGATAATAGCGGTTGCTGTTTTATAGTGAGACCTATTAATCATTATACTAGGTCTCGTTGTGCAACAAAATCCGGCCGTAACACGCCCCTTTATTTTTTTATGGCGTTTACCTCTTTCAGCAGAGGAACAGCAAACTTAACTGTTAATTATTAATCGGCGAGTGCTTTACCCACTAAGGTCGCTAAATGGTTAGGGAGTGTTAATGAAAGTGCTATTTCGTGGCCACGCACTGACATTTTTCCCCAAGTTTTCTTTACTATCCTAATGATTTTAGCTTCGTTGTCTGCTTCAGTATATTTAGCGGCAAAAGCGTCAAAGTAATATTGTAGGAATACTAAGCAAGCGACATCCTCTAACGTTTGCGTGTTGGCATTTGTTTTGAGCTGTTCTTTTCTTAAAATACAAGCGGTCAATTCAGCCTCATGCTCAGAATAATCATTTTCTATCATTAATGACTTAGTGAGCTCAGCGTGGAACTTTCCTTGGGAAATTCGCCATTGATAATAGCCAGCTTTGCCTTCATCAAATTCGGTACGCTTTAAGTCCCAGCGTTTAATATGCTGTGCGCGCACAGCTATTTGTAATAATTCATTTGACTGAGGAAAGTACTGCTCAAGACAAGAGGTCATGTATTGACCATAAAGTAATTCATTGGCTTGAGGATGCCCATTAACAAGTGTTTGATTGGGATCTTCACTATTTATTTTATCGATTGCACAAAGTACGGCGGTTAAACGAGATGAAGTCATAAAGGGTATCCAAAGCCTAGGGCGAATTAAAACAATATGTTAGCTTTTTATCGATAAAATAAACACAGTGATTAAATGTTTTTGTCAAAATAACAGAAATTGATCGGTTGATCATATTGTCGTGGTAGCTAGTTTTAAGTATAATGTTTTCCCGTCCTGCTAGGTTGGTGCGTTTTTCAAAATCATGACTAAACTTACCTCATTATTCGTTAATTAATTCGTATAATAAGCTAGCAAAACAACTTAAGTAAAACACACAAAATTCCTGCTCACTCTGACTTTTGGTATCACATGACAACTAGATATATTTTTGTAACCGGCGGCGTTGTATCGTCTCTTGGTAAAGGTATTGCCGCGGCTTCTCTTGCTGCAATTCTTGAAGCACGCGGCTTAAAAGTCACAATGTTAAAACTTGACCCTTATATTAATGTTGACCCGGGTACGATGAGTCCTATTCAACATGGTGAAGTGTTTGTTACCGAAGACGGCGCGGAAACTGATTTGGATTTAGGGCATTATGAACGATTTATTCGTACCAAAATGACCAAGCTTAATAACTTCACCACCGGCAGAATATATCAAGATATTCTTGCACGTGAGCGCAAAGGTGAGTTTTTAGGTGCCACTATTCAAGTTATTCCTCATATTACTAACGACATTAAGCGTCGCGTTATTGAGGGGGCTGAAGGTTATGACGTTGCTATGGTTGAGATTGGCGGCACGGTTGGTGATATTGAATCACAACCTTTCTTAGAAGCTATACGCCAGTTAGGTACAGAATTAGGACGTGAGCGTGCGATGTATATGCACCTAACGTTAGTGCCTTATATTAAAACAGCCGGCGAAATTAAAACAAAACCAACTCAACACTCAGTGAAAGAGCTACGCTCAATCGGTATCGTCCCTGATATTTTAGTGTGTCGAAGTGAACGCACTGTGCCTGCTAATGAGCGAGCAAAAATATCTTTGTTTACCAATGTTGCTGAAAAAGCGGTTTTATCAATGCGTGACGTTGATAGCATTTATAAGATTCCGGCGTTACTTAAAGCCCAAGGTATAGATGAATTAGTGGTTAAACGTTTTGGTCTTGATGTACCTGCAGCCGATTTAAGTGAATGGGAAAAAGTACTCTATCAAGAAGCTAACCCTTTTGGTGAAGTTACCATAGGCATGGTAGGTAAATATATTGAATTACCAGACGCGTATAAATCTGTTAACGAAGCATTAAAACATGCCGGCTTGAAAAACCAAGTAACGGTAAACATTAAATACATTGACTCACAAGATCTTGAGAGCAAAGGAACTGATGTTTTAGGAACCGTTGACGCGATATTAGTGCCAGGTGGTTTTGGTATTCGTGGCGTTGAAGGAAAAATTTTAGCGGCGAAATATGCCCGTGAAAACAAAGTGCCTTATTTAGGCATTTGTTTAGGTATGCAAGTGGCGCTTATTGATTATGCCCGCAATGTTGCTGGTCTTACTGACGCTCATAGCACCGAATTTAACCCTGAAACCCCACATCCAGTGGTTGGTTTAATTAATGAATGGTTAGATGAAGAAGGCCAAGTTGAATACCGTCATGAAAATTCAGACTTAGGCGGCACGATGCGTTTAGGTTCACAATTGTGCCACCTTGTGAAAGGTACCAAGGCATATGACGTATATGGCAGTGAAACAATTTATGAGAGACACCGTCATCGTTATGAGGTAAATAATAACTACCGTGAGCAAATTAGCAAAGCTGGTTTGGTGTTCTCGGGGTTATCTACGGATAAAACATTAGTTGAGATGATTGAAATACCGGATCATCCTTGGTTTATTGCTGGGCAGTTTCATCCTGAGTTTAATTCAACTCCACGTGATGGACACCCATTGTTTGAAAGCTTTATTGCTGCTTCATTTGAGCATCAAAAACAGCAATCAAGTTAAACCTGAAAATTAATAAAACCGTAGCATAGTGCTGCGGTTTTGCTTTCTGGCATAATTATTTATGGCAAAATGTTTTATCAGTAAAATGTAAACTAAAAACTATTACCAACTTAATAGCGGTTCATTCGCTGTAGTGCACTCAATTTAAAGGAATTATAATGTCGAATATCAGTAAAATTATCGCCCGTGAAATTATGGACTCTCGTGGTAACCCAACCGTTGAAGCTGACGTTTTTTTAGCATCGGGTGCTTGGGGCCGTGCTGCTGCACCCTCTGGCGCATCAACCGGTTCACGTGAAGCGTTAGAGTTACGTGATGGTGATAAATCTCGTTATTTAGGTAAAGGCGTATTAAAAGCGGTTGCGGCGATAAACAATGACATTCAAACGGCATTGATCGGACAAAGTGCTTTAGAACAAGCCACTATTGATCAAATCATGATCGACTTAGACGGTACTGAAAATAAAGAAAAATTTGGTGCCAATGCTATTTTAGCGGTTTCATTAGCAAATGCAAAAGCAGCCGCAATGGAAAAGAAAGTACAATTGTTTGAACATATCGCTGATTTAAACGGAACTCCGGGTCAATACTCATTACCTTTACCTATGATGAATATTATCAATGGCGGTGAACATGCAGACAATAATGTTGATATTCAAGAATTCATGATCCAACCGGTAAGTGCTAAAAGTTTCAGTGAAGCATTACGTATGGGCGCTGAAATATTTCATGCCTTGAAAAAAGTATTATCAGCAAAAGGTTTAAATACTGCCGTTGGTGATGAAGGTGGTTTTGCACCTGATTTAGCCTCGAATGCTGACGCCTTAGCGGTTATTAAGGAAGCAGTTTCTGCTGCCGGTTATGAATTAGGTAAAGACATTACGTTAGCGATGGATTGTGCTGCTTCAGAGTTTTATGATAGCGAGAAAGGCATTTACGACCTGAAAGGCGAAGGCAAGCAATTTACAGCTAACGAATTCTCTGATTTTTTAGCAACGTTATGTGAAGAATACCCTATCGTTTCTATTGAAGACGGTTTGGACGAGTCTGATTGGGACGGTTTTGCTTACCAAACAAAATTATTGGGCGATAAAATACAAATTGTTGGCGATGATTTATTTGTAACAAATACTAAAATCTTAGCACGTGGTATTGAACAAGGTATTGGCAACTCAATTTTAATTAAGTTTAACCAAATTGGTACCTTAACTGAAACATTAGCGGCGATTAAAATGGCGAAAGATGCAGGCTTTACTGCAGTTATCTCTCATCGTTCAGGCGAAACCGAAGATGCAACGATTGCTGATTTAGCGGTAGGTACAGCGGCAGGCCAAATTAAAACCGGTTCACTTTGTCGTTCAGACCGTGTTTCTAAGTATAACCAATTACTACGTATTGAAGAGTACCTTGGTGATAAAGCTATATTCAACGGCCTGTCAGAAGTTAAAGGCCAATAACGATTAAACTATGTTTATTTCTTCCTACCACGTTGTTAGAAGTACTCATTGACTATCGTCAACTCCGTGCGTCTGCCTAGTGGTAGTTTGAACTAACTCATATTTTGATTCGTTATTTGAGTTATAAATATAGTCATAAAAAGCCACTCAATTAGAGTGGCTTTTTATTTTTAGGGATAACTGATTTAGGCAAGTGGTTACTTTAATAACATAGCTAAAGCATGTTTATTTCTTCCTACTGCTTTGTTAGAAGTACTTATTGACTATCGTCAATTCCGTGCGACGTCTTCGCTCTAAAAGCAATTAGCAGCTAAATTAATAATTATTCGTTATATTTTATGATTATGCGTAAGGGTGAGATTAGCCTTACTTACAGTCGTTTATTTTTAAAAGGCTCTCATAAAATTTAATTATGTAAAAAGGCACGTTTTCGATCATAATATTAGAGATTCAGTCAGCAATATTTAAAATCACTTATGCGCTTTATAGACATTAGTTATAAATTATTAGTCATAGGTTATCTAATTAATCACTAACCAAATTTATTGGCATGTTATTTAAATATATGGCGAAGTCTCGTTTATCCCAAATTAATTGGTATTAAATTGTTTTTATTACCTTTAATTTACATGGAATACATGTATGACGAACCATGTGTGGGCTCAGATATATCATGGTTCGTTATGCAAAGTTATATACGATGTTGAATACAACAAAAATTGCTGATAACTTATTAAATATATTATAAAAAATGTGGTGCGTAAAAGATTGTCGTTGAAATTGTCGACGGTTTAATCTGAAATGCGTATTAATAGGCTATTATAGCTTCAAAAATAGAAAGAGGAATTGTTCATCAACGAAAAATACAACCTTAGCTCCACTCGTCGAAATCCTTGGATTTATATTAGTGTCATCGTATTGATATTTATATTTATAGGATTTGCAGTAACGTTGATGCCTAAAGCTTTTAAGATGACTCACGAGCAAATAGGCACCGGCTTGCCGGCTCTAGTGTTTATTTACGATCCAAACCTTGTAGTTAGCATAAGCCAGACTGAACAGATGAATAAAGCTCGTGATCAGCTTGGTGTCCAAGTTCTCTTTCTTATCGCCAAAATTAGGACCCCAGAGGGAGACCAGTTTATCGCTGAATATCAAGCTAGCCCTGCGGAGCTTTTACTCTTTGATCCATCTGGGAGACTGATTAAAAGGCAGTTCGCTTTGAGAAATTCTAGCGAACTAACAGAGTGGATCACGGTAGATGGGCTTTAATTTTGGCATGCTAGTTTCGAACATTATCCGCAGCTACAATTTTCCTCGAAAAAAAACCACTCAATAAGTGGTTTTTTTATGCGTTGAATTTATGGTGGAAAGTCAGACTTATTCAACCGTTATACTAAGCTTGTGAGATTAAATGAACATCGCGTTGTGGGAACGGGATCTCGATATTGTTTTCTTTCAGAGCTAAGTAAATTGCTTTGTAGGCTTTAAATTTAGCATCATAATAATTAGCCGTGGGCGTCCATAAGCGTATCGAAATATTGATAGAGCTGTCAGCAAATTCGCTAATACCAATTTGTGGTTCGCGCGATTCACCAACGATATTGAGTTCCTCTATCGTTTTTTCTAAAATAGTAACCACTTGTAATGGATCTTCTTTATAAGCGATACCCACTGTTAACTCTAATAATGAGTCATGTTTGGAGTTGTGTAATATCTCGCCAACAATATGTTTGTTCGGTATGGTAATCGCAACACCGTCTTGGTCATGAATTATGGTATAAGCCAGGAGAACTTCTTTGACTATGCCGGTAACACCGCGCACAGTTATGGTATCGCCAACCACGAAGGGGCGAATAATAATAATATTAAAACCAGCTGCATAGTTAGCTAATAAACCTTGTAAGGCTAAGCCTGCGCCAAGAGAAATGGCACCAATGGCAGCTATAAATGGCGTAACACTAATGCCTAATTTACTTAACGAGATAACGGTTATCATAATAACGATAAGCATTTTGGTGGTACTGGCCAAAAACTGACTTAAGGTGATATCAAGTTTATGTTTTGTACATAGTCTCAATACAACATTGGATATTTTGCCTGCGACGATATAACCGAGCGCGAAAATGATGAAGGCGCCAATCAATTGGAAGGTATAATTAGCAAAAAAATTAACAATGATATTATAAATATAACTGACCTGATCTATTTCTTGTCGTAATAAATCGGTTGGCGCTAGAGAGAGTGTTTTTTCTACTACGGGGCTTTCACTTGCTACTTTTTCAAACATATATTTTCCATGAGTTTTTGGTGTTAGATTATGTGGAGTTCAATTAACAGCATAGCGCTATTGGTTAATGTTAAGGGCGATAAAGCTAATAATGTGTATGATAATAGCCATAAATAAAGACTGTAGCTTTATTTTATCTTTTTCACCCAATAGGTTATGCTTAAACTTCAGGTTAAATTCTACCCAGTAACGTATTAAAAAGCACTCAATTATTCATGAATGAACAAACCTCAATATGGCAAAGGGACTATCAATCAGCTGATTTTGCTGAGCTTTGTAATGCGCTATACGAAAGAGAGTTGGGGCAGTTGAGTATAGATCCTCTTTTATCAGCCCCATTGATGCAGGGTCGATTAAAAAGTTTACCTCATTATATCAAGCGTACGGCAAATTCCATGTTACAGGTGCAAACACCTCTAAAGCTTGATGTGCAAAATGCAACTTGGTCAGCTAAACAAGGTGTACAGATGCCATTAAATGGTCAAGACAGCGAGTCAGTAAAACAGTGGTATTTATCGGCAACGTTGCATCATGGCCTAGTGGTGCCTATTGCCAAAGATTCCACGATATTATTAGACTCTATTGACAGAATTGATTTTGAGCAACAGCGTTTTCGAACCAATCTTCATGGTTGGTTCTCTTTAACTGAGCTTGAACAAAACCAGGCAATAGGGCAGTTACTCAAGCCTAATAAGAAAGTGATGACGGCAGCTTGTAGTGGCCATTGTTGGTTAAATGCCCATCGAGCAAACCCTTTAACACCGAGTTTGCGTGAGTTGTTATTATCTTGTGCCATTAACTGGCGTAACTTTAAGCAATCGTTAGCAATTTAATTTTTAAAAATTATAAATGTGTTAATAATGTTTACACCAGCAAACACCGATTTATAATGGCAACCGTACTGGTACTTCTCTGACTAAATTTTAGGCTTTACATTAGGTTTTTATGCGCGCTATAACCGTACTATTACTGGTTTTTTTGATGTTATTACAATACCGACTATGGTTCGGGAAAAATAGTGTGCCTGACTATCTAGCTTTGGAACAAGAAGTTGAACGTCAAATAGCAGACAATGACAAGCTCAAACAACGTAATAAATTATTATATGCTGATACCGACGATTTAAAATCAGGCGTCGAAGCTATTGAAGAGCGCGCTCGAAATGAGTTAGGGATGATAAAAGAAAACGAAACATTCTTTCGTTTAATACCCTCTGAAAAAAACACCATGCAAATAGACCCGGAATAATAACGTTATGCTAATTAATCCAACAGAGCTCACTCAACAATTTATTGCTGTTGTCCCTGCCGCTGGTGCAGGTAAACGTATGCAGGCAAATTGCCCTAAGCAATATTTAACTATTGATAATAAAACGATTTTAGAACACACCATTGAACGCCTGTTAAGTCATCCGTCGATAAATAAAGTTATTATTGCGCTCAGTGCAAATGATGAATATTACCCACAAACGTCATTAATCAATAATGCTCAGGTTGAAACAGTTATTGGCGGCAAAGAACGAGTCGACTCAGTTCTGGCTGGATTAACAGCGATTGACCCTGAGCACCATTTTTGGGTCTTAGTGCATGATGCTGCGAGACCTTGTGTTACTCATGATGATATTTCAACGTTAATTGCTCGTTGCCTAGCAAAAGAAGTGGGCGGATTATTAGCTGCACCGGTGCGAGACACCATGAAACGATCGGTTTTGAGTACGTTAAATGGTCCGCAAGTTTTGTCAACGGTCGCGCGAGAGCATTTATGGCACGCGCTAACACCGCAAATGTTTCCGGTGCGAGAATTAAAAGCCGCGATTATTAATGGCCTTAATCAGGGAGCTGAACTCACTGATGAGTCATCAGCAATTGAACGGGCTAATTTACCTAGTCTGTTAGTTTCGGCAAGCAGTGAAAATATAAAAATTACTCATCCAGATGATCTCGCTTTAGCTGCTTTTTTCTTAGCTAAGCAAAAACAACAGCAACAAAAACCAACATTACAGGAAACACCATGAGAATAGGTCACGGCTTTGATGTACACAAATTTGGTGGCAAAGGCCCTATTGTTTTAGCCGGTGTAGAAATAGATTATCCGCAAGGCTTTATTGCTCACTCGGATGGTGATGTTGCAATTCACGCTTTGTGTGACGCAATATTGGGGGCGCTTTGCTTAGCCGATATTGGTAATCACTTTCCCGATACAGATGGCCAGTATGAAAATATCGATAGTCGAATTTTATTAAAGCATGTTGTCGGTTTAATGATTGAAAAAGGCTATCAACTCGGTAATGCCGATATTACTATCGTTGCACAAGCCCCTAAAATAGCACCACATTTATTGGCGATGCGTACTTGCTTAAGTGAAGACTTACAAGCAGAGCTAGATCAAGTGAATGTAAAAGCAACCACGACTGAAAAGTTAGGTTATGCAGGTCGTAAAGAAGGCGTGGCTGTTCACGCTGTGGTCTTACTGACAAAATCTTCTGCAGCCGTTATAGAGAATAATCAATAAAATGAGCAAGTCATTACAATATTTATATACCCAACCGAATGCCACTGGCCAACTTCGTAGTGAAATGTCTGATTTTAAGGTTTTTGAAAAATTACCTTTTGAACCTTGCGGCGAAGGTGAGCATTTATTTATTCATCTGAGAAAAACTGGCACCAATACGCTGGTTGTTGCCCGAGAGTTGGCTAAATACTTTAAGGTAAAAGAAGGCTTAGTATCTTATGCCGGCTTAAAAGACAGATTTGCTGTTACCGAGCAGTGGTTTGGTATTCACCTACCAGGCAAAGCGATTTATGATTTAAGTAACTTAGCCATCGAAGGTGTCGAAGTTCTTTCCCAACAACGTCATAACAAAAAATTACGCATCGGTGCCTTGTCAGGTAATCGCTTCGAATTAGTGTTACGTAATGTCAGTAATACCGATGATGTCTTACGCCGCTGGGCAGCGGTTAGCCAATTTGGTGTACCCAACTACTTTGGTGAACAACGCTTTGGTATTAATGGCGGCAACCTTGAAAGAGCGTTAGAGTTATTTCAAGGTAAGAAAGTAAAAGATAAAAAGAAACGTGGCCTTTATTTATCGGCGGCTCGCTCAGAAATATTTAATCAAATAATCAGTACACGTATTGAAAAAAATCAGTTTGAATCCTTACAAATGGGTGATGTTTTTATGTTAAGCGGTACACAGTCAGTATTTTTGGCTGATGAAATTGATGCAACCATTCGTCAACGCTTTCAAGAAAAAGATATCGACTTAACGGCTGCGCTGTGGGGCGCTGGCAAATTAATGTCGCAAGGTGAATCACAACAGCTAGAGCAACAGGTTGCCGATGGTTACGCTGACTTTTGCCAAGGTTTAGCTAAATTTGGCTTAAAGCAAGAACGACGTAGAATTAGGTTGTCGTTAACTGAAGGCAGTATAAAGTCGGTTGATGACACTATAACATTGAGCTTCTTTTTACCTTCTGGTTGTTATGCAACCACCATTTTACGTGAATTAATCAGTTATCAAGATATGACAGAGCGAGCGGTAAACTAATGAAAATATTACTCAGTAACGATGACGGTGTTCATGCTTTAGGCATTAAAGTTTTACACGACGAATTAGTAAAAATAGCTGAGGTAACGGTAGTCGCACCCGATAGAAACTGTAGTGGTGCCAGTAACTCTTTAACGCTAATGAATCCGCTACGCATTCAAACGTTAGACAATGGTTTCATTTCAGTAAACGGCACGCCAACCGATTCAGTTCATCTTGGCATCAGTCAGCTGTTGACACCTGATTTAGTTGTTGCCGGTATTAACTGTGGCGCAAACCTAGGCGATGATACTTTATATTCAGGTACGGTAGCGGCGGCAACAGAAGGGCGCCATATGGGAATGCCAGCAATCGCTGTTTCCTTGGTGGGTCAAAGTGAACAAAATTACCAAACAGCTGCCGTGGTTACGGCAAAATTTATTCAACGTTTACAATCTCATCCATTAGCCGTCGATCAAATTATCAATATTAATGTCCCTGATATTCCGCTTAGTGAATTAAAAGGTGTCAAGGTGACACGCTTGGGTAATCGTCATAAAGCAGAAATGATGGAAAAAACGCAAGACCCATGGCAACGTGATATATATTGGTACGGTCGATTAGGCCAAGAGCAAGACTGTGGCGAAGGTACAGACTTTCATGCTATTGCCAATGGTTATGCATCGATAACCCCGTTAACTGTTGATATGACCGCCCATGATAGTTTGGCATCGATCACTCGTTGGGTCGGCGACTTAATCATTTAAGTTCCCGTTGAGTTATTGCTAAATTTTAGATAAATCACATGTTAATTTGAAAATAAAAAAAATAAAAAGAGCAGGTTATGAATGTAAGGGTAGGGAGCAATGTGAGCGGTAAATCACGTCGTAGCGGCGAGCTATTAGCGCAAAAATTATACGCAGAAGGGATACGTGATCAGCGGGTGTTGCAAGCGATTGCTCAATCACCTCGTCATATTTTTGTTCCTGAAATCTTAGCGCATAAAGCATACGACAATACGGCTTTGCCTATTGGGCAGGGACAAACTATTTCTCAACCTTATATAGTGGCAAAAATGTCAGAATTATTATTAGCGGACGGTGTCCCTGACAGCATTCTAGAAATAGGGACAGGGTCTGGTTATCAAACATCCATCCTTACACAATTGGTTGCTAAAGTTTTTTCGGTCGAGCGTATTAAGGCATTACAATGGCAGGCGAAACGTCGCTTGCAATCAATAGATTTAAATAACGTCTCAATGAAGCACGGTGATGGCTGGCAAGGGTGGAGTAGTAAGTCTCCCTTTCAAGCGATTATTGTTACTGCAGCGCCAACCGAAGTACCTAAGGCATTACTGGAACAGTTAGCTGATGGTGGGCGCTTAGTGATACCTGTTGGCACAGATACGCAAATACTAAAAGTTATTACTCGTCATGGCGATGAGTATAAAGAACAACAAGTTGAAATGGTTAAATTTGTACCACTTGTACCCGGCGCGTTAATTTAATTTTTCATCGCTTGATATAAAAAGTTGTGCCAGTACGTTACTGCCATAGCCCTAGATTAGCTGCAGAGTATTGTGGTCTTTGCATAAATAAACTAAACAATATTACTCACTCTTTATTATCTGAAAAAAAGGTATGATTTAATTGAAAATTTTTTCAAAAATGTATGAATGGACACTTCGTTTTGCTGAACATAAATTTGCGCCAAGAATGTTGGCACTATTAACTTTTGCTGAATCTATATTTTTCCCTATTCCCCCTGATGTGCTTCTAGCACCCATGGTGCTGGCTAAACCACACAAAGCATGGTCTTACGCCACATTAACAACGATAGCTTCAATTCTGGGAGGCTCTGTTGGTTATTTACTCGGTTATTATATGTTTGAACCTTGGATACAACCGGCAATTACCGCTATGGGTAAGCAAGAGGCTTTTGACGCCGTTGTGCTGTGGTTTCAGCAGTGGGGTGTTTGGGTTGTCTTTATTGCTGGATTTTCACCGATCCCTTATAAATTATTCACAGTCAGTGCTGGCTTCTTACATATGGCTTTTCTGCCTTTTTTAATCGCTTCAGCAATTGGTCGTGGAATGCGATTTTTCTTGGTTGCCGGTATTATTCGCTGGGGAGGGGCCGCCATGGAACAAAAGATAAGACAATGGGTAGATATACTGGGTTGGCTAATTGTTGCGCTTATTATTGTGGCTTATTTTGTTTTACGTTAAATGAATACAGACAACGCTAGGATGGTTTTTTGATTTTAAATCGTGAAAATTATGCTCTATTAAGCACTAAAAAAATCACTTATGTGGTTTTTTTAGTGCTTAGTTTGTCTGTGGTAGGTTGTTCTTCTAACCATAAACCGGCCCCCGTTGTTGATGTTCAAGGCTCAGTTCCATTAAGTAAGCGTGTTAAAAATAGCTTAAAAGGTCGCGAGTACATCGTTAAAAAAGGTGAAACCTTATATTCTATTGCTTGGCGAGCCAATGTTGATATTAGTAGCTTAGCCACTTTTAATAATCTGGTATCTCCTTACAAAATATTCCCTGGACAAAAATTATTTTTAGTTAAAAATTCGAGCCAAGCCACTAGTAATATAGCGCGCAATGAAAAGCCGAAAAGTAACATACCAACAAGGGTAAAAAAACCTGTTGCATCAAATAAAAAGCAGGCGTATGGTAAAAATGTAAGAGGGCAAAAAGTAAACAATAAAACCTCTGCAAATGGCACAAGTTTTTCTCAAAAAATAAGAAATTGGTTGTGGCCTGCTCAAGGAAAAGTTATTGAAGGTTTTTCTACAGCAAAACAAGGTAACAAAGGAATAAACATCGCAGGTATACGTGGTGACTCGATTAAATCGACAGCTGATGGCGTGGTGGTTTATGCCGGAGATGCTTTACGAGGATACGGTCAGCTAATTATTGTTAAACATAATGATGATTACCTTAGTGCTTATGCTCATAACGATAGTATCTTAGTGAAAGAACAACAGTCGGTAAAAGCGGGTCAGGTTATAGCGAAAATGGGTGATACAGACGCTGAAAGAGTCATGCTTCATTTTGAAGTTCGCTTTCGCGGTAAATCAGTAAACCCTATGAAGTATCTGTCTAAATAACAACAAATAATAATAATAATAAATTGGAGTTAGTGTGCATATTTAATCATTGATAGTTGGCTTTGCTAAATATTGGGAGATACAGCATGAGTATAGAAAAAGAATTGGTAAGTACTAGTGTAGATAAAAAAGAATCAACTAGAGCATCATCTAAAGATAGAGAAGATGTACCATCGAATTTAGACGCCACTCAATTGTATTTAAGCGAAATTGGATTTTCTCCATTACTTAGCGCTGAAGAAGAAGTGTACTTTTCTCGCCTTGCCCTTAAAGGTGATGAACCCTCAAGAAAACGCATGATCGAAAGTAATCTGCGTTTAGTTGTTAAAATTTCCCGTCGTTATAATAATCGTGGTTTACCCTTACTTGACCTTATTGAAGAAGGTAACTTAGGTTTGATCCGCGCAGTAGAAAAATTTGATCCCGAACGAGGATTTCGTTTTTCAACTTATGCAACATGGTGGATACGTCAAACGATTGAACGTGCCATTATGAATCAAACACGCACTATTCGTCTCCCTATCCATGTCGTTAAAGAACTCAATATTTATTTACGCACTTCGCGTGAATTAGTACAAAAGCTTGATCACGAACCTACCGCAGAAGATATTGCTGAAGCGCTTGATGTGCCAGTCGCTAATGTCACTAAAATGCTGCGTCTAAATGAACGTATGACCTCAGTCGATTCCCCCTTCGGTGGTGAAAACGATAAAGTATTACTTGATGTGATCCCTGATGATAAAAGTGGTGGTCCAGAAGGTAGCTTGCAAACATCCGACATTAAAAATAATATTATTCACTGGTTAAACGAACTTAACTCTAAGCAACGTGAAGTACTTGCCCGTCGTTTTGGCTTATTAGGATATGAAGCGGCAACATTAGAAGATGTTGGCGTTGAAATTGGTTTAACACGTGAACGTGTTCGTCAAATTCAAGTTGAGGCGCTTAAGCGTTTACGCGATATTTTAAGTCAACAAGACTTATCGATTGAAGCCTTGTTTCAAGCGTAGATATTTTAGCTTCGATAAAACAAAAAACCAGCAATTGTTGGTTTTTTTTTACTTATTATTAAGGGCTACATTTTACTTTTAAACTCAAACAATAAATCTAATGCTTGTTTGGGGGTTAAATCGTTTACATCAATTGATGACAATGACTCTAGTACGGGGTGAGTGTTATCAATAAATGAAAGTTGCTCAAAGGGTTGTTGTTCGACATTGATAACAGAAGGAGCCTGTTGTCTTTCCAGTTCAGCCAAGCGTTGTTTAGCCCGTTGAATAACGGTCTTAGGCACACCGGCAAGTTGTGCAACCTGTAAGCCAAAGCTCTTACTTGCAGCGCCTTCTTGAACGGTATGCATAAAGACGATGGTATCACCATGCTCAACCGCATCTAAATGAACATTAACCAAGCTCGGTATCTGATCGGCTAACAGGGTTAGCTCAAAATAATGACTAGCGAATAAAGTAAAGGCTTTAGTTTTAATCGCCAGCATTTCAGCGCAAGCCCAAGCAAGAGATAAACCGTCATAAGTACTGGTTCCTCTGCCTATTTCATCAAGTAACACTAAACTTTTTTCTGTTGCATTATGGAGAATGTTTGCGGTTTCTGTCATTTCAACCATAAAGGTTGAACGACCACTCGCTAGGTCGTCAGAAGCGCCAATACGGGTAAATATTCGATCAACCATACTAATGTTTGCCGCATCAGCAGGGACATAGCAACCAATATGAGCCAATAAAACAATGAGCGCTGTTTGACGCATATAGGTTGATTTACCGCCCATATTAGGACCCGTAATGATCAACATCTTACGTTCATTATTTAAAGTAACTGGATTAGCAATAAAGGGCTCACTAGTCATTAACTCAACGACAGGATGACGACCGGCTTTAATCTCAATACCGTCATTTTGGCTTAGACTTGGTTTAACATAATTTAGGCTTTCTGCTCGTTCTGCAAAGGTATTTAAAACGTCTAGTTCTGCGACAGCCTGAGCAAGTAATTGCAGTTTTTCTAAATCAGGTAATACTAAATCGAACAATTCATCGTATAAACGTTTTTCTAAGGCGAGAAACTTACTCTGTGCGCTAAGCACTTTTTCTTCATGTTGTTTTAGTTCATTAGTAATAAAACGTTCGTTATTTTTTAAGGTTTGTCGGCGAATATAATCATCAGGTACATCGTTCGCGGCAGTACGACTCATTTCAATAAAGAAGCCATGAACCCTGTTATAGCCTACTTTTAAGGAACTAATACCGGTACGTTCTTTTTCACGCGCTTCGAGTTGGGCAAGAAATTCAGTTGCACCATCACTTAAGTCACGTAAGACATCAAGTTCTTCATGATAGCCTTTGGCAATAACGCCACCATCACGGATAAGAACGGGTGGGTTTTCAACTAAAGCATGCTGTAATAAGTCATGTAAGTCGGGTATTGGAAAGCTTTTTGACGCTAATTCAGTGATATGTGCTTGCTGACAAGTTTGTAAATGTTGCTGAAGTTCAGGCAATTGACTTAAAGCATTACGTAAACGAGCAAAATCTCTTGGACGCGCAGAGCGTAAGGCAATGCGAGAAACAATACGTTCAATATCACCAAAAGATTTAAGTTGGCTAAATAATTCAGTCGTTAAATCTTGTGACAATAGTTCACTAATTGCATTTTGACGTGCAGTTAATATGTTTAAATCACGTAAAGGAAAATGTAACCAACGTTTTAGTAATCTAGAACCCATTGGTGTCGCTGACTTGTCTAATACCGATGCTAGGGTATTTTCAAATCCACCTTGTAAGTTTTGCGTGAGTTCTAAATTACGACGAGTTGCCGCATCTAAAATGACACCAGAAGCAGAAGACTCACAAATAATGGCTCGAATGTGAGGAAGCGCACTGCGTTGACATTCTTTTACATATTGAAATAAACAACCAGCGGCCATTAAGCCTAATGATTTATCACCAACACCAAAGCCAGAAAGTTCTTTAGTGCCAAATTGTGTATTTAGTAAATTAGTAGCTGTGTCTAAATCAAACTCCCATTCAGGTCTTCTTCTTAATCCTTGATAGCCTTTTAGTAACTCTGGCACTGAGAACGATTCACTGTAGAGTAATTCAGCAGGAGATAAACGCTGTAGTTCAGCTTGTAACTGTTCAATGGTATTTGGCTCAGTCAGTACAAAGCGACCACTGGTCATATCAAGATAAGACAGCCCAAAGCGTTGCGATGACTTATTATTGCCTTCACTTACCGCAACAATTAGGTTGTCATGTTTATCAAGTAATAATGCTTCATCACTCACCGTACCTGGGGTAATAACTCTAACAACTTTACGTTCAACAGGGCCTTTGCTGGTTGCTGGGTCACCAATTTGTTCACAAATGGCAACAGATTCACCCAGTTGTACTAATTTTGCTAGATAATTTTCCACCGCATGATAGGGAACGCCCGCCATAGGTATTGCATTGCCACCTGTCTTGCCGCGAGCGGTTAATGAAATATCGAGCAAATCAGATGCTTTTTTCGCATCATCAAAAAATAACTCGTAAAAGTCACCCATGCGATAAAAAATTAAAATATGAGGGAACTCAGCTTTAATGGTTAAGTACTGGCGCATCATAGGGGTGTGTGAGGATAAGTCTAAGTTTGCTGTCGTCATTTCTATGCGGTAACTCATAAGTTCAATTAAAGAGTAAGGTGGCAATTATGTCATAACTGGCAAATTTAGACTCTATTTATTTAACTAAAGTTTTTACTGAATACGATAATGTTTATGCAATTATTTTACAGCAATAATATAAATAGTAACTTTTTGTCGGGTAATGGCTAAAAGTTACTGTTGCTGTTTATTCTCAATTTTATCAGTAACTTAAAAGTCACCTTGTTTTGTTTTTGATAATACAATTAAAATAGTTGTAAAAAAGCTTGATACTGTACGGTCATACAGTATACTTGCTTCATCAAAACGAAATCTTAGCAACATCGGCGGAACAAACATGAAAGATGATAAAGAAAAAGCATTAGCAGCAGCATTAAGTCAAATTGAAAGACAATTTGGTAAAGGCTCAATTATGAAGCTTGGTGATAATAACACCATGGATGTTGAAACCATTTCTACAGGTTCATTGGCGCTTGATGTTGCACTCGGTGCGGGTGGTTTGCCACTTGGGCGTGTTGTTGAAATTTATGGTCCTGAATCAAGTGGTAAAACAACGTTAACGCTTGAAGTTATTGCTGAAGCTCAGCGTAACGGTAAAGTTTGTGCCTTTGTTGATGCTGAGCATGCACTTGACCCTATTTATGCTGAAAAGTTAGGTGTTAACATCAACGAATTACTTGTTTCTCAGCCTGATACCGGTGAGCAAGCATTGGAAATTTGTGACATGCTAACGCGTTCAGGTGCTATAGACGTTATTGTTGTCGATTCTGTTGCTGCCCTTACACCAAAAGCAGAAATTGAAGGCGATATGGGTGACTCTCATATGGGATTACAAGCCCGTATGCTTTCACAAGCAATGCGTAAGTTGACAGGTAACTTGAAAAAATCAAATACCATGATTATTTTCATTAACCAAATTCGTATGAAAATTGGTGTAATGTTTGGTAGCCCTGAAACCACAACTGGTGGTAATGCACTTAAGTTTTATGCTTCTGTTCGTTTAGATATTCGACGTATCGGTGCTGTAAAAGCAGGCGACGAAATTATTGGTAACGAAACTCGCGTAAAAGTGGTTAAAAACAAAATAGCGCCTCCTTTTAAACAAGCAGAATTTCAGATTTTATATGGCGAAGGTATTAACAGCTTAGGTGAATTAATTGATTTAGGTGTTTTGCATAACATGGTTGAAAAAGCCGGTTCTTGGTATAGCTACAATGGCGATCGTATTGGCCAAGGTAAAGCAAATGCGGCTAAATCTTTAGCAGAAAAACCTGAAATGGCAAAAGAACTTGATAAGCGTTTACGCGACTTACTGTTAATTAAAAGTGTAAGAGCAAGTGAAAAGCCAGCTAAAGAAGAAGAAGCTGTAGAATAAACATTAAACATTAAACGTTTAAAAAATTATTAAGCCACTGTATTTACAGTGGCTTTTTTATATCTAATTAGTGACTTCTCTCTCTTATGCTATCGTTCTTTAATATGCTGATATAGTATTTTACCTAAGCATCTTTACTGCCCGAATACCCCCCGTTTTTCTACGTAGCACTCTATTAGGCTAGTTCCACCAATATTTACTCGCTAGGGTTATAGATGACAAATAATATTAACGTAAAAAACATTATAGACGTCTATACGTTTAGATGTTGACATAGCTAAAAATACACGTACCATAAAATGATAATATTTATATATCCGTTATCATTCGTAGTGCTTGAGTTAGTCGAAACCTGTATGTTGATTGGTAGCCATAATATAAGTTAATAAATGAAAGTAGAGAACGAAGTGTTCATGCTTGTTTGACATTATTTGATTAGGTAAACGCTATGCCCATTAAAATTCCAGATTTATTACCTGCTTTGTCTATTTTAGGTGAAGAAAATATTTTTGTAATGTCTGAGCGTAGAGCGGCAAGTCAAGAAATTCGCCCAATGAAAGTCGCTATTCTCAATCTAATGCCTAATAAAATTGAAACAGAAGTTCAAATATTACGGGTATTGTCTAATACACCTTTACAAATAAATGTCGATTTTGTACGTATTCACGCCAATGAATCCAAACATACGCCGAAAGAGCACTTAGATAATTTTTACCGTCTCTTTGATGACATTAAAAATACTCAATACGATGGCCTAATTATAACCGGTGCACCATTGGCGTTAATGGAATACGAAAAAGTAACTTTCTGGGATAAAATCTGTGAAATATTTGATTGGGCTGAAGAAAATGTCACCTCAACAATGTTTTCTTGTTGGGCTGCTCATGCCGCTCTATATCATCACTATGGATTGCGACGACATTTAAGAAAAGAAAAATTATCTGGTGTTTTTCAGCATAGCCCTGTTGACCAAAAAGAACAGCTTACCCGCGGCTTTGAAGAATTTTTTAATGTCCCACACTCACGATTTGGATATATTGATAAGTCTGATTACCTATCAATTCCTGAATTAAAGATTGTTGCTGAATCTCCTCAAGCAGGCGTTTATGTGGTCGCGAGCAAAAATAAACAGCAGGTCTATTTAACCGGTCATCCAGAATATGACTCAACCACGCTAGATGAAGAGTTTCAACGTGACCTTAAGGCTGATGTTGATGCAGTTATGCCCAATAATTACTATATTAATGATGATATAACAAAAGTGCCACACAGTTCATGGCGTAGTCATGCCAGTTTATTATTTACTAATTGGCTAAACTATTATGTCTATCAGATCACACCGTACAAGCTAGACGCAACAAATATTAAAGCAATACACCCAGATGCAGAAATATAAACAGTGTCGGATATATCTAGCCATTAAATTAAGTTTGAAAGTAAAAGTAGAGAAATAGTATGAAAAAATCAGCATCATTTAGTCGTCTTGAGCAACAAATACAAAAAAGAATTCTTATTTTAGATGGTGCTATGGGGACGATGATCCAAGCCTATAAATTTGAAGAACAAGATTACCGAGGTGAACAGTTTGCTGATTGGCATCTTGATGTCAAAGGCAATAATGATATGTTAGTGCTTACACAACCCGAGGTAATTAAAGCTATTCACTATGAATACCTTGAAGCGGGTGCTGATATTCTTGAAACGAATACTTTTAATGCCACGACGATTGCGATGGCAGATTACGATATGCAGTCTTACAGTGCGGCAATCAATTTAGCGGCGGCACAAATAGCCCGTGCAGCAGCGGATGAATTTACCGCTAAAAACCCTGATAAGCCTAGGTTTGTTGCCGGCGTTTTAGGGCCAACGAACAGAACATGTTCTATTTCACCCGATGTTAACGATCCTGCTTATCGTAATGTGACTTTTGATCAATTAAAAGATGCCTACATAGAATCAACGAAAGCACTGATTGAAGGTGGCTCAGATATTATTCTTATTGAGACTATCTTTGATACCTTAAATGCTAAAGCGGCTATTTTTGCGGTTGAAACTGTTTTTGATGAATTGCAGTTACGTTTACCAGTAATGGTCTCGGGTACCATTACTGATGCATCAGGCAGAACATTGTCTGGGCAAACCACCGAAGCTTTTTATAATTCATTGCGCCACGCAAAACCTATTTCATTTGGTTTGAACTGTGCATTAGGTCCGGTTGAACTAAGACAATATGTCGCAGAATTGAGTCGAATATCAGACTTTGCTGTTTCAGCTCATCCTAATGCAGGCTTGCCTAATGCCTTTGGTGAATACGATTTCAGCGTCGAAGATATGAATGTTCATGTCAATGAGTGGGCTGAGTCGGGATTCCTTAACATTATTGGTGGCTGTTGTGGTACAACGCCAGCGCATATAAAAGGTATGGCGGATGCGGTTGCCAATGTAAAACCTAGGGAAATCAGCGCCAGGAAAATTGCTTGTCGTTTGTCTGGGCTTGAAGCGTTAACCATAGAGGAAAGTTCATTATTTGTTAACGTTGGCGAACGAACTAATGTTACTGGCTCTGCTGTATTTAAGCGCTTAATTACCGAAGAAAATTATGAACAAGCCGTCGCTGTTGCCCTGCAACAAGTTGCCAATGGCGCGCAAATTATAGATATAAATATGGATGAAGGCATGCTTGATTCGAAAGCGGCGATGATCCGTTATTTGAATTTAATCGCCGGTGAACCTGATATCGCGAAGGTGCCGATTATGCTTGATTCTTCTAAATGGGATATTTTAGAAGAAGGCTTGAAATGTATTCAGGGCAAGGGGGTTGTTAACTCAATCAGCTTGAAAGAGGGCGAAGAAAACTTCCGTAAACAAGCTGAACTTCTACGCCGTTATGGTGCGGCTGTTATTGTTATGGCCTTCGACGAACAAGGTCAAGCAGACACTCGGGTACGTAAGTATGAAATATGTAAACGTGCTTATGAAATTTTAGTCAATGAAATAGGCTTTCCTGCAGAAGATATTATCTTTGATCCCAATATTTTTGCAGTAGCAACCGGTATCGAAGAGCATAATAACTATGCGGTAGATTTTATTGAAGCGGTTGCCGATATAAAAGAAAACCTGCCTCATGCGATGATTTCGGGCGGTGTTTCTAACGTGTCATTTTCATTTCGTGGTAATAACCCAGTACGTGAAGCGATTCATGCGGTGTTTTTATATCACGCAATAAAAAATGGTATGGACATGGGCATTGTAAATGCAGGTCAGTTAGCTATTTATTCAGATATTCCTGACGATCTCCGCCTTGCTGTTGAAGATGTCATACAAAATAGCGATGACGACGCAACAGAACGCTTACTTGATGTGGCTGAGTCTTATCGCGGGCAAGCGGGGAGCAAAAATAATAAGGCTGATTTAACCTGGCGTGAGCTACCGATTAAAGAGCGTTTAGAATACTCTTTGGTTAAAGGCATTAATGAATTTATTGTCGAAGATACTGAAGCAGCAAGGCTAGTTGCTGAACGACCTCTTGATGTTATTGAAGGGCCATTAATGGATGGTATGAATACCGTTGGCGATTTATTTGGTGCTGGCGAAATGTTTCTGCCACAAGTGGTAAAATCGGCCCGAGTGATGAAACAAGCTGTTGCTCATTTAAATCCATTTATTGAAGCTGAAAAAACTGAAATAAAATCAAACGGTAAAATCTTACTAGCAACGGTAAAAGGTGATGTCCACGATATTGGTAAAAATATAGTCGGTGTTGTTTTGCAATGTAACAACTACGAAATTATTGATTTAGGTGTCATGGTTTCTTGTGATGATATCTTGCGTGTGGCGAAAGCCGAAAAGGTCGATGTGATTGGATTGTCAGGTTTGATAACACCGTCACTTGATGAAATGGTGCATGTTGCTAAAGAAATGAAACGTCTTAATTTTGACTTGCCGTTACTTATTGGTGGCGCGACAACATCAAAAGCTCATACTGCCGTTAAAATAGAGCAACAATATCAACATCCGGTGATATATGTGCCTAATGCGTCGCGTTCAGTTTCAGTCGTTAGTACCTTACTTTCAGATGATAGTGAGAAACGTGCGGCATTTTTAGCGCGTCAAGATGATGAATATGTGCGGGTACGTGAGCGTCATTATAAAAAAGGACCACGTTCAAGCTTAATATCATTAGAAGATGCACGCGCAAATGCTGCGCCGATAAGTTTTGAAAACTATACCCCTAAAATACCCAATAAACTTGGTATTACGGTACTTGATAATCTTGATTTAAATGTCATTCGAAACTACATCGATTGGACGCCATTTTTCATGACTTGGCAATTATCAGGCAAATATCCGCTTATTTTACGACACGAAGTGGTCGGCGAAGAGGCAACTAATCTATTTAATGATGCTAATGCTTTATTAGACGATATTATTAACAGTAAAAAGTTAACGGCAAAAGCGGTTTTTGGTCTGTTTCCAGCTCATCGTCAACAAGACGATTTAATATTGTTTGCAGATGAAAACCGAGATAAGCAATTGATGAAACTGCATCAATTACGTCAACAAAGTAAAAAACCAGCAGGGCAGTTTAACCGTTGTTTGGCTGATTACATCGCGGATAAAACCTCAGGTATTAAAGATTATGTTGGTGCTTTCGCGGTATCTGCAGGTTATGGTTGTGATGACCTAGTGAAGGAGTTCGCCGCTCAACATGATGACTACAATAGTATTTTAGTTAAAGCTGTTGCCGACCGATTAGCAGAAGCGAGTGCTGAATATCTCCATGAAAAAATTCGCAAAGAATACTGGGGATATGCCCCACAAGAGTCGCTTGCTAATGATGATTTAATTCGTGAAAAATATCAAGGTATTAGACCTGCGCCGGGTTATCCTGCCTGTCCAGAGCATACTGAAAAAGGTTTGTTGTGGGAACTACTCAATGTTGAAGAAAACATCGGCATGGAACTAACCTCAAGTTTTGCCATGTGGCCTGGAGCCGCGGTTAGTGGTTGGTACTTTGCTCACCCAGAATCAAAATACTTTGCGGTCGCTAAAGTCGCTAAAGACCAAGTGATTAATTATGCGACTCGCAAAGGGATGACATTGCCACAAGCAGAGCGTTGGCTGTCAGCTAACTTGGATTATGAACCTGAGTAATTAATATAGCCATTATCATTTAGTTTATACGGCAACGGCCTTAAATCTCTGTAAAGTAGGTTTAAGGCCGTTGTTCATTTGACTACTCAATGTTAAACGACGAGATGACCTGTGTTGTGTATTAAAAGGTTCTTTCGATAAACCAATAAATAGCGATAACGGCGATAAGCGCACTTAACGGTATCACCACGTATTGTCTATATTGAGGTTTTTTAGCAAACCAGCGCGTCGCTAATAAAGCTAAGGCAATGACCGTTATTTGACCCAACTCAACGCCAATATTAAATGAAATTAAGCTACTGACATACTCACTCTTGGGTAAGCCCAGTTCAACAAGTACTGCTGCAAACCCTAAACCGTGCAGTAAACCAAAAGCAAAGATAATGGGTAAGCGCCACTTTGTTAGTTTGTGATAAAAAATATTCTCAATAGCCACGTAAGCAATTGATAAGGCAATAAGCGGCTCTACAATGCTGCTGGGTAGGTTGATAATACCAAATATACCCAAAGCTAGCGTAATTGTATGGGCAAGAGTAAAGGCACTTACCTGCCAGAGCAGTGTTGATGTCTTAGTGGCTAATAAAAATAGCGCGAGCACAAAGAGAATATGATCAAGCCCTTGCGGCAGAATATGTACAAAGCCCTGATAGATATACTCAACAATATTAAGTAGCTTAATTTCGGCTGTTGAAAGTTTACGTACACCACCCTTGATATCATCAATAGAAAAGTGATGGCTGTTCTGGCCGGATAGCACTAAAGATTTCTCTGAACGGCTGACTGTTAATAAGACATCCCCTAAGATGGGCGAAAATATCAAGGCTGCGTTGTTACTTTTTTGTGGTAATTGACCCTGCGACGATAGCTTAATGGTTTTAGTCGGTGAGTCAGCGCGAAGTCTTGCTTTTAATTCAAATACCGTTAGCCCTGAAAAAGGGGCAACAAGCACACTTTCTTCATCAATAATAAAAGCGCTTTGTTGATTTATTATTTGCAATATTTTTGAGAGTAATTGCTTTATTTCAATTAAAGAGAGGTTTTTTAGATGATTAATTAAATCTGCCTCATCTACTGATGATTTTTGATGACTTTTAATGACATGCAAAACATCAATATCGATACTAAGTTGGTAGTTATTATCTACAAGTAATTTTAGCTCTGCTTGGTTAGCTTCATTGGTGTGAGCATTTACTAGTGCAGGTGATAAAAGTAGTAATAGGGCAAAAGTTGTTTGTAAAAGGCGCGTAATCATAAAAGTAATATCAGCTAGTCATTGATAAAAAATAAAGCGACAAATTAACGTATTTAGCACGAAATTAACAGTGGTCAAATTATTATTTCAGTATTGAACTATTAACTTAAAAGTTTATACTGTGTTTGTATACAGTTTAGGTTGAGTTGCCCATAGCGAAAATATGCTTTATTTTTTCACAACGAAATAAGGGACTTTTGATAAACATGATTACTATAATTAAAACATGACTAAAACATGACTCAAAGCCGAAAAATAATACATATAGATATGGACTGTTTCTATGCCGCTGTTGAAATGCGTGACAATGAGTCTTTACGTAATGTGCCACTTGCGGTCGGCGGTACAGGGCCCCGAAGCGTCTTGTGTACGTGTAATTACCAAGCAAGAAAATTTGGTGTTCGCTCGGCAATGCCAGCAATAAAGGCGATGCAACTTTGCCCTGAGCTAGTTATTGTTTCAGGCAGAATGGCTGTTTACCAAGAAGTTTCTGCACAAATAAGGGCGATATTTCAACGTTACACTCAGTTGATTGAACCATTGTCGCTTGATGAAGCCTTTCTTGATGTTACCCATAACAAAGAGTTTAACGGCAGTGCGACGCTTATTGCGGAGCAAATACGTCGTGATATTTTTAATGAACTCAATCTAACCGCCTCGGCAGGTGTTGCTCCTAATAAATTTATTGCTAAAATTGCCAGTGATGAAAATAAACCTAATGGTCAATGTGTTGTTACGCCCGCAGACGTGAGTGGTTTCGTTGAAAATTTACCATTGAAAAAAATTCCGGGTATTGGCCCAAAAACAGCACAAAAATTATTGGGTTACGGCTTCTCGTCATGTGCAGATATACGAGCAAGTTCTGTCGCCGTATTAACACCTATTGTCGGCAAGTTTGCCCCTGCATTGTATCAACGAAGTTTTGGTATTGATCATCGCCAATTAGAAACCGACAGAGTAAGAAAATCATTAGCGATAGAAACCACTTTTTCTCAAGACTTGTCTTGTGAAAAAGTGTGTGAAAGTGCCGTTGAGCTTTTATATGAGAAGCTTTTAGTGAGGTTAGAAAAACATCAGCATATGGTTATTAGTAAGCAAGGGATTAAACTTAAGTTTAATGACTTTACCCAAACAACAGTGGAACAGCAAAGCAGCCACTGTGATGAAAACACCTTTAAACAATTACTGTTAAAAGCACTGTTGCGTAGTCAATCTAGGGGAATACGTTTAATAGGATTAACGCTAGGTTTTGCTGAGCATAATAACAAAGAAACACAGCAGCTTTGTTTTAGTTTATAAACAGTACTGACTTGATATGATGTCAGTACCGGTATTTTAGTTTTTATTACTGTGCCTATTACTGTGCTTATGCGGGTTTAATGATTTCTTTAACCGCCAATTCTAATTTTGGATCGTTAATATTTGAGCTGGTAGATTTGAAAACAACTTGTCCACTTCTATTGATAAAAAATGTCGTTGGTGTACCTTTTACGCCATATAACTTAGCAACTTTTTCCCCTTCAACACCGGTAATAAATTGATAACCTCGTTGAGTAATCGAGTCTTGTGGTTTTGCTCCTTCATCTTCACTAAAACTAATAGCAACAATCTCAATGCCGGTATTTTTATACTTTTCAGTTAGCTCGACTAATTTAGGCTGCAATTTTTTACAATAGGGACACCATGTTGCCCAAAAATGTAAAATCACCGGCTTGCCCTGATAGTCTGCTAATGAAATGCTTTTACCGGCTTGGGTTTTTAGTGTCCAGTTTGGGGCTTGGTTGGCTTTATTGTCATTGGCGTTAACGTTGAACGACAATATGCTAACGAATATTATAATAATTGATAAAAATGCTTTCATGAAACAACCTACTTTTATTTATATGACTCACTACTTTAGGAGACCTTGATTACGGCGAAATTATTTCGAGCTTTTTATTAACAAAAAAGCCTATCGTATTGATAGGCTTTTTGGCACTTCATTTAAAAGTATTATAAACCTAACACTTTTTTACCTTGCTTAAAGGTAATATCAACAGGAATATTAGCCGCTTCAATACGCGCTAAGTCTTCTGCTAAATCGGCTTTAATGACACCGCTTTTTGCAACAAGTGCAGCCACACCTTCATAATCACCATTACCTTG
Source organism: Colwellia sp. BRX8-7 (assembly GCF_014077275.1). NCBI lineage: Bacteria > Pseudomonadati > Pseudomonadota > Gammaproteobacteria > Alteromonadales > Colwelliaceae > Colwellia > Colwellia sp. BRX8-7. The sequence continues at coordinate 27,131 of NZ_JACGVP010000001.1, read as the reverse complement.
TAGAGTTAAAATAAGCTCAGACAACGAATCAATAGCGGCAGTCATCTTATCAATGTTGACAGAGTATAACCCTTGCGAGTTACGGGTAAACGCCCCTTGCTCAGCAAAGTAATTAAACCGTACCATGTTGGCTTTACCGTGAGCAGATGTTGCGCCAAAGCGCACTGAACGGAAAATTCCCGCTAAGAAGGTTGTGTAATAATCTTGCAATGTACCTTCTTCAATGGCGCCTTTAATCAGTAACTGGCGGATCATATAAAGCCCAAGAATATCGGCCTTACCTTCTTCTAGTGCTGACGCATGTTCTTTTAATGATTGGCGTACTGTGCCCTTATCATTAATGGTATTTTTGATACCCAAACCATGGGCAACCTCATGAAACATCGTATTAGCAAAGAAGGCATTGAATGTTACATTTTCACGTTGCTCAGCAACGATTAAGGTACTAGCAATGGGTAACATAATATTATCGAACTTGGCTTGCATCGCATTTTTAAGTTGTAAGCGGCGCGTACCTTTCTCTAACTGTACTTTTTCGTCATTGGGGAGATTAATCGCAATGGTTTTACTACCGGCATTAGAATGACCTGCATAATAAATGACGTCATATGCGTTTAAGTCTGCATCAGAGCCGGGTACTTCTTTTTTATAAGCTTTTTTAACGGGTAAGTCTTTTTGTAATTCGGGTAAATATTCAGCATATTTAGCGAGCTTTTCACTCCAGGCTAAATCTTTAATCAGCACATAAGATTCAAAAGCAGCGCGGTAACCATAAAGCTGATCTTCGTAGGTTTCTATTGGGCCAATAACGACATCAATAGGATTGTTTTTCATATCCATCCAAGCAAAATCAGACGCTTGAAAGTCATCATGACGGATTGCTGTCGCACGTAAATTTAAGTAATTTGCAAATTCTTTATCATCAGCAAAGCTTGATGCTTTTTCTAATATAGCCGCAATACGATTAATGCTATCGCTATAAAGCTCAGAAAAAGCCACTGACGTTAATTGGCCATCGCTGGTACGCTTAACGACCGAATATAAGCCACTCTTGTCAGCAAAATCTGCTTGCTCAAATTCAGCTTTGGTTAAGTCATTAGGGTAAAACTCTGCGCCAGCCGCTTTTGCTTGATATCCAGAAAGGAAAGGTTTATCGCCATCTAATCTATCCCAAGGACCATAATTGATACGGGCAAATTCACGGACCTTTTCATCTTCAATACTAGCAAGGAAGCTTGCTTTGTCTTCACCAAAAGCCTGTTGCCAGAAAAGTTCATCAATAATATCTGAAGCTTCAATAAGCAATACGATCATTTTTTTCTGGTTTTTAGACAAGTGGCTCAAATCAGCACTAAGTGTTACTGGCTTATATATGTCTAAACGACTTTTGGCTTCTGCTAATAAAGTAGGCGCTGAACGTGGTTGTTTATTATTTTCACTACAAGCGCTTAATAGGCTAGTGGCAAGCAAAAGGCCAGTAGCGAGTTTTGTTAGTCTCATTTTTATTCTCACGTATTTTTTGAATATGTATATATAATGCAAAGAGATTACCAAAAATAGCAGGATGCGCAAGGTCTTAATCTATGGGATGGGATCAGGTTTTAGTGAGTTTGTTTTATTGGTGGGGTAAAAAAATTAAATAATAGGCAAAAAAAAACCAGCATAAGCTGGTTTTTTAATTCAATAACAAAAATTAAAGCGCTTTAATAGCAGCGTTTAAACGACTCTTACTACGAGCAGCTTTATTTTTGTGAATAAGACCTTTGCTTGCAAAACGATCTAAGATCGGTTGTGCAGCAGCAAATTCTTTAGATGCTGTGTCTTTGTCACCAGCTTCAATTGCAGCGAGTACTTTTTTGAATAGAGTGCGCATCATTGAACGACGACTTGCATTATGTTGACGGCGTTTTTCTGATTGAACCGCGCGTTTCTTCGCCTGCTTTGAATTAGCCAAGGTGAACTCCTAAAATATGATTGTATATATAGCCTAAATTTAAGGCGAGGAAATATGCCTTTTTTTAGCTCGATTGTCAAACCTTTTACCGGTTTAATTTACTTAATAACGATGAATTTACCATTATATAATAATTATCATTATTGGTTACTAAATAATGGCGCTATTTTACCTGTTATTTACAGGATTTAAAATAGATTAAAAACTTCTTTGCATTTACTTGTTTATCACAGGTAAAAAGCTGCATAATATTAATGAAAAATTACATCTTGGAATATGATGATTTATATCGATTTATTGGAGCTATGCATTGAGTAAAAAGTTAATAAAATCAGGTCTTATAGTGAGTTTTATGACCTTGGTTTCTCGTGTGCTCGGCTTGGTTCGAGATGTTGTTATTGCGAACATTATTGGTGCAGGTTTAGCGTCTGATGTTTTTTTCTTTGCCAATAAAATTCCCAATTTTCTACGTCGATTATTTGCCGAAGGTGCTTTTGCACAAGCTTTTGTACCTGTGTTGAGTGAATATCATACCAAAGATGAGGCCGATGGGCTGAGTTTGAAAGAAGGTGAAACACGTAAATTAATCGCTCAAGTTTCAGGCACCTTAGGTGTAATTGTTACCATAGTAACGCTTATTGGCATGATAGCCTCGCCGTTATTTGTGATTTTATTTGGTTTTGGTTGGTTTGTTGATTGGCTTAACGATGGCCCCAAAGCCCAGCAGTTTGAGTTAGCCGCATCACTACTAAAAATTACCTTCCCCTATTTATGGTTTGTCAGCTTTACCGCACTTGCCGGCGCGATTTTAAATACTTTTGGTCGATTTGCTGTTTCTTCTTTTACACCCGTTTTACTTAATGTCTGCATTATTGGCTGTGCAATCTACTTGTCACCCTTATTCGACAATCCTGCTTTTGCATTAGCTTGGGGCGTATTTTTAGGGGGCTTAGCTCAGTTCTTATTTCAAATACCTTTTTTAATTAAAGCCGGTGTCTTTGTTAAACCAAAATGGGCTTGGCACGCGAAAGGTGTAAAAAAAATCCGCAAACTTATTGTTCCTGCTTTGTTTGGCGTTTCCGTTACGCAAATTAATTTACTGCTTGATACCCTAATAGCCAGTATCTTAGTCACTGGCTCGATTAGTTGGCTTTATTACGCCGATCGTTTATTAGAATTCCCCTTAGGGTTATTTGGTATTGGTATAGCTACCGTTATTTTGCCCAGTTTAGCTAAATTGCATACTAAGCAAGACAAAGAAGAGTTTAGTGAGACGATTACTTGGGGCTTAAAAATTGTTTCTTTATTTGGCTGGCCCGCACTTGCAGGGTTAATGGTATTAGCTCAGCCGATTATTATGATTTTATTTATGCGTGGTGAGTTTTCTCAAGAAACTGTTTTACAAGTCTCTTATGCCTTATTTGCTTACCTTTCGGGTTTAATCAGCTTTATGTTTATTAAGATATTAGCGCCGGCTTATTACGCACGCCAAGATACCAAAACCCCCGTAAAAATAGGTATTAAAGCGATGGCAGCCAATATGATTTTCAATCTGATGTTGGCACCTTTTTTTGGTTATGTAGGTTTGGCCATTGCGACAGCTATGTCGGCAACACTCAATGCGTTAATGCTTTACCATGGTTTAAAAAGTAATAATATCTTTGCATTGTCTAAAACAACGTGGTGGTTTTTTGCGCGGCTTATCTTTTCTGCAGGGATAATGGCAGTGGTTGTTTTTACGTTATCACCACCGTTTAAAGTTTGGTTAGCGATGGAAACCACCTTGCAAATTCAACAATTACTTATTTGCATTACTTTAGGTATGCTCAGTTATTTTATTTCTATTGCTGCACTGGGAATTCGAGTGAAAGATTTCAAAGTTAAAGTAACTGAAAAATAAATTGATGAAATTAGCTTCAGGTGCTGATTCTTAAGCCTGAGTGATATATAATTTATCGGTTTTTATTCATTAATGGCGACACTTGTCTACTAATGTCAGTCAAATTTAGGTTTTTTAATTAAATGCAGTTAATACGCGGTATCCACAATATTCAAGCTGAAGATCATGGCTGTGTGTTAACCATAGGCAATTTTGACGGTGTTCATTTAGGACATGCTCGCGTTATAAAGGCTTTAATTGCAAAAGCTAAAGCATTGAATTGTACACCAGCAGTGATGATTTTTGAGCCTCAGCCGCAAGAGTTATTTTCTCCTGAGACGGCTCCTGCAAGATTGACACGTTTAAGAGATAAATATTTTCTTTTGAAAAATTTGGGTGTAGAACGTTTGATTTGTGTTAATTTTCATCGAGAATTTGCCAATAAAAGCGCGTCAGAGTTTATCGAACTTTTATTAGTTCAACAGCTAGGTATTAAACATTTAATTATTGGTGACGATTTTCGCTTTGGAAAAAACCGTTTAGGCAATTTTAGTCTGCTAAAACAAGCCGGTGAAAAATTTGATTTTGCTGTTTCTGATACCGCAAGTTTCAAACTTGAAAATTGTCGGATCAGCAGTACTCAAATACGTAATGCTTTAGAGAATAATCAATTAGCTGACGCAGAAAGAATGCTAGGTCGGGCTTACTCTATTATCGGTCGGGTTTTTCATGGTGATAAGCGTGGCCGAAAACTAGGATTTCCTACCGCAAATGTTTTATTGAAAAGACGAGTTTCACCTATTTCTGGTGTTTTCGTGGTAAAAGTAAATACCGTTAAAGAATGCTTTTATGGTGTGGCTAATATTGGTTCAAGGCCAACAGTGTCTGGTATTAGGCAACAGCTAGAAGTACATATTTTTAACTTCAATGAAGACATTTATGGTCAAACCATTGAAGTGGTTATGCTAAATAAATTAAGAAATGAAATAAAGTTTTCATCACTAGATGAATTAACTAAGCAAATATCACAAGATAGTGAGCAGGCAAAAGCCTTTGTTCAAGATTTATAAATAAACAGATACGTGAGTTAATAGTAAAATTAATATCAAGCCAATGTCGATTTTACTATTAACTTATTAGAGGCTAACCACCAGTTAGCGAATATAACAACGGATAATGATTTAAATGAGTGATTATAAACAAACCCTAAACTTGCCAGCTACTTCTTTCGCGATGAAAGGTAACATGGCAAACCGTGAACCAAACATGCTAAAAGAGTGGGCTGAAAAAGATCTGTATGGCCAAATTCGAGCGGCTAAAAAAGGTAAGAAATCATTTATTTTGCATGACGGTCCTCCGTATGCAAATGGTGATATTCACTTAGGTCATTCTGTTAATAAAATTCTTAAAGATATTATTGTTAAATCAAAAACGTTATCTGACTTTAACGCACCGTTCGTGCCTGGTTGGGACTGCCATGGTTTACCGATTGAATTAATGGTTGAGAAAAAAATTGGTAAGCCAGGTCATAAAGTTTCTGCCAGTGTTTTTCGAGAAAAATGTCGTGAATATGCAGCCAAGCAAGTTATTGGGCAGCGTGAAGACTTTAAACGCTTAGGGATTTTTGCTGATTGGGAAAAACCTTACCTCACTATGGATTTTGGTACTGAAGCCAATATCATACGTGCTTTAGGTAAAATAGCTGAGAATGGTCATTTACATCAAGGGTTCAAACCTGTGCATTGGTGTACTGATTGTGGTTCTTCTTTGGCTGAAGCTGAAGTTGAATACAAAGATAAACAATCGCCAGCGATTGACGTAAAATTCACCGTAGTTGACCAAAGTGTTGCTGATAAGTTTGATCACCCTGAAAATCATCAAGGTGAAGGTGAAGTATCGGTTGTTATTTGGACCACTACACCTTGGACACTTCCGGCTAACCGAGCAGTTTCTGTTAATGCCGACGTTGAATACACTTTAGTACAATGTGAAACCGAGCAGGGCAAAGTACGTTATATTTTAGCGTCGGACCTAGTGACAGCATGTATGGACCGTTTTGGAATTGATAAATATCATGCATTAGGGTTTTGTAAAGGTAGCGATTTAGATTTAGTGCAACTTAAACACCCATTTTATGATTTTACTGTACCAATGATCTTAGGCGAGCATGTAACGACTGACTCTGGTACGGGTTGTGTACATACAGCACCTGGTCATGGTGTTGAAGATTTCGTGGTGGGCAAAATATATAACCTTGAAGTAGCTAACCCTGTTGGCGCTAATGGTGTTTATTTAGAAGATACGCCATTGTTTGCTGGCCAACATGTTTTTAAAGCCAATGCCAATGTCGTTGAAACATTGAAAGAACATGGCACTTTAGTACATCACCATGCAATAGAGCATTCTTACCCGCATTGCTGGCGCCACAAAACACCCTTAATTTTTCGTGCTACACCACAATGGTTTATTAGCATGGATAAAAAAGGTTTACGCCAAGATTCATTAAACGAAATTGAAAAAACGCAATGGATCCCTGATTGGGGTCAACGCCGTATCGAATTGATGGTTGAAGGTCGCCCTGACTGGTGTATTTCACGTCAACGTACTTGGGGCGTGCCAATGGCATTATTTATTCATCAAGACTCGGGTGCTTTACATCCACGCAGCATTGAACTGATTGAAACGGTTGCTAAGCGTGTTGAAGAAAAAGGCATTCAAGCATGGTTTGATTTAGACGCTGCTGAGCTTATTGGTGATGACGCTAAAGAATATATTAAAGTACCAGACACCTTAGATGTATGGTTTGACTCTGGAACGACTCATTACTCCGTTGTTAATGCACGTGAAGAATTTGATGGCGTTGCAGATTTATACCTTGAAGGTTCAGATCAACATCGTGGTTGGTTTATGTCGTCAATGATTTCATCGGTAGCGATGAATGGTAAAGCGCCTTATAAGCAGGTACTAACACATGGCTTTACCGTTGATACTAACGGTCACAAAATGTCTAAGTCATTAGGCAATGTTATTACACCAAAAGAAATCACCAGTAAGTTAGGTGCAGACATTTTGCGTTTATGGGTAGCTTCAGTTAACTATACGCAAGAAATTACTGTCTCTGATGAAATCTTTAAGCGTCAAGCCGATGCGTACCGTCGTATTCGTAATACCTCGCGCTTTTTATTATCAAACCTTAATGGTTTTGATCCTAAAACTGATTCAGTCGCTTTTGACGATATGGTTGCACTTGACCGTTGGGCTGTTGATAAAGCTGCACAATTGCAAAAAGAAATTGTTAGCGCTTATGATGACTACGAATTTAATGTTGTTGTTCATAAGCTGATGAACTTCTGTACCACAGAATTAGGTGGCTTCTACTTAGATATTATTAAAGACCGTCAATATACAGCGAAAGAAGACAGTACGGCTCGTCGCTCTTGTCAAACCGCTATGTATTTAATCGCTGAAGCGATGACTCGCTGGATGGCTCCTATTTTATCTTTTACTGCACAAGAAATTTGGCAAGCGCTACCGACTCCGTCTGGTGAAACGCGTGACGAATTCGTTTTCACCGGTGTTTGGTTTAATGGTTTGCCTAAGGTAGAAACAAGTAATACTTTAAACAATGATTACTGGAATGAAATTTTACTTGTGCGCACCGAAGTAAACAAAGCACTAGAAAATGCCCGTAAAGAAAAACAAGTGGGTAAAGCGCTTGAAGCAGCGGTTATTTTATATACCAACGCAGAGCTTGCTGAAAAATTACAACAATTAGGCGAAGAACTTCGCTTTGTTTTGATCACCTCTAAAGCTACGGTTGAAGTAGTTGACAGTGCACCAACGGGCGCTTTAGCAACTGAAATTGAAGGCTTATGGTTAACGGTTGCACCAGCAACAGGCACCAAATGTGAGCGTTGTTGGCATGTAACTGAAGACATTGGGGAAGATGAAAAACATCCTGAACTTTGTGGACGTTGTATTACCAACGTAGAGGGTGAGGGCGAGAAACGCCAATTCGCCTAAATATTTGTGTATTCTTTGCTATTTCATCCAAGAATTGCAGAAAAGTACTCAGCTAGTTAACTAGGCTGTGTGCTTTAGCTTTATTCTTGAATGAACTAGCTTTGAATAAGCCAATATTTCATCGATTAGTTTTGTTGAAAAGTCTTAGTCAGACATTCACAAAACATGCTAACTATCTCATTAGTTATATAACAACAACTATTAGCACAGTAGAAATATGAAAATTAATAAACTTTTTACAGAAACGGGTTTTAAATGGTTATGGTTAACCGTTTTATTTTTGATTATTGATCAAGTAACCAAGCAACTGGTTGTTAACTCATTTGATTTATATGAGTCGATGAACATTTTACCTTTCTTTGATTTGAGATATGTACAAAACCCAGGGGCAGCCTTTAGCTTTCTTGCCGACCAAGACGGTTGGCAACGTTGGTTCTTTACCATTATTGCTGCTATTGCCAGTGTGGTTTTTTTAGTGTGGTTGGCTAAAACGCCAAAGAATAATGCACTATTAAGTATCGCTTTAGCGTTTATGCTCAGTGGCGCAGTGGGCAACTTAATTGACCGGGCATTATTTGGCTATGTTATCGACTTTTTAGACTTTTATATTGCCGATAATCATTGGCCAGCCTTTAATGTCGCAGACTCTGCTATTTTTATTGGCGCGGCATTGATGATTTTTGATTCCTTTAAAAATGGTGATTCAGCCAAGAAAACTGAAATTACTAAGACAAAAGTAGACGAGAAATAAAATGACAATGTTAATTACTGATAAATCTGAAGTTATCGCTCATATTACCATGAAATTATCTGATGGCTCAGCGGCAGACAGTACCAAAGTAAACAAAAAGCCTGCTAAAATTATTATGGGTGATGCCAGTATTTCTCCTGCCTTTGAAGCGCAATTGTTAGGCCTTGCTGCCGGAGATTCTAAAGAATTTACCCTCGAAGCAAAAGATGCCTTTGGCGAACCTAATCCAGATAATTTCCATTACGTTGATGCAGATAAATTTGGTAGTGACGTACCAGCAGAAGTGGGCAGTATCATTACTTTCACACAACCTGGCAATATAGAGTTACCTGGTATGGTCAAAGAAGTGACCGGTACATCGGTCACTATTGACTTTAATCATCCGCTAGCGGGACAAGCAGTAACATTTGTTATTGACGTTGTTGAAGTTTTATAATCGTTAACTCTTAGGACTTTTTAAGTCTTTCAGGAACAAATTATGGAAATTATTTTAGCTAACCCTCGTGGTTTTTGTGCTGGCGTAGACCGAGCGATTAGTATCGTAGACCGCGCGTTAGACTTATTTGGTGCGCCCATTTATGTACGCCACGAAGTAGTACATAACAAGTTTGTTGTTGATGGCTTAAAAGACCGCGGCGCGATATTTGTTGATGAACTCTTTGAAGTTCCTGACGATAATACCGTTATTTTTAGTGCTCATGGCGTCTCTAAAGCGGTACGTCAACAAGCTAAAGACCGTGGTCTAAAAGTATTTGACGCTACTTGTCCATTAGTGACTAAAGTACATATGGAAGTGTCACGTACCAGTCGTAAAAATATTGAGTGCATTCTTATCGGTCACGCTGGACACCCTGAAGTTGAGGGTACGATGGGACAATATGAAAGTGAGCATGGCGGGATTTATTTAGTTGAGTCTGTTGCTGATGTAGCAACACTTGAAGTAAAAGACCCTACTCAATTGTATTATTGTAGCCAAACGACTTTATCCATTGATGATACGTCAGAAGTGATTGACGCATTGAGAAATAAGTTCGCTTTAATTAAAGGCCCCCGCAAGGACGATATTTGTTATGCAACACAAAATCGTCAAGACGCGGTACGCACTATTTCTGCACAAGTTGATTTACTGTTAGTTGTTGGCGCCAAAAATAGCTCTAACTCTAATCGCTTACGTGAACTCTCTGAGAAGTTGGGCACACCTTCCTACTTGATTGATACTTTTGCCGATATTCAACCACAATGGCTTGAAAATGTTAATAAAATTGGTGTTACTGCCGGAGCTTCTGCCCCCGCAATACTTATCCAACAAGTTATTGACGCACTAAAAGACTTTGGTGGTCAAGAGGTTATCGAATATCCTGGCCGTGAAGAGAACACAGTATTTGCGGTACCTATAGAATTGCGCTAATCTTAAAATATCAGGTTAAGTGGTTTAATGTAATTTTATCCGTTATATGAGTGCTTAAATTTAAAGCACTTTAATAACAATATTCATGACTTAACCTTATTATTCTGAATAGTCACTATGTACATAGGCTATTCAATAATAGATTTTTAAGGTATGAGTTAATGCGGTTCACGTTAGTGATTTTTAACACATATAAGTTATCCATCGAATTCTTAGCGCTACGCTTAGTTTCGTTTCTCCTCGCCTTTAAAATTCTATTTGAGTCTGTTTTGTGTTTGCCACTTAAAAGTATGCTCATCAATGCTGTTTCTTTTATTTATCTCCCATTCACTCTATATTTTAAAGCATTACTTTTCTGGGTAGTCAGCAATTTTTGTCAGTGTATTAAGGAGTCTCATGGATAACAGCACACTTAGGACGAGTTATCCTAAAAGAAAACCAGCCCAAGTACAAAAGGGCATGACACTAATAGAGGTTTTAGTCGCTTTAGTTATTTTAGTGACGGGTATTTTTGGTGCGGTTGCCATGCAGGCGTCAGCTAAGAAAGGCAGTTTTGATGCGATGCAACGCTCAGTAGCCTCAGCGTTAGCTCAAGATATTATCGAACGAATGCGCAGTAATGATTCTGATATTCTTACTTTAGAGAGTTATCAAGGTGTTTATGGCGCAGCATTGAATACTCCGCCTGACGCTGACGTTAGGTGTAATTCAGTTGCTTCTTTGTGTACAAGTGCACAAATGACCACCAATGATTTGTATGAATGGGAAGTCAAACTTATGGGCGCTGATGTTACTGCTGGTGGTAAAAATACTGGTGGCTTAGTTGGTGCTGTCGGTTGTATTGATCATAATAAAAATGCAGTTACTGTTGTGATCAGCTGGCAGGGCAGAGTCGCAACGGCTGATGGTTATGATGCCGATAACAATAGTTCTGCAGCTGCAACATTGGCCAACGCGTGTGGTACAAGTACCAGTAAACGTCGACAAGTTACGGTTGAAGCTTTTATATATTAAGGCAAGCAAAGCAATCACTGTTAACGTTCATCGTGATGTTAATGCTTCGAATTATAGATAATATTGATTTTGTTTAGTAAGAGATGATAATGGTTAATGCTCAACGAGGTTTTAGTTTAATCGAAATATTTATATCGCTTGCGGTAGGTTTAATGTTGCTGCTAGGTATATTAAGTGTTTTTGTTGGTATGAAAACGACCACTGTTGAGACCACCAGTTATGGAGAGTTACAAGAAAATGGCAGGTATGCGATTAGCTTACTCAGTGATGATTTATTACGACAAAGCTTTTGGGGCGACTTATCAGGAAACCTCGATGTAAGTGGCTTGGTAAGTTCACCTTTACCATCAACAGTTTCTGGTGATTGTATTGGTGAAGGCGTTAATAATGCCAGTTTCCCTGCAGCTATTGGCCATTTTAGAACCTTATGGGGGAAAACAGTCAACAATGTCAACTTAATGGGCTGTATTACCAATGCTAAAATTGGTTCTGATGTATTGCAATTAAAAAGAGCTGTTTCATCAACGACAGCGCTAGCCGATATTTCTAGTGATAATTACTATATCATTTCAAACCCTAATACGGCTGCGATATTTGCGGGTGGCGCTGCCATACCAACACTAAATTTGGGCCAGATCTGGGAATATCAGCAGCACATTTACTATGTGCGTGAAGACAATCAGGGCACCAATAAAGTGCCGGTTCTAGTGCAAGGTCGATTACAAAATAAAGCTTCGGTGATGAATCTTGATATGGTCGTTGAAGGCATTGAATACATCCGCTTTATGTATGGCGTTGATACGACCAACAACGGTATCGTCAATGCTTTTATTTCTGCAGATAACATGACAACAGCTTACTGGGATAATGAAAGTAATGTACGGATACTTGCCGTTAAGATTTTTGTCTTAGCGCGAAATATCTTGCCTGACAGAGATTATGAAAATCTTAACACTTATCAGCTTGGTGATCTTCCTATCAACTTTATCGATGGTGAAGGTAAAGGGGATAATTATCGACGTTTATTATTTAGCTCTACCATTACACTTTACAATGCGAGGGTCGACTCATGGCCATAAAAGTTATAAGAAAAAATTGTTTAATTTATTCTGGTAATTTAAAACTAGGTCACAAACAAAGCGGTGTTGTGCTAATCGTTTCACTAGTTTTTTTGATCGCTTTAACTGCCGTTGCTGCCGCATTAATGCAAAATACCACCATTGATATGAAAATGTCTGGAGCAAGTGAAGAAAAGGTCGTTGCTACCCAAGAAGCGGTTAGTACTATTGATGAAGTTATTTATAAAGAAGTCACGCAAATAAGTGGAACCAATGCTTTTGCTTCTGAAATCGCCAAATTTCCACTCTCACCCGTAGTGAGTAGTGCAAGTAATACCAGTGCAGAAATTTCGCTGGCTAATCCGTATAAGATTGCAGCCGATTGCCCCCACTCTCGAGCCGCTTCTTCCGTACAGGTATTTAAGTGTAATGTACTTAAGGTGCAGGTCACTCGACTGTATGGTCGCACCAACAAAAGCACCATAGAAGTTAATTCTGGTGTATCGCAACAACTACTTAATGTGGGGAACTGATCATGAAAAAATTATTATTATGTAGCGCATTGATATTTACATCTCTTGCTGCTTATAGTGAAGATATTGAACTGTATATTGGTGATGCAGCACAGCGTACCGGTAATAAACCACAAGTACTGATTATTTTTGATAATTCTGGCAGCATGAATAGTTTAGAGTCAGTCGATGAACCTTATGATCCTAATACAGTTTACCCCGCGGTTGGAAGCGATAACTCCTTATCAGATAAATTTATTTATTTTACTCGAGGTGGCATTGATGGCTCTTCTTCCCTTGTTCCCGATAGTCCTGGTGAAAGCCGTCGTTTTCTTGATGCTATTAATAGCTGTGCAACTGCCCGTGAACGTTTAGCATCTGTTGGCTTTTATACCGGACACATTCGTGAATATGCCTTTCAAGGAAACTCAGGTAGCTGGCAAGAAATTCCCGATAACAATGGCGCTAATATTGATGTAATTGACTGTGAAGATGATGTTAATTTAGTGCCTGCAAATCCTGAAGATAATGCAGGTATAAAAAAAAATAACGGTAGTGTCGTTGATTTACCCGATGGTTTTCCCCTCGATGGTGGTGGCTCTAAGCAAAGCCCGGTCTATTACACGGCAAATGCGAGTAACTCAAATGTTATTTGGTCGGGTGAGGTTGTTACACTTTATACCGACAACTATTTGCGTTGGGCAAACAGTGAAACGCTTGAGCAGGTTAATCGCACCCGTTTAGAAATAGCACAAGATACCGTTACTGATTTAATTGAATCGGCACCTTCTGTTGATTTTGGTTTACAAGTTTTTAATTATAATCATTCTGGCGAATTTGTTCGCGATGGTGGCAGAGTCGTTTTTGGTATTCAAGAAATGACCGCAGCAGCTCGCGCTGAATTAGTAAATATTATTGATTTAGAGATTGATGGTGAAACGAATACCCCGCTTTGTGAATCTCTTTATGAAGCGTCACGTTATTTTAGTGGCCAGTCGGTGGATTTTGGCAATAACGACTCTAATTCTGGCAGTAGCTACAAAGGTAATACACCGCCAAGAGATACCTCAATTGAAGATGCGGGTGTTTATCAATCACCCTTTAATTCATGTACTAATGAAGTTTATGTGATTATGATTACAGATGGTGAACCGACTAGGGATCTTGCCGCTAACACTTATATTCAAAACTTACCTGATATCGGCCTACCGTTTGACGTTAATGGTACTAATAACTATTTAGCGGCACTTGCGGGTTGGATGCACACCCATGATTTACATAGCACCTTACCTGATGTGCAATCATCAACACTCTTTACGATAGGGTTTGGCCAAGATGCTATTGATGATGCGGGAGCGTTATTACGTGAAGCTGCAAACTTGGGGGGTGGTCAATATTACCCGGCTAAAGATCCTAGTGCTTTACTGGCTTCACTTCAATCGGCGTTAACCAATATTTTGGAAGTGAATACTAGCTTTACAGCCCCTTCGGTTGCTTCAAATAATTTTGATAGAACTGAAACTTTAGATTCAGTTTATTATGCGATGTTCGTTCCTGATCATGGTGCAAGGTGGCAAGGAAATTTAAAAAAACTTAAAGTGACCGATGGCCAGCAAGTCGATAGAACGGGTGCTGGTGCTATTGATGATAATGGCAATATTTCAAAAAATGCCAAAACCTTTTGGAGCACAGATACCAATCCAGATGGTAACGATGTTAAAAAAGGTGGCGTAGCTGAAATGTTACGTACTAAATCTACGCGCGTTATTGTCAGTGATATTGGGGTTGATGGTGCCTTAATGTCACTAACACGAACGAATGCCGAAACATCCTACGGTGACGAAGCGACGCTAGCAAGTGAATTGGATACTGAAATTGATGACATTGATGGCATGCTCAATTGGGCCAAGGGAATTGACGTTGATGATGAAGACAACGATAGTTCAACCACAGATATCCGTAGTGATGTCTTTGGTGACCCACTGCACTCTAAACCATTAGTTATTAATTATGGTGGTGCAAGTAATGATCAAGATATTCGCATAATCGTTGGCACCAATGCGGGTGTTTTACATATGTTTGACGATAACGGTGAAACGGTTGATGAAAACTGGGCTTTTATGCCTAAAGAATTTTTCTCAAAAATAAAAGCTTTACGTGAAAACTTTACTTCATCAGGTAAATCATACGGCATAGACAGCCCTGCTGTTTCATACTTGCTGGACGTCAATGGTGATGGGTCTATTGATAGTACAAGTGGTGATAAAGCATGGATATTTTTTGGTTTACGTCGCGGGGGTTCTTCATATTATGCTATGGATGTTAGTGACCCCGATACTCCTAAGTTATTGTGGCACCTAGATGCAAGTTCACCAGGATTTAGCCATTTAGGACAATCATGGTCGCAACCTAAAATAGGGTTTTCAGCGCTTAATATAGTAAATGGTACACCAAAACCTGTACTCTTTTTCGCTGGCGGATATGACACAACTAAAGATAACTTAACCGTTGGTGCAGATGATACCTTAGGCCGAGCTGTTTATATGGTCGATGCAGAAACAGGTGTACTAAAATGGAGTTTAAGCCCTGATGCAACGAGTGCAACTAATACTCAATTTACTGAGATAACTGATAGCGTGCCTTCTAGCCTCGCTATCTTAGACAGTGATTCTGATGGCTTAACCGATCGTCTTTATTTTGGCGATACCGGTGGAAATTTTTGGCGTGTTGATATGCCAGGCAATGCTCCCTTTAGTGGAACATCGCCGTGGACTGCTTTTAAATTAGCTGAGTTGGGTGGAACAACTCATGCGACAGATCGCCGTTTTTTTAGCGAACCTTCAATTGCTAGAACGTATATTTCAGACACGATAGAAACTACATTAGTTGATGCTAATGGTATTAGTTCAACCGTGGTAACAAAACAGGAAAGACCCTACGAAGCGATACTTATTGGTAGTGGCGACCGTTCAACACCTGCGGCCAATGATACTGACGATAAATTTTTTATGATTAAAGATGCCAATATTGTAACCACATCATTTGTTGCTTCACCTACCCACCCACAATTGGCAATACCCGCGGCTATTTTAGCGACAGATCTTTATGACTATACAAACAACCCGTTTGGCCAGGCATTGACTGCCGACAATCTGCAGACACTCGAAATAAACGTCGGTAATAAAAAAGGTTGGTTTATGGATTTCGTTGGTGATGGTGAGAAAAATACGGCCTCAGCCATCGTTATTAATGGCGTTGCTTACTTCACTTCATTTACGCCTGCCGCGGTCTCTACTGATCCTAACAGTTGTGAATTAAGTGATGGTTCGGGTATTTTATATGCTGTGGACTTAGCGCTTGGCACGACTGTCTATGACTGGAGAACATGGGAAATAGCGGCCGGTATTCCTGATACTCCTTCAATTATTATTACTAAAGACCCAAAAGCGCCTCAAGAACCTTGCGAAGGCGATTGTCCGCCTGATGAAGAGGAAGCAGAAGTCATTGCCACGATAAAACTATTAGCAGGGAAAATTATTCCGTTAGGCGTTAGCCTAGAAACGTCAAGAATTTACCTTTATGTAACGGAGTCAAATTAATGAGAGTGAGTAAAAATAAGCGGCGAGTTAAAGGTTTTACTTTGCTTGAGCTAATGATATCGGTTGCTGTAGTGGGTATTCTAGCTTCGATTGCTTATCCGTCATATATTGATAATATTTCAAGGGCAAATCGTAGCGAGGGCCAACGTGAATTGTTGCGCTTAGCAAGTTTACAAGAGCAGTATTTTATTGATCATCGAGCATACACCACAGATATGAAAAAATTAGGTGCGTCTGCAGACCCTTATATTACAGACTCGGGCTTTTATAGCATTGATGCTGTGGTAGTTGGGGTAACATATACCCTTAAAGCTACGGCGAGAGGTACGCAAGCGACTAATGATTCTTCTTGTTTAACCTTATCGGTAACCGATAGTGGTCAGAAAACAGCAACATCAACCAATTGCTGGGAGTAATATGATGAAATTGTTATTTAAGCATTGCTTAGCGCTCAACTTACTTTTTGTAAGTCTACTTTTTATAAGTATTGATAGCGTGGCAAAGACGACAGAAAAATCGACAAAAATTAAGATTAAATGTCATGTTGAACTAATGGGCGGTAACGACATTATTCATTTTGGCATTATTGGTTCTAATAAACTGGCAAAATATCCTGATTGGTTAGTCGGCAAAAAAATAGCGACTGGCTTTTCAAAGCAAAAGCAGCAAGTTCATCAAGTAAAAGAATGTGTTAAATCAAATGATGATTTTTCCAATGCTCTTTCAAAGAAATTAGATGAAAACACTGCTCGTTAAAGAGGAGACTTAGCTGCAAGTAATTTCATTGCCTGAGCGGTCTTCATCAATGCCGTCGCTATCTGTGTCTGAGGTAACGTATGAACGTCCAGAGGTAGTTACTGTAATACCCCTTGACTTGGCCGGGTAGTCTTTTGGACAATATTTAAATGGGCTAGCACTAACGCCACCTGTGATGTTGCCTGTAGGTCTGTATATAATGCTATCTTGGCCGTACTGAAGTTTGTCATTAGTTTTTATCTTAGCCTTTACTGCAACTATTCTTTCGTCAGTGGCGGGTTCATAAGTTTTATCGCCATCTATATCAATAAAAACACTGACTTCGTTTTGCCAATTAGTATCACAACTATTACTTGCATTAAGTGGGCACAAGGTAACCGATTGTTCTGCATTTATGGCGGTATTTCTTGCTGTTAATAGTAGTCTTTGTAAATGAGAAATTTCATTGTCGACGCGTGTTTCAACTAAAAAACTATTGAAGTTTGGTAGCGCTATCGCCATTAACGTTGCTCCAATAGCGATAGTTATCATCAATTCAACGAGTGTAAAGCCCTGTCGCTTGTTGTTTGATTGCAAATAATCATACTTCATAATATAAGCCTTAATTTCTTGTTATACCCATGAGAGCACTTAGTTAGTCTTATGGGGATTACATCATATTCAAAACTGTGTGAGAATATTTCAAGATAATTAAGTTATATCACTTAAGTCACTCTTTCGCTAGGTTGCTGTTATCGATATCAGAGCTTGTTATTATTAAAATGATAATAAGCTCTATACCTTTTAAAAGCGCTTGTTGTCATAGATTAGTGACAGCTAATGATTCGACCGCTACGATTTTCATCGGCTCCATCCATATTTTGGTCGCTCGATAAATAAAACCGCCCAGCGCCTGAAATGATAATTCCTCTTGATTTATTACTGTGTGATTTTGGACAATAGCGGAAAGTACCATTACCTCCCCACACTGCGAGCCGTCCACTGGGTGCGTAAATTAATGCTGTTCTGCCTTGAGCATACTGTAATTTATCGCCTGACTTTATGGCTGATTTTATTTTTATAATCACTTCAGCACTTGAGGCATCAAGCGCTTTGTTCTTATTATCATCATAGAATACAGTCAGCGTTTTATGCCATTCGTTTGAGCACTGACCAGAAGGGGTAAGTGGACAAACAGTAACAAAACGTTCCTGATTAACCGCATGATTTCTTGTTAATAATAATAGGCGATGTAAGGCTGTGATCTCATTATCAACACGTATTCTTATCCTTAAATCTGCAAACGTAGGAACAGCTATAGCGGTAAGGAAAATTAATATAGCTAGCGTGATTAAGGTTTCAATGAGAGTGAAACCCATTATTTTAAACGATAAGTATGACATAACATTAAGCCGTCCGTTGGCTAGAGTAGATGTATTACTAGGTATAGCTGTTAACGTTAAATTTACAAGTTTAGCGCTTACAAGTTAAAGTTAATCGTAGATTGTTGGAATAGGTAATCGCTTATGTTGAGTTTTTTGATAAATATTAATGATAAGTGCTTGCACCTCTGCTGCTACTGGTTTGCCTTCCAAGAAATCATCTAACTGCTCATAACTGATACCTAATGCATCTTCGTCAGTTTTTCCCGGATCCAATTCTTCAAGATCCGCGGTTGGAGCTTTATTAATTAATAAGTCTGGCGCACCTAAATTTTCTGCTAATAACCGTACTTGGCGTTTAGATAAACCAAATAAAGGCGCTAAATCACAGGCGCCATCGCCCCATTTAGTGAAAAATCCAGTAATGTTTTCTGCTGAATGATCTGTCCCTAAAACCAGTGCGCCAACAATACCGGCAATATGATATTGCGTTACCATTCGGCTTCTAGCTTTGGCATTACCTTTTGAAAAATCGATTTTTGCATCGTCTGCCGATAAGATATTTGCTTGGTTAAGCGCGTTAAGCGTTTCAATGTGAATGCCATTAACTGCATTCAATATATTGGTTACTAAACTATGTGTCGGTTGAATAAAGTCCAAAGCGAGCTGGGCATCGTCTTCATCTGCTTGCACGCCATAAGGTAAACGAACCGCAATAAATTGATAGGGTGATGTCGAATTATTATTAGCGATTCTTTCTTCAGCATTGAGCTCATCAATAGCAAGTTGTGCAAGACGTCCACAGGTAGAAGAGTCGACACCGCCACTAATGCCTAGCACTAAATTTTTGAGTCCGGCAGCCTTAAGTGTTTTTTTGATAAATTCAATACGGCGTTTTATCTCAAACACAGCATCTATTTGAGGTAAAACTCTCATTTCATTTATGATCAATTGCGGATCCATTCAACTTCCTTTGATAGTTATTTGATAGTTATTTGATAAGTTAAATTATCCTAGTGTAACGTATACCTGTAATACTTCAATATATAGGTAACCGGTATTGGCTAGTTTGTTCAGTATCTGAAATTTAAATGACTTACAACAAATATAGCGCTTGGGTTTATTTGATATAATTGTGTACAATTCAAAGTATATTTCGCGGTTAATGGATAACAACAATGAAAAAAATAGAAGCAATTATCAAACCATTTAAAATGGATGATGTGCGTGAAGCATTAAGTGAAATTGGCATCACAGGCATGACTGTTTCAGAAGTAAAAGGTTTTGGCCGACAAAAAGGGCACACTGAGCTCTATCGTGGTGCAGAATATATGGTTGATTTCTTACCGAAAGTAAAATTAGAAATTGTTGTCACCACAGAACAAGTTGAGCGTTGTGTTAATGCTATTATAGAAACAGCGCAAACCGGTAAAATTGGTGATGGAAAAATATTTATCACTGATGTTGAGCGGGTGATCAGAATCCGTACGGGTGAAGAAGATGAAGCCGCTATTTAATTTTATCAGTTAATCCCATCATAAAAAAAGCCCATTGAGTATTATATCTCAATGGGCTTTTTATTAATTTAAACCTTATTATTGATAAGGCAAATTTTTATAGCTTATATTTCAATGCTAACAAACAGTTAAAACTTAACGAGTTAAAAACTTATTATTTGGATAATTTGCTGCTAAGACTTGCTTCGCATTAATTTTTAAATCCATTAAATCTAACTTGTCGTAACACTCAATCATAATCTCTAAGGCTTGTTCCACTTCCTGGCTAGGCGAGAAGTATTCAACAATGTACTTACCACGATTTGCTGCTGAGGCCCAAGCATCACGTTTCATATAAAAACGAGCTACTGTTAATTCATACTTAGCTAAACGTGATTTTATACCAATCATACGTTTGCGTGCATCAGCGGCATATTTGCTTTGCGGTAGCTCAGTCAAAATCGTTTTAAAGTCTTTGAATGCTTCGCGAGCAGCCGTTGGATCTCTGTCTGAACGATCAATGCCTGCTAATTCTTGAAAAAGGTTCTCTTCAGTTGAAATATTGATTAACGCTCGCATGTAATAAACATAATCAAGATTGACATGATCAGGATTTAAACGCAGGAAACGATCCGCCAAAGCAATACCTTGAGCTGAATTACCACTCTTATAATAAGCATAAATTAAGTCTAATTGCACTTGATGAGAGATAGGACCAAATGGAAAGCGTGAGTCAATTGCTGATAAAATCTGGATAGCTCGTTGATATAAGCCACTATCAAGCGCAGTTCTAGCATCGGTGAACAATGCTTGTGCTGACTTGTCTGGTACTTTTTCAATGTCGGTTTTGTTTGATGATGAACACGCCGCTAGCCCTAATGAAAGCACTAGTATTATCATTTTTATTGTCAAATTTTGCATAGACTTTGTTATCACTACTTTGTTTTAGTTAAAGGTATTAGTTAAATAAATATACGCCCTTTGCAAATTACTTAATGTAATTAATAGAGCAAAGAGGTAAAATAAACACTGGCATTCTAACCTAGCATACTTGCCTTGCACAGCGCTAATTCATAGTAAATTTATAGAGAGTTAAATAGAAATTTTAATGGCTGAAATAATTCAACATACAGATACGGTTCCTGAAACTTGTTTAGGTAAACGATTCGACCAAACATTAGCTGAGATGTTCCCTGAATATTCTCGTTCTCGCATAAAAGAATGGATCTTAGCAGGTCACGTTACTTTAAACGGCGCTATTTTGATAATACCACGCGAGAAAATGTTTGGCGGGGAAGTGATCAAAATATCAACTGAAGTTGAAGGCGACGTGCGATTTGAACCACAAAATATTCCTTTAAATATTGTTTATGAAGATGACGATATTATAGTTATTAATAAACCTGCTGGTTTTGTAGTTCACCCAGGTGCAGGTAATCCTGATGGCACGGTACTTAATGCTTTATTGTATCATTGCCCACAGCTTGATGTTGTCCCTCGTGCCGGCATCGTCCATAGACTAGATAAAGACACAACGGGTTTGATGGTTATTGCTAAAACAATTGCAGCGCAAACAAACTTAGTCGATGCTATACAAGAGCGTGAAATAACGCGTGAGTATGAAGCGATTGCTAATGGTCTAATGACAGCTGGTGGTATGGTTGATGAACCTATAGGTCGTCATTCAACCAAAAGAACACACATGGCTGTTAGTCCTTTTGGACGTCCATCGGTAACGCATTATCGTGTAATGGAAAAATTCCGTTTACACACACGTTTAAGATTACGTCTTGAAACGGGTCGTACACATCAAATTCGTGTTCATATGGCGCATATAACCCATCCATTGATTGGAGATCCTAACTACGGTGGTCGTCCTCGTCCTCCTAAAAATGCGACAGAAGATTTGCGGGATTTATTGCGTAGTTTTAAGCGCCAAGCATTACATGCGGCAATGTTGTCATTATTTCACCCTATAACTGGTGAAGAAATGACTTGGCATGCACCTATTCCAGAGGATATGGTTAATTTAACAAATGTTTTGCGTGAAGATTCGAAAATCAACGCAACAGACGACTATTTATAACAGTCTCTACAATATAGAATGGCCAGTACTAAATGTACTGGCTTTTACTTCGACAAGACTCCATCCTCAAAAAAAATCGTTATCCTCTAATCATAGCTATTCTTCAGTATACGGCCAATTTAACTTGGGCGAACATGTTGGTGATGACTTGGTTAATGTCAATAAAAATAGAGCTTCGTTACTCGCATACTTACCGCTTAATACAAAAATTCAATGGCTTGAACAAGTTCATGGTAATAAAGTTGTGACCATAGAATCTTATTCAAAAACGCCTTTAGTAGCTGATGCGATAATCACTCGGCAAAAGAATATTGCTTTAGCCGTGATGACCGCTGATTGTTTACCGATATTATTAACTGCAATAGACGGCAGTGAAATTGCTGCGATCCATGGTGGTTGGAAACCCTTAGCTAAAAATATTATTACCAATACCGTCAATAATATGAAAACAGACAATGAAAATATCATTGCTTGGTTGGGGCCTTGTATTGGTGAATATGCTTTTGAAGTAGGGCAAGAAGTAAAGTGTGCCTTTGAAAGTCAGTCAGAAAAATTTGTATCGGCTTTCACTGCTATAAATGAACCATTAGCGCTGGAAAAACATAAAGGTAAATACCTAGCCAATTTAGCAATGATAGCAAGAATCCAACTAAATACGCTCGGTATTAATAAGGTTCATCATTTAAACCATTGTACCTATTCTAATGAACAGCAGTATTACTCTTATCGACGAGATACCATTACCGGACGAATGGCTTCGATAATTTGTCGAAAATAAGTTTAAAAAACAAACTAAATCTTATTTCAAATCAAAAGCTTTTCATTTTGTTCCTTGAAAAATTTCAATTATATCCTTATCTATAAGGTATAAAAGAATATTTTTCTTTGTTAGGCAGGAGAGCCTCATGCGTTTAGACAGATTAACCCAAGCATTTCAAGTCGCTATTTCAGACGCACAGTCAATAGCATTAGGTCGGGATCATCAATTTATAGAACCCGTGCATATCATGTTAGCGCTATTAAATCAGAACGCGAGTAGCATTATACCCTTATTGAAAAGTGCAGGAATTAATGTTCTTTCACTGCGATCACAAGTCGAGACGGTTATAGAACAACTTGCGCAAGTTTCTGGATCGGGTGGCGACGTACAACTTTCTTCTGCTATGGGGAACTTACTTAACCTCTGCGATAAGTTCGCACAAAAAATGGGTGATAAGTATATATCTTCTGATGTTTTTATCCTTGCCGCTATTGAAGACAAAGGAAAGCTAGGCCAAATATTAAAGTCGCTTGGGGCAAGTGAACAACGTGTTCAAGATGCAATATTACATGTGCGTGGCGGTCAAAAAGTTGATGAGCCTAATGCTGAAGATATTCGACAAGCACTTGATAAATATACGGTGAACCTAACAGAGCTTGCCGAGCAGGGCAAACTAGATCCCGTTATTGGCCGAGATGATGAAATACGTCGCACGATACAAGTTTTACAACGTCGTACGAAAAATAATCCGGTATTAATTGGTCAGCCAGGTGTTGGTAAAACAGCCATCGCCGAAGGGTTAGCACAACGTATCATTAATCATGAAGTTCCTGAAGGATTAAAAGGTAAGCGGGTATTATCATTGGATATGGGGGCTTTGGTTGCTGGCGCTAAATATCGTGGTGAATTTGAAGAACGTTTAAAGGCGGTATTGAGTGAGCTAGCCAAAGAAGAAGGGCAAGTCATTTTATTTATTGATGAACTTCATACCATGGTCGGTGCAGGTAAATCTGATGGCGCGATGGATGCTGGAAATATGTTAAAACCAGCACTTGCCCGTGGTGATTTACATTGTGTCGGCGCGACAACATTGGACGAATATCGTCAATATATTGAAAAGGATGCAGCCTTAGAGCGTCGTTTTCAAAAAATATTAATCGAAGAGCCTAGTGTTGAAGATACGATTGCCATATTGCGCGGTTTAAAAGAGCGTTACGAACTTCATCACAGTGTTGATATTACCGATCCAGCCATAGTCGCCGCTGCTACTTTGTCACATCGTTATATCAGTGATAGACAATTACCTGATAAAGCGATTGATCTTATAGATGAAGCGGCTTCTAGTATTCGTATGCAAATAGACTCTAAGCCTGAAGACTTAGACCGATTAGAGCGGCGTATCATTCAACTGAAATTAGAACAACGGGCATTAGAGAAAGATTCAGATGAGGCTTCTAAAAAACGTTTAGGACTGATCTCATTGGATCTTAGCGTTTGTCAGACTAATTTTGATGAGTTAGACGAGATTTGGAAAACTGAAAAGGCTGCTTTACATGGTACACAGGCTATTAAAACAGATTTAGAACAAGCTCGGCTTGACTTAGAGGCTGCCCGACGATTGGGCGATCTTAACCAAATGTCAGAATTACAATATGGCAAAATACCGGAATTAGAAAAACAACTCGATTTAGCAAGCCAAGCAGAAATGCAAGAAATGACGTTATTAAAAAATAAAGTCACTGAAGTTGAAATTGCAGATGTATTAAGTCGAGCAACGGGTATTCCTGTTTCTAAGATGCTTGAAGAAGAATGCGATAAGTTACTGCAAATGGAGGATAACTTGCATCAGCGAGTTATAGGACAAAACGAAGCGGTTATCAGTGTTTCGAATGCTATCCGACGTTCAAGAGCTGGGCTTGCCGATCCAAGCCAGCCGATAGGATCGTTTTTATTTTTAGGTCCTACTGGTGTGGGTAAAACCGAACTTACGAAAGCATTAGCCCATTATCTTTTTGACAGTGAAGATGCACTTATTCGTGTCGATATGTCTGAATTTATGGAAAAACATTCAGTTTCTCGGTTAGTGGGGGCTCCTCCCGGATATGTAGGGTATGAAGAAGGGGGCTATTTAACTGAAGCTGTTCGACGCAAACCTTATTCTGTTATTCTTCTTGATGAAATTGAAAAAGCGCACAGTGATGTTTTTAATATATTATTACAAGTGCTCGATGATGGACGTTTAACGGATGGTCAAGGGCGAACTGTTGATTTTAAAAACACTGTTATCATTATGACTTCTAATATTGGCTCTGATCACATTCAAAAATTTGCTGATGACGGTCAGTATGAAGAAATGAAATCTAAGGTAATGTCAGAAGTGAGTTTACATTTTAAGCCTGAGTTTATTAATCGCATTGATGAAACAGTTGTTTTTCATCCATTAATATCACAACAGATAGAAAAAATAGCAGCAATACAAATTGACGGTCTAAGAGATCGTTTAGCAGACCAAGATATTAAGCTATCAATTAGCCAAGAAGCACTTGCGCTGATTTCTTTGGCTGGATTTGATCCTCTATTTGGAGCAAGACCGTTGAAAAGGGTAATTAGACAAAAAATTGAAAACCCATTAGCTCAGAAAATATTGTCAGGAGCCTTTAAAAACAAGGCAGAGATAAGTATTGAAGTCAGTGACGGTGAATTAGTTTTTACGCACTAACAAATTTGTATTATGGCATTTCACTTAAAGACGCACAGTAAACTTCTGTGCGTTTTTGGTTTATCGCTAATTGCTGTTGTTTCTCTGTTTTTGTTAATATCTGTTTACTGCCTTCTTCATCCGTATATTGGACCTTATCAAAAGCCATTAACATGGCAATATTTTCTTGTGCCTCTAGACATTTTTCAGGTCTGTTTATAGTCGCCGTGAGGTTATCTTGATTTTGTTGAGGGATCACATCGTCATCTGAAACTAGCGGGTTGGTAATAATGTCTGCGCGACTAGTTACACTTGACTGATTAGACACTAAAAATTGGGTGTACTCATCACCAACAGGTTGATGTTGACTAAAATGAACAACATTGTTTTCATCTACCCAGCGATAGACCATTAGTTCACTCGCCGAACAAAAGCCAAAATAAAATATCAGCCCAAATAACAGAATACGAAAACTCATTGGTCACCTATTAACTATATAAAGAAAAATCCTAATACTTTATATAACAATACAATTGGGACTTTACAAATTATAACGAGGAATTATTATGCTATTACTCTCTAATATACCCATGATAGTTTTTTATGTTAGATTTGATTAACTATACCTATATATTTTTAAACAAGCGTTGTAACAATAATGAATGATAAAAAAACAAATACCAGTACTCCTTCGAAAGGTATTTACCTATTACCTAACCTATTAACAACCGCAGGACTTTTTTCTGGTTTTTTTGCCATAGTTTCCTCAATGAATGGTCATTTTATTAGTGCAGCTGTAGCAATATTCATTGCCATGATATTTGATGGTTTAGATGGGCGCGTTGCTCGGATGACAAATACACAAAGTGAATTTGGTGCCGAATATGACAGTATGGCTGATATGGTCTCTTTTGGTATAGCCCCTGGACTTGTCGCTTATAATTGGGCGTTATCGAGTTACGGAAAATTTGGTTGGTTAGCCGCTTTTGTCTTTGTTGCCTGTGCAGCACTTCGTTTAGCACGTTTTAATACGCAGGTGGGTATTGCTGATGCACGATTTTTCCAAGGTTTAGCAAGCCCAGCGGCCGCGGCAGTTATTGCCAGTTTGGTCTGGGTTGGTGCAGAATATCAAATAAATGGCCAAGACTATGGCATTGTTGTTGGCATTATTACTATGCTTGCAGGATTGTTGATGGTCAGTAACTTTCGTTACAATAGTTTTAAAGAAGTCGATTGGAAGGGGAAAGTTAATTTTTTTGTGGTTTTGCTCATTGTACTCGCCTTCGTCATTATCGCTTCTAGTCCAGAGAATGTTTTACTTATCGTATTTGGCTTCTATGCTTGCTCGGGGCCGTTTACGACTATCCGCTCTGTTAATAAGTTAAAATTAGAAGATGTCGTCGGTGATGACAAAGATGAAGACTTTAATACGGTTGATAACTCGAAAGATAAATAACAGCAGTAATTAACTGTCTGTAGCACCAGCTTTGTGAGCAAAAGGCATTAGTTGTTTGATTAAACCACAATAAAAATACAGTTTGTACGTTAATCGAGCGAATAAGTATTTATTTCAAAGTTATTACAAAAAAGGGTTGACGCCCAGCGAGAAATCTCTAAAATGCGCTCCAGTTCCAAGGGGTTCAGTCAAAAAGAACCACGAAAGAGCTGTTTTGATAAGTTATCTACATCACTTTAGAGTAAAGTAGTTAACTTAACGTTTTATAGATAAGGTTTGAATCTTCGAAAAGAACTTTAAATTAAATTAAATAAAACGTT